>DASZMZ010000176.1:0-12691 GCA_035551455.1 Candidatus Sulfopaludibacter sp.
TCCGTCCTCCGTGTTGAATGCGGTGCCGGTAGTTTCCGCCCTACTTCGTCATCGAAGGCGGTGCGGCGTCGGGGCCGGTGCCCCAGGTCAGGTTCGGCTTCGGACCCATGACCAGGACCAGGCTGCCGCCGCCGGCGATATCGGAATGGGCGAACCAGGGCTTGTCCCAGGCCTTGCCGTTGAGCATGGCCGATTGGATGTACTTGTTTTGCGCCGAGACGTTGCGGGCGGTGATCGTGAAGATCTTGCCCTTATCCAGCGTGATCCGCGTCTCTTCAAACAGCGGACTGCCGATCTCGTACGCCGGCTGGCCCGGACTCACCGGGTAAAAGCCCATGGCGCTGAGCACGTACCAGCTCGACATGGCGCCACCATCTTCATCGCCGCAGATGCCCAGAGGACCGTCCCCGTACCAGACGTCCATGATCTGGCGCACGCGCCGCTGCGTCTTCCAGGGCTGGCCGCAATAGTCGAACAAATAGGGGATGTGGAAGGCCGGCTCGTTGCCTTGCGGGTACATGCCGATGAGGCCCGTCATATCGGGGAACTGTCCCAGGAAGGCGAACTTTGAGGTGCCGGGCTGCTCGTTGAATAACTGCTCCAGCTTGGCGGCGAACTTGTCCTTGCCGCCCATCAGCGCCATCAGTCCCGCCGGATCGTGCTGCACGTGCCAGGTGTAGACCCAGGAATTGCACTCGGCGAACCAGGCGCGTCCGCCCTGACCGCCGCCGAGTTTCGGATCGAAATCCTCCACCCATTTTCCGTCGGCGCTCTTGGGCGTCATGAAGCCGGTCTTCTCGTTAAACACGTTGGCGTAATTATGGGCGCGCTTCAGGAAGTAGGCGTAATCGTCCTGCTTGCCGAGACCTTTGGCGACTTGGGACAGGCACCAATCGTCGTAGCAATTCTCCAGAGTGACGGAGACGGCCTGGCGGCGTTCCGACGCGTGGACGTCTTTCGAGGTTTCCGTCTCGCCCTTGGCGAGGGCAGGGAAGAAGCCCTTCTCCATATAGACCTTGTCCAGATCCGTCAGTCCGCCGCGCTTCCACGGCAGGAGCGTGGACTCCATGGCGTTCTTCTTCATGCCGGCGTAGGCTGCCTCGACGTCGAAATCGCGATAACCCTTCGCGTAGACGTCGGCGATGAGCGCGGTGGAATGATGGCCGATCATCACCGCGCGATCGCCGCCGAGCGACGGAAAGGAAGGCATCCAGCCGCTCTGCTGGTACATCCGAATGTACGAACGCACCATGTCCAACTGGCGCTGCGTCTCAATCAGCAGCGAAAGCGGATGCGCGCTGCGGTAGGTGTCCCACAGCCCGTCGTCCACATAGAAATCATGACCGTCGGCCGTGTGGACCTTCTGGTCGTAACCGCTGTAATACTGGCCGTCTTCGGTGATGTCCGTCATGCGGCACAGCGTGCGATAGAGCGCGGTATAGAAAATGGTCTTCTGCTTTTCGGTGCCGCCCTTCACCAGGATGGTGCTGAGCGCCTGATTCCAGGCGGCCCGCGTTTTGGCCTTCACCACGTCGAAGCCCCACTTGGGGATCTCGCGCTGAAGATTCTTTTTGGCCTGCTCCACGCTGATGTGCGAAGTGCCCACGCGCACCTCGATAAACTCACCGACCGTCGTCGGGAAATCGGCGACGAAGCTGCCTCTCACCGACGCCTGACTGGCGTCGCGCGGCAGAGCCTTGGAGAACTCGGCATAGAAGAAATAGTGGATGCCGGCGGCGCCTTCATTGCGTCCCGCACTGCCTGACCCGGAGACCGCATCCGCGCCGGCAGTTTCCACCTGCCCGCCGCGCACGTTCAGCGAAATGTGGGCGTGCGCCGCCGCTGGGAATTGAAAGCGGAAATAGGCGGCCGATTGCGTGGCGGTGGCTTCGGCCTGAATGTCGGAATCGTCCAGCCGCACCTTGTAAGAGAAGGGCGTGGTGGTTTCGAAATCATGATCGTAATGCGACACCGCATTATCGCCGGTATACGCCGCCAGGGTGGCCGGACCGGCCGGGAAGCCGAAGATGCGATCGGCCAGATACCGGTCCTGTGTGCCCGGGGTGGTCACCGGGGCGATCCGCGCCATGCCGTGCGGGACTTGCACGTAGGGCACGGTGGCCGTGAGCAGATGGCCGATGGTGCCGATATTCGGATTTACGTAATCGACGGGTTCCTTCACGTGCGCCGTCTGCGCGGCCAGCGTGAAGCAGGCAAGAGAAAGGGGAAGTATGAGTTTCATTGAATCGGGGGTCCGGGGTGCGCCGGAAGTTTGGGATCCGGCTGGATGTCTCCATGGAACATGCGCGTCACTTCGCCGGCCAGCCGCAGGTACCAATCGCTGGGCAGGTCGGCGCCATCGGCATCCAGCGTGAGCCAGAAGCCTTGTTCCGGAGCGTCTTTGCGATGCGACGCGATTTTCAGAATGGCAGTGCCTTCGTCCACTTCGTCGAACATGGCGATCTTGAGGACTTTGGCGCCGGCCATTTTGGCGTTATAGGCCTGACGCCAGAGGAACTCGCCGCGCAGTCGCGGAATCTGATTCTTGCGAGCGTTCTTCTTCAGATTGCTCCAGGAGAAGCCGGGGAAAATCACGGGCATATATATCTGGTGGTTCTGCGCCGCGAGTTTAACGTCGGGCACCAGGTAGTCGTCTTTCCACTTGTCGGCCGCGTCGATCGAGCCGTAGCGGCCAATCGTCCAGGGTTGCACAATGTCCATTGCGGCGTAGACTTTGGCCCACTCCGGGTCTGTGCGGGAGTCGTTCGTCAGAGTGCCCCAGCGGGAGGGCGTGCCGCCCATATATGTGACCCGCTGCGCGGCGGGCGCTTTGGTCTTGAACCATTCCACCAGTTCCAGGGCCACCTTCGCGTCGGCCGGCGGATGACCGTTTTCGTTGAGGCCCATGCCCCAGATGGAAAGCAGCGGCTTGCCGTTGTGCCTTTGATAATTCGGGTGCGCCGTCACTTTGAGATCGTTCACCAGGTAGGCCCAGTCGTCCTTCAGCATCTGACCGAAAGTCTCGGGATTGCCGCCGCTGATATCGTACTCGATGGCGAACGTCCGTCCCGATTCCTTGGCGGCGGCCATCACGTTCTTCAACACCACGTCGCCTTCGGCCTGCCGTGCGCGCGTGCTGCCGATGAAGCGCTGCACCAGGACTCCGTCGAGTCCGTAATCTTTCATCCACTGGAAGTGGCGGGCCACCGTCTTGGGATTGCGCGAGGAAAACAGGTAGGCCGGTTTGCCATCGATGGTCATGCCGGGGATCATGCAGCGCTCATCGGGATCGAGTTCGCGCACGTCGGGGAAGTACTCGACGGTGAGCGTCTCCGGCGCCGGCGTTCCGCGCGACCAGTGGGTCCAGCGGCCCGAGCCATCGTCGGGGCAGGTGAACCAGCCCTGATAACCGAGCAGGACTTTGCCATCGAGCGTGGACGGATCGACGGGACCGGCTGCCTGCAGGACGGCGCCGCAGAAGATTGCAAATAAGGAGAAGCGAAGGGCGATTTTCATTTGGTTTCCTGCGGCGGCTCGTTATTCACGATGATGGCCTTGTCGCCGATCTGATTGACCACATGCACACCGTTGACTCCGTTATTCTCACTCACGATAGCGTGCTTCACGCCGTCCTTCAACACGATGTGCGGTTCGACGCCGCGCGATTTGAAGGTGCAGCCGCGGATTTGCACCTTGCCGCCGTCGGCTTCCACCAGGGAAACTTCGTGGAGCATGCCGGTGTTGGAGCGGCCGGAGATTTCCACGTAGCAATCGTTAAGCGACAGCGCGCCCTGATTGTGGGAGAGGACGCACTGGCGCGAGGGGCCCCAGAAGGCGCAGTTCACCAGCCGGACGGAGCCGTTGCAGGTGGGTTCGATCACTACCTGGATGCGCTCATCGCCGTGCATGCAGACGAATTCGCCATTGGTGATGAGCAGGCCCATGGCCTGTATGGCTTCGACGGAGATGCAGCGCTGGGCCGCGTCGGCGCCGATGCCGGAGAACTGACCGTTGCAGGCGCCCGAGGGAGTGCGGATGAAACGGTAGCCGGTCTTGACCGGGAAGACGAAGGTGTTGGTGACGTACTCCCAATCGGTGCGGCCGAAGGTGAAAGCCTCCAGATTCTTCCACATGTACTCATAGACGGCCGGGCGATTGCCGCCGACTTCCTTGGCCATCCAGATGTCGCAATGCCACTGGATGTTCTCGATGCGGCCGATGTCGGTGGTGCGGTCCACCAGGATGCCGCGGCGCAGGGCGCAGCCTACCACACTGCGGATGCGATGGCGGCCGTTGGTTTCGGGTCCTACTTTGATGCCGTTGTAGGAGTTGACCAGCGTGACGTTTTCGACGGTGTTGTCGAGACCCTGGAGGTGGAAGGTCCAGGGATAGGGGTGGATCTCCGTGGCTTTTTGTTCGGGGTAGTAGACGGTGAGGCCTCGGACCATGGAGCCGCTGCCGAGTTCGAAGAGTGCCGGTGCATCCTCTTTATCGCGGCCGCCTGTGGAGAGCAGCACGGTGCCGGCCAGGGGGGCCGGCCAGCGGGGAGAATCGTGGACGCCCTCGAGCGAGACTCCGGGAGGGATGGTGAGGTTGCCGGCGATGAGGTACTTGGCGGCCGGGAGCCGGACCGTGCCGCCCGAGGCGAGGGCGGTGTCGAGGAGTTTCTGGAGAGCCGGGGTGTCGTCAGTTAATCCGTCGGCCTTGAGGCCCGCCGGCACGGCCGCAAGTACCCCGCCCAACGCACCGAAGTACGTTCTTCGAGTCATGAGGATTTCCCTTTTTATTGGGGCAGGCGCTTTCGCCTGCCAGGAAAACTTCGATATTTAGTCATTCGCGGCCCCGAATTCTCGGGGCCGCGAGCGTGGGAGTGAAAGACCTAGAACTCCAGACGGAGCGCCATGGTCATGGTGCGATTGCCGCTCTTCGAGGTGATCTTGCCGAAGGTGGCGGAGGTGATGCTGGCGCTGGGCGCACCCAAATTCGGGTGGTTCAGCATGTTGTACATCTCGGCGCGGAACTGCAGACGCATCCGCTCCTTAATCGGCTGCCAGCGGCTGAGGACGGAATCGAACCCGATGGTACCGGGGTTGCGCAGATTCGGTTCGGTACGGGAGCCGTTGCCGAACGAGTAGGCGGCAGGGCTGGTGAAGGCCGTCGTGTCGAACCACTGGGCCATGCTCTGTCCGCTCGAGAGGTTGGGATCCTTGGACCGGTTGGCGTAGCATCCATATCCACTGGCGCCGGAGAAGGTGCAGGCGGCGCTGATGGCGATGGGGGTTCCGGTCTGGAACGTGAGAATGCCGCTATTCTGCCAGTTGCCCAGAATGTAGCTCGCAATTCCGTGAGAAAGCAATTGCTTGCCGTGTCCGAAGGGAAGTTCGTACACGTAGTTGGCTACGAAGCGCTGCGAGATGTCGGAGTTGGAAAGCGCTCGCGACATGCGCAGATTGTAGGGATTGATGTAGTTGGCGCCGCCGATGAAGCGTTCGTTCACGTCGTCAATCAGTTTTGCGGAAGTGTAAGAGCCCTGGAACATCAGGCCCTTGGTGAAGCTCCGCTCGGCGCGGAGAGTGAAGCCGTGGTAGATCGAATCGCCCACCGAACCACGCAGTACGCCCACGCCGCTGTATTGCGGATAAGGCGTAAGCAGAGCGCCCTGACGGACGGTGGCGGCGCTCATCGAACCGGTGAGGATCTTGCCGTAGAAGGGGTTGGGTACCAGGTTATTGAGTTGCGTACCTAGTCCCAAAACCTGCGGGAACGTGGCGTCGGCCGTGAAATTGTTCCAGATATGCTCGCCGCGGCTGCCGATATAAGCGGCTTCCACCAGCAGGTTCCTGGTGACATTGCGTTGAATGTTGGCATTCCACATCTGGTTCATCGGTGTGAGCCAGTTGGGGAAGATGGCCGTGATTCCATTGCCCACCAGGCTGTTGGGATACGGCAACAGGCCGGTGACGAAAGGATTGGTCAGCGATGCTCCGACCACCGGAGTATTGGGGGCGGCGGGCACCTGGCCGAAGTACGTACTGGTGGCTACCGACGAACCGCTGCCCAGATCTCCCGGGCTGGAGCCGATACCGCCGCTACCCGGAGCGTAGAAGATGCCGTACCCGGCGCGGAATACCGTGTCCGGCCGGAACGCCCAGGCCAGGCCGATGCGCGGCGCGAAGTTATGCTGCGGATCGCTGGGATAGCGGTGCGAAGCCGTGGTCGGCATCAGAACGCCCTTCAGTCCCGTGACGGGCTCGGTGGCGTTGGGATCGAAATAGGCCAGGTGATTGTAGCGTTCCTTGAACGGCGTCTGGTACTCGAAGCGGACGCCGAGATTGATGGTGAGCGTGCGGGAAACTTTCCAATCGTCCTGCAGATACCAGTTGTAGGCGGTCTGCAGCAGGGCCAGCGAGGGTCCTACGGTGAACTGGCCGGAATCCGGCGAGCCCAGCAGCATGGAAGCCAGGCCGTAGCCGGCGGTGGCGGCGGCGGTGGCCGGGTCCGGACCTTGTGTATAGGCGCGGCCGTAATTGAAAGTGCCGCTCGGATAATCCGGACGGAAGGTGTTGAACTGGCAGAAGAGCACGTCCACGCCGGTCTTTAACGCATGGGCGCCTTTCAGCCACGTGAAGTGAGTCTGCACTTCGGGAGTATTCTCAGCGTCCACATCGTGAGAGGCGCGCTGAGGACCAATCGCCGTGAAGTCGGCCGGTGTGAAGTAGGGGAAGATCGCGTCGGCCGAGGCGGTTTTCAGATAATTCGGCAGGCCCAGGCTGGTGATGTCGAAGCCTACGCTGAGCGGCGTCAGTTTGATGATGGAGCGGGTATAGCCGAAGCGGAACTCGCCCACCAGGTTCGGCGAGAACGTGTGAGTGTCGCTGAGGGCGTAGCTGTAAGCGATGGATTCCTGGTTGCCGCCGCCGTTGGTGGTTTCACCGGGGAAGGCGACGTTGGTGTAGGGGCTCAGCCTGGGCGAGGTTTGATAGCCGAACCGGAAGAACATGCGGTTCTTGTCGCCGAAATTCTGATCCTCTCGGGTGAAGTACTTGTTCTGGTGGGTGATCAGGCCGAAGTTCTGCGACCAGTTGTTCTGAATGGTGGGAGAGATTGAAAGCGTCGGGTCCGGATAATACCCGATGACCTTTTTGGAGATGGGATCAATCCGATTGGCCGGAATGACATTGCCGGGGAATACCGACCGGCCGAAGCCGCTTTTCTGAGCCGAGTTGGGGACGGTGGTGAGCGGATCGTAGATGGTGATCAGAGCGCCGGAACTGGTGAACGTCTGGGAGAAATCGCCAGACTTTTGCAGGGCCGTGGGTACGGTGGCGGCGGGCGTGCTCACGCCGTGATCGTTGATCTCTTCCCAGTTGAAGAAGAAGAACGTCTTGTTCTTGCCTTTGTAAACTTTGGGAATGTAGACCGGACCCGAGATGGTGAAGCCATACTCGTTGTGCCGGGAACGGCCGCGCGCCACGTTGTTGGTATTGTTGGACCAGCTATTGGCGTTCAGCTTATCGTTCTTCAAGTAGTCGTAGGCGCTGCCGTGGACTTGGTTGGCGCCCGTTTTTCCGGCGGCAGCCAGTACGCCGCCCGCCGACCGGCCATACTCGGCCGAAAAGCTGTTGGTAATAAAACGGACTTCCTGCACCGTCTCCTGGGGAGGCGTGTAGGCGTTGTCCAAGGTGGAATTGTTGCGGGTGTCCTGCCCGTCGAGCAGAATGGCCGTGGTGTTGGACCGTCCGCCGTTCACAATCGGCCCGGTGCCGGTGTTGCCGGTGGCAATCACGCCCGGGGCCAGCGTTGCCAGGGAATAGGGACTGCGGCCCGTGGGCAGTTCCAGGATCTGAGTGCCGCCGGTGACATAACCGAGGGAGGAACTCACCTGATCTACCATGACAGCGTTGGATTCCACGGTGACTTCATCGTGGACGCTGCCCGGCTTCAACGTAGCGTTGACAGTGGCGGTCTGGCCCACCAGCACCGGCACGTCGGTCACTTTATTGGTGGCAAAGCCGGCCATCTCCACCGAAATGGTATATTTCCCGGCCAGCAGGTAGGGAATTTTGTAGTACCCGTCGTCGGTGGTTTCGGCTGTGGCCACAGCGCCTGTGGCTTGGTTAGTAGCAGTAACCTTCGCCTTGAGGATGGATGCTCCTGTTCCATCCGTGACAGCTCCGGTGATGGCGCCCTGCTCCACCTGGGCAAAGCACATACCGGCGATGAGCAGGACCGTTACGATCAGAATCGGCAATCTGCGAGACATACTAGGTCTTCTCCTCTAGAGGGATGGTAGAAATCTACCACCGGCGGCTCCGTCCAACAACGTTAGAATGGAGCGCTAACGTAACGCTACCTGACACAAACAAAAGCCCTTGCTTGCGGACCTGTTCGTTAACGGTAGCTACAGGAGGGGTTACCGTTTATCGGCTGCCCAAATCGCGCGAATGGTCTCTTCCTGGCTGAAACCGTGGGGAGAGGCTTCGCTCTTGGTATTGGCGAAATACCAGTTCTGTTTGGCGCCGGTCTCTCCGGGAAGGGCCGGCCCATTGGTTAACATGCGGCCGCCCGGCATTTCCAGGTGACCGTTGGGGTCGTGCTCCTTGAGCCAGCTCCAGGCGTACCGAAGCCACTCGTTGCGGTAGGCTTCGGGCTGTTGCGAGAACCAGGTGATTTCGTCGTAGCCCCAGGTGAAAATGGAAGCGCCTTTGGACTGCGACGACTGGCCGGGGGTGCGGGTGCCGCCGAAATTGTCGAATTCCACCAGATACGGCAGGTGGTCGCACTTCCAGCCGCTGGGCGCGACGCCGCCGTTGCTGCGGTTGTACAGGCTATCGGAGTAGCCCACTTCGAGGACGGCTTTGCCGGGCGAATCGGCCACTTCCTTGGGACGCAGGGGGAAAGAGTGGAAGTCGAGCAGGAGCTTGCCATCCACCACGGGACCGGCTTTGGGGACGTGGGCATCGCAAATCAGGAAATGGCGGCGCGCCTTCTTAGCGGCGTAGCCGCGGACCCGCTGGAGCAGGTCGGCCCAGTTGTGGTAGCCCGGATCATTGCGGCCGATCAGGTCGAGCTGTCCGAAATGAATGGCCTCAATGCCGATATTCATGTAGGAAGCGGCCAGGAAAAAGAACCACATTTTGGTCTCGGGCTGGCAGATATCCGGGACGCTGGAGGCGTTGCGCCAGTGGTTCACCATCTTGCCGTCGGGGAACAGCATTTTGTTGTAGTCGAAATTGCGGGTTTCGACGGGCAGGCCGAACTCGCGGAAGACCCAATCGGGGACCGGGACGGCGCTGACGCCCTGCTGCGTCACGATTTCGAAGACGGCAGCCTGCAGGACCACGTCGGGATCGTTTTTGTGAATGCGGGTAGCCATTTCCTGGCCCTGCTGGAGGAATTTCGGATCGGCGATCCGGGACTCATTACCCCAAAGATAGATGCTGCGGCCGGCGAACTTGGCACCCGTGTGCTGCAGCATACGGATGTCGTCGTCCAGATTGCCTGGGGAGCGGTAGATCTCGGTCATGGTGATGGAACGGGAGAGGTAATTCTCCAGGACTTCCCGCGAGATCTTCCCGTCGAAGCGGTAATTGGTTTTGGCCGCCAGTGAGGCGCAAAGGCAGAGGCCAAGCCACGCGAACCGGATGTTCATGCCGAAATTGTAGGTCGCAGCGTGTTCAGGCCGCAACGTTCCGGCGGGTCTGTTTCAGTAACTACCTGTTTTTCCGCTGTTTTCCCGGCGGCGCACAGCCATGCTGGCCTTGAGAGCTTCGCGCGCTCGGGTTTGAGCCTGGGCAAAGGAACCATCGTACCCCCGGTCGCCATGGTCGGTCGACCAGTGGTATTCGTTGCGGTGATCGGCCTCGTAGATGGTGTACTGCGCCTGATTGCCGCCGGGATCGATGAAGGTGTAAGAGGTGCTCGACATGCTCTGTCGGAAGTATACCAGCCGAATTGGATAAACTACCTCTTGTGCTGGATGAGGAATTTGTGCGATGATCGTGTTGTTGTTTGTCAGTCCCGCAATTCTGGCCGCTAGTTTTGTCCGCGTCAAAAACGGACATCCTGCCCGCGTTCGCTGCTCTGCAAATTTCAGAAAGAAGATTACGTGAAAAATATATTTGTTGGAAATCTCAGCTTCGGTGCTACCGAAGGTGACGTTCGTTCTATGTTTGAAGCTTACGGCGCTGTGGATCGCGTCAACCTCGTGACTGATCGCGAGACTGGCAGAGCACGGGGCTTTGGATTCGTGGAGATGAGCAACGATGCCGAGGGTGACAAGGCTATTGCCGCCCTCAACGGCCGCGATTTGGACGGCCGCACGTTGAACGTCAACGAAGCTCGGCCGAAGGAAAGCCGCGGCGGCGGATTCGGCGGTGGCGGTGGTCGTGGCGGCAGCGGTGGTGGCGGCGGTCGCGGTGGACGCGGCGGCGGCGGCGGCAACAGCCGCTGGTAGCCTCCCGGTCATAAGTTTGGGGCGCCGCCTGTACGGGGCGCCCTGTCTATTTGACCCCTGTCTATTTGACATTGTGTAGCATCGTAGACGATAATTGTAGTTGCCTGAGCGCTTTTGCCCATTCGCAAACAATCTGAACTAAGTCAGGTTATTTGTTCTCCACTTCCTTAGCCAACCGGCCACCCCAGGAGGGTTGAATTGCAGAGTGAAGTGTCGAAGGGTCCTTCCCATCCCTCTCTGGTGTTCTTCGCGGTTGTAACTTCTCGTGCTCTTGTTGTAAGTCGCCGGTACCGGTTATTTATCTCATGAAACGGATTCACGTCACGTTTTCCATTGAAGAGCTTTCTTTGCTCGCCAGCCTTGCCTCGGACCAGTTGTTTCGCCGGGAATTCATCGATCCCCGGATGCCTGGTTATAAGGCCAATCCATCGGAGGTCCAGATGGGTAAGGCGTTGGTGAATCGTCTGAGGTCCACTGTGGACGATGCCACAAAACACCCCAACTCGGCGGCCATGAACGGGTCGGCAAAGGGCCAGGAGAGTCTCTAAGAGACAGCTCATGCCCTTTGAGCAGCACGGCAATCGGTCCTTCACATTCGCATCCATTACCCGCAATGCCCCGTCGGCGCCCGGAGTTTTCGGGTTGGCGGACTCCAGGGAATGGATCTACGTGGGCGATGCCGACGACATTCGCGCCGAATTGCTGAATCACCTCAATCACCCCCATGAGTTTTTGAAGGCGCATCCTCCGTCAGGTTTTACTTTCGAAGTTTGCTCCCCGTCACAACGCGGAGAGCGCCGGAGTCAGTTGGTCGAAGAATTGGCTCCCAGTGCCAACCGGCTGGTCGGCAAGCTGTCGGATTCGGTTTCCCAAGAGAAGGAGCGTGGCAGTGCCAGTTACTAGATTTCGTGTCAAAGAGCGATTCATCGCAACGCAGGTGACCACGCGCCGCCGTGAGACGTTTGTCCCCGGCGAGTTGATTGTCCTGGTCGATGGCTCCGAATCGGCCGCCGACACGCGATTCATCCGGCTCAATGGTCTGCGTCCCGGGCGGGGCGTCGAGTGCCGTTATACAATGGACTCCGGCGAACTGCAAGAGAAGACCGAAATCGCGGGCACCACGAAGTAAAGCTCACGGCACGGCTGTGTGTAAGCCGATGCCAGAACAAAGCGCTCGCCTCACTCGAGGATGATATTCTAGCTGTAGAGCAGAGCCTCAGATGCCACGAACGCGTTCTTCATATAGTGGGTCTACCCTTTCCGGCTATTTTCCTCCGGGTGTGAAGTGGATCATCGCCATTAATTTGGCGGTGTTCGTCCTTTGCTACCTGGGAGGGGCGGCGATTCAGCGGCCCGTCACCGCCTACCTGGCATTGAGCGCCGCGGGGGCCATCAAATATTTCCTCGTCACGCAGGTATTCACGTACATGTTCGTGCACTTTGCGACCTTGCACGTGCTGTTCAACATGCTGGGACTCTGGTTCTTCGGTTTGCCGATGGAGCAAGCCTGGGGAACCCGCCGCTTCGTGAAGTTCTACCTGTATTGCGGACTGGCGGCGGGAGTCTGCGTGCTGCTGGTGAACATACTGGTGGGCGATTGGGTGACCCCCACGATTGGCGCCTCCGGAGCCATCTTCGGCATTCTGGTGGCCTTCGGCGTCCTGTTCCCGGACTCCGTGATTCTGATGTTCTTCCTGTTCCCGATGAAGGCGAAATACGCCGTCATGATTTACATCGGAGTGGAACTGCTGGCCACCCTCGGACCGAACACGGGCGTGAGTACGGTAGCGCACCTGGGCGGCGCCGCGTTCGCCTATCTGTTCCTGAAACAGCGGATGCCTTCGCTGAAGATGCCCGATCTGTCGGGCGCGTATAAACAATGGAAACTGCAGCGCGCCAAGAAAAAGTTCCAGGTTTACATGAAAAAGCACGGCCAGGGGCCCTGGGTAAATTAGCGGGCAACCGCGCCTCGCGCCATCGCGTCTTCTGTTATAGTTACCTCAGAAAGCACTGCTTATGCGACGTCTGATCACCGCTTTGTACGCATTCGCCCTCCTTGCGTGTGCGGGGCTGGTTTTTGCTCAAGGCCCGTTGAAGAACCCGAACGAGACGGTGGCCAAGCCCAAGAAGTCCACGGACCCGGCGACTCCTCCGGAAGAGACGCTGCCCAAGATTCCCTCGGCGTATAAGAAGGACAAGATGGACCCCAACGCGCCGGTCTACAAGATGGACGTA
>DASZMZ010000177.1:0-5849 GCA_035551455.1 Candidatus Sulfopaludibacter sp.
ATACACCATGAAGAAGGCCGGCTTACTCAGGTTTTCCGACCAGCGTAAGTGGCATTCCGGCAGGTCGGTGGCTTTCAGCGTGTCGCGCGTGGCATACCTGACGATGCCGAGTTGGGCCCAAGCCCCGGCCGTATATCCAAGGGCGAAGGCGTAGACTCCCAGCACGCGGAAGAGCGCGAGGGCGCCGATCACCGTGAACACGTTCAACGCCGCCTGATAGAATGCCGTGGGCGCGAACCGGCGATCCGTATAGAGCAGGGCGCAATAGATTGCCGCTGAACCGGCGGCCACCGTGGAGAGGGACAGGATGCGCAGGGAGGTGACGGCTCTATCGAAATACTGAGCTTCCAGGCCCGGCGCCAGGGCACGCATCAACCACGGCGCCGCCAGGATGACCACGGCGCTGACGGCAGCAAAGACCCAAGTGAAGACGCGGCTCAATTTCAGCAGCAGAGCCGCCCGTTCCGGACCCTTACGGGCGGTCAGCATGGGGACGAAGGCGAATACCATGCTGTTCAGCAGCACGCTATTCAGGGTGTCGACCGGGCCGATGGCCACCGCGAGGGAATCGGCGCGGCTGTGCGTGCCCAGCAGGTAAGCCGTGACTGCCACCCGCGCGAAGCCCAGTACATTTCCCGTGAGCACTCCGGCGACGAGGGTCAAACCGCCCCGCACCAGCGGATTTTCGACCGCCCGGCTAAGGACGTGTTCGCCAGTCAGCGCCGGAGATGAAGAAGTAGAGCTCAGGAAAACCTCGTGTTACGCCGTGGCTGCTCCGGCGCTGCGAGCCGCGGCCAGTGCCGCTTCGTAATTCGGGAAATCGGCTACTTCTTTGACGTATTCGGCATGACGCACTTTGTTGTCGGGATCCAGAACGAAAATGGCCCTGCTCTCAATTCGCAGTTCCTTGATCAGAGTTCCGTAATTCGATCCGAACGAGGCGTCTTTGTGGTCGGACAGCATCATCACTTTGTTGACGTCGAAGGTGTTGCACCACCGCTTCTGCGCAAAGGGCAGATCCATGCTGACAGTGATGATCTTGACGCCGGGCATGTTGCCGGCCTCTTCATTGAAGCGCTTGGTCTGCGCGTCACAAACCGGGGTATCCAGCGACGGGATTACGCTGATAATGCGGACCTGTCCGGCCGTGTCCTGCAGGCTGACGGGCTTCAAGCTGTTGTCTACCAGGGAAAAATCGGGTGCCGTGTCACCGTCCTTCAGTTCGGGACCAACCAGGGTCAGGGGGTTACCTCTTAGAGTCGTTGCGCCGGGTCTTTCCATAAAACCTCCAGTTTTTCGTGAATTCCTTATTGTATCAACTCGGTCAGCGCGCCAGCCTCGTTGACGGGTAGCTGGCAGGCATAGTTGCGGCAGACATAAACCGCCGCGCGGCCATTCACTTTCGTCATGGATGCAATCGCGGGATTGGCGCCGGACAGGAACTCGCGAGTCTCTTCCGAATCTACCAGGATCACCACGCGGCTGGGTACAAAGTTGCGGTAAAACGTGCGCACCAGCACATCGGTATCGGCCGCTCCTTTGTCGCCCACCAGCACGATTTCGCGCGGCTCGCCGAGGAAGAATTCGCAGGCCACCAGCATTTGCGGCAGCGCCACGGGTGCGGCAATCAGTCGCGGTCCGAAAGCGCCGAGCAGCCGTTCGGCCGATTCCTGAAACTCCGTCCGACCGGTCATGCGGGCGAGGCGCAGCAGGTTCATCGCCGCCACGGAATTGCCGGAAGGCTCGGCCCCGTCGTAATCCTCCTTCACCATCATCACCAGACTGGCATCGCGAGCGTCTGTGCTGAAGAAAGCGCCGTGCACGCGGTCCTCAAATAACTCGCGCTGCTTTTCGGTGAGGCGGATGGCCATTTGCAGGTGACGGAGGTCGAACTGTGCCTCGTAAAGATCGAGCAGGCCCTGCGCGGCCAAGGCGTAGTCGTCCAGGAAGCCGGGGATGGCGGCTTCGCCTTCGCGATAGCGGCGCATCAGGTAGCCGGTCTCGGCAGTGTACATGCGAGTGGTGAGGAAGTCGGCCGCGCGGCGCGCCGCCTCGGCATACCGCGATTCGCCCAGCACCGCGCCGCCGAGAGCGAACGCCGAGATCATCAGCCCATTCCAGCCGGCCAGGACTTTGTCGTCCAGGTGCGGCCGCACGCGTTCACTGCGAGCGCGCAGCAGGATGCGCTCGGCCTCGGCAAGTCCGGCGCGGATCTCGTCAACGGTGCGGCCGAACTGCTGCGCCGTCTCTTCCAGCGTCATGGCCTGGTACAGAATGTTCTTGCCGGTGAACTCGCCATGCGGGTCGCTGGCCACATTGCCGCCCTCGGCCACGCCGTAGCGGTAGCAGAACCAGGCCGCCGCCGGCGCGGGCACCAGCGAGCGGATCTCCTCATCGGTCCAGATGTAGAATGCGCCTTCGCCCTTGATGGTGGGCTCTTCGGGCGTGATCACGCTATCGGCGTCCTCGGCCGAGTAGAATCCGCCCTCGGGCGCGGTCATGTCGCGGAGTACGTAATCGAAGATGCCGCGGGCTGTGTCGGCGTACTCCGAATCGCCGGTAATCTGGAAGGCTTCCAGGTACGACGTGGCGAGCTGCGCCTGATCGTACAGCATCTTCTCAAAGTGGGGCACGAACCAGCGCTCGTCCACGGCGTACCGGTGAAAACCGCCGCCCAACTGATCGTTCATTCCGCCCTTCGCCATTTCCCGCAGAGTCAGCAGCACCATGTTGAGCGCTTCCTGATTCTTCATGCGGACGTGATACCGCAGCAGAAAACGATAGACCGACGGACGAGGAAACTTGGGGGCGCCGCCGAAGCCGCCGAGTTGCGGGTCGAAGGTGCGGCGGAAGACATTGAAGCCGCTGTCGAGTACCGCTCGGTCGACGGTGAGGACTCCGGCGGCCGAGGGCTCCACAGTCACACGCTGCTGGAGTTGGCGGACGACGTCTTTTGCCGATTCGAGGATTTGGGGCCTATCGCTCTGCCAGGCCGCGGCGATCTGTTGCAGGATGGAGGCGAAGCCGGGATGTCCGTAGCGATTCTCGGGCGGGAAATAGGTGCCGCCGAAGAACGGCTCCAGGTCGGGCGTCAGCCAGACGGACATGGGCCATCCGCCGCCGCCGGTAGTGGCCTGCACGAAGGTCATGTAGATGCGGTCGACGTCGGGCCGCTCCTCGCGATCCACTTTGATGGCGACGTAGTGTTCGTTGAGGATGGCTGCAATGCTCTCGCTCTCGAAGCTCTCGCGTTCCATCACGTGGCACCAGTGGCACGTGGAATATCCGATCGAGAGGAAGATGGGCTTGCCTTCGGTGCGGGCCTTCTCGAAGGCTTCGGGGCCCCAGGCGTACCAGTCCACCGGATTGTGGGCATGTTGCAGCAGATAGGGACTCTTCTCGTTCGACAGCCGGTTTGTATGCATGTTCTTGATTTGTTTCTTAGGAAATCGAGGCCTGCGCGGGGACAGGTAGCAGGCCTTCCTTTTGCAGTTTCGCCAGCATGCGCGCTACGCTTTCGCGCGCGGCAGGCGGCATGGGTCCTACGGGCTTGCGGCAGTTGCCCGCGGGCAGGCCGCTCATCGCCATGGCCTCTTTGATCACGCCGGGGAAGGTGTGAAGCGAGACCAATTCGGCCAGTTCACTGGTTAGCGTCTGCAAGCGCGCCGCCTCGTCCAGCCGGCCTTCCTGAAAGGCGCGGTGGAGATTGACCAGCAGTTGCGGGACGATGTTGGCGCATCCCGAGATGACACCGGCGCAGGCGTTCGCCAGGGCGGGCAGCAGGAGCCGTTCCGGTCCCACAAACACGGCTAGGTCGCGACCGGGCGCCGCATTCCGGTAGGCGATTGCCTGGTCCAGGTGACCGCCTGAATCCTTCACGCCTACGAAATTCTCACAGCGGGCCGCGATTTGAGCAACGGTGGCGGGGAGGACCTCCGTGCCGCCATGCTGCGGGAAATTGTAGGCCAGTACGGGAAGATGGACGGCGCGGCAGACTTCGATGTAATGGTCCGCCAGTTCAGCCTGCGACGCCTTGATGTAGTAGGGCGTAATCACGGCTAGGGCCGCGATTCCTTCCGCCTGAGCAGCCAGCGCCAATTGGATGGTTTCGCGCGTTGTGACGCAACCCACGTTGGCGTACACCGGGACTCGCCGGCCGGCCGCCTGGCGGCAAAAGCGGAAGGCCACGGTCCGCTCCTCGGCATTCAACGTGTAGAATTCGCCCGTGGAACCGCAGGCCATCAGGCCGTCGACGCCCGCGGCGATCAGCGCGTCGATAATCTTTTGCCAGGCGCCGAAGTCAATCCGCTCATCGGGTTGGAACGGGGTGACTAGCGCGACGATGATCCCCTGGAGCGAACGTTTCGGCACGCTCTTATGTTACCGCTCCAGTCAACAATGAAGTATGAGCGCAGGCTACCGGACCGAAAAAGACAGCATGGGGGAAATGCGAGTGGCCGCGGCGTCGCTTTACGGAGCCCAGACCGCCCGAGCTATCGAGAATTTTCCTATCAGTGGGAAGCGGTTTCCGCGGACTTTTCTGAAGGCCCTGGCGCTGATCAAGAGCGCCGCCGCCAGAGTCAACGGACGGCGGGGGTATTTGCCGGCGGAGCTGGCTTCGAAGATCGAGGCCGCGGCGGAACAGGTGGCCGAGGGGCGTCACGATGGCGAGTTCCCGATCGACATCTTTCAGACGGGGAGCGGCACTTCGACGAACATGAATGCCAACGAGGTGATCGGCCATCTGGCCGGCGCGCATCCCAATGACCACGTCAATCGCGGCATGTCGAGCAACGATGCGATTCCGACCGCGCTGCACATCGCCGCCGCCGAGGCCGTGCATGCCCGATTGCTGCCATCCATGCAACAACTGGAGGCCTCGCTGACGGGTAAGGCGCGGGAATTCCACGACGTCATCACGATCGGCCGGACGCATTTGCAGGATGCCGTTCCCATCCGCATGGGCCAGCGCTTCGGCGGATACGCCCGGCAGGTGGCGGCGGCGCGCGAGCGGGTGCAAGCCGCGCTGCCCGGCATCTACGAGCTGCCTCTGGGCGGCACCGCCGTCGGCACGGGGCTGAATGCGCCCGCTGGATTCGCCGCCGAGGTGATCGCCGAATTGGCCGCGCGGACGGGACTGCCTCTGAGGGAAGCCCGCGATCACTTCGAAGCCCAGGCGTCGCGCGACGCCGCGGCATTCCTCAGCGCCGCGATGCGGAATTATGCTCTGGGATTGACGAAGATTGCGAACGATCTGAGGTGGCTCGGGTCGGGTCCCCGGTGCGGTCTCGGCGAGTTGCGCGTTCCTGGGGTGCAGCCCGGTTCCAGCATCATGCCCGGAAAGGTGAATCCGGTGATTGCGGAGAGTCTGCTGATGGTGTGCGCGCAGGTGGTGGGCTACGACGCGACGATTGCCTGGTGTGCCGCCGCCGGGAACTTCGAGCTCAACGTGATGATGCCGGTGATGGCGTATGACCTGCTGGAAGCGGTGGAACTTCTGGCCGCATCGGGCCGGAACTTTGCCGCGAAGTTGATCGATGGCCTGGAAGTAGACCGCGATCGCGCCGCAGGTCTGGTTGAGCAATCGCTGGCCATGGGCACGGCACTGGCTCCGGAGATTGGGTATGACCGCGCCGCCGAGTTGGTGAAGGATGCGTACCGAACGGGGCGGACGATTCGTGAAGTCGCCAGGGAGAAGTCGGGAGTCTCGGCGGAACGGCTGGAGCAGTTGCTGGACCCGGAATCGCAGGTGTAGCCGGCCGCTGAAAGCTGACGCCTGTAAGCTGTAAGCTGAAAGCTAGTCAAGGGCTCCGCCCTTGAAATCCCTGCGGGATTTGGGAGTCAGAAGT
>DASZMZ010000178.1:0-13805 GCA_035551455.1 Candidatus Sulfopaludibacter sp.
TCCCTGTAGAGGAATGGGACTCTGTATTCCAGCGTGTTTTTCTTGCCAGCACGCTCCAAGACTCCGATTTGAACGAGCTCATCTACCCGCTGGACGGTGGATGATTCGTCTGTTCCCCACAATCGAGAAAGTGTAGTTATCGTCTGATAAGTCTTTTCCCCTTCAAGTTGAGCAATACTTGGTCTCAGGCGCGGGTGTTCCGCAAAAATCGTCTGTTCCAGCCGGACCTTCGAGACTTCTTTAAGTGCGTCGCGGATGGCCGCACTCGAAAATAGCTGGTCGGCCTGGAGAGCATTTTGGCCGATGTCGAGTTGCTGTAACTGGATGCTTCGCGCAGCTATCATCAAGTGTATTAGTTCGCGCGGCGCATTCGACCCGGTACCATCCTGAGTCCGCGACAGAATCCATTCCCATGTAGAGCGCTCCTTCGGCCCTATTTCGACCTGCGCGGGAAAGATGCGGTAAAACAGCTTCTTTTGCAGCACAATATCAGCCAAGACCGTCGGCCGCTCTACACCGTAGCCGAACAGAAGTTTTTCGCTCTGCAATAGCCTCTTCATGATGAGGTTCAGCAGCTGATCAGAAGACCACACTATCGTGAGAGTTTTGGTGATGTGGCTAGCCTCACGAAAACCCTGGTCCGTAATCCGTCGCCAAATATCGGATCGAAGGAAGATTTTCAACCGAATATGTTGTCGGGCTGTGAGATCCAAGTACACTTTAAACAGTGCTCGAAGCGCATTTGCTTCGAGTTCGATGCTATCTTCGAAGGCAACATCTAGCCGGTCAATACAAATCCACGCCTCGAAATTGGAGCGGAGCAGCGCCTGATCAGCCATCTCCAGCAATTTGTCTGGCGACACCGATAACGGCTTATCCTCAGCAGGTACAGGACGAACCGGTTTGATTGAAGCGCGTGGTGTACCCGTTACCGGATCGACTTCGACTCCAACGTCGAACGAACGAAAGAACCTCTTAACATACGCAGCAGCAGCCTTGAGTTTCTCGCCGAGGGTTGATTCGGGCTGAAAGAGGCCGGCGTCCTTAAGTATTGAAGCCGTTTTATATGAAAACTCATTCCTGATGTTATGCCGAGGAAAAATGTCTGCCAAAACTGTTAACAGATATATCTTCCAGAGCTCGACAAACTCCTTCTCCGAGGCGGGAGGGTCCATCTCCAAATCGCGGAACGCGGGCGCGCCGCGAGGATTCTCAGCCGCGACCACAATTCGTGATGATCTTAAAGAAAGAGGCTTCTGTTCTTGCAAAAGCGAGTAAATTGCACTCTTGCCCGAGCCCTTCGCACCATAGATAACATCTATCTCACCCGTATTAACTTTTTGCCATTGGTCAGTCTCAACGAAGATCCGTCGGAGATTATCGGCCTCATCCTCTGCGGTGCGCCCGCCAAAATTTATCGACCCTAAGACTTCGTTGTTGTTCATTGTTTACACCTTCAATGCTGACCCCAGTTCGTTCCCTCATCATTGGCCGCATCGAGATTCGAAAGACGGGCTATTCTAGCACCATGAGGCGCGCCTGTGATTTTTCCACTCTGACGGTGCTTATCCGTCGCCTCATCGGCGGCACAGTTAGGCCCGCACGTGTGCGGAGCCTGATCGGCATTAGTAGCTAAAGCCAGCCGGCATCTTGGTCGAATTGGCTCTGGCTAGGTGCCAAGTGAATCGTTGACGGCGCCACGGAGCTTCCACTTACGTCCAAGTAGCGCTCCCGGAGTCGTCCAATCAGCTATGCGTTACTGCGGATCCTTCACGCACCGAAATCCGATATTCGAGTCTTTCCATCGCGCCGGCACCGTGGTCGAGTCCCAGATCACCTCATTCGGCAGATCGTCGCTGAACGACGCGCCGCGGATGGTGTACCAGGGATCTTCCGGCGCAGGCTTGGGCGTCAGATGCGTGCTGAAATAGGCCAGTGCCTTCGGTCCCGGAGTGCTCAACTGATCGACAAACTCCCAGACGTTGCCCACCATTTGCAGCGCTCCATACGGGCTCGCGCCATTCGGGTATGAGTTGACCGGCTGTATCAGTTTGGTGCCGACGTTGGCCTTCGACAGATCGCGTTCATCACCCCACGGAAACGTGCGGCCGTCCTTACCGCGCGCGGCCTTCTCCCATTCCCTGGCGCTCGGCAGGCGCTTGCCGGCCCACTTCACGTAAGCTTGCGCATCGAGAATCGACACGTTCACCACGGGCAGTTCGGGCTTGTCCTTGGGAAATTTCGGCGGCAGCGGCCGATTGGTGGCCGTGCAGAACGCCGCGTAAGAAGCGTTGCTCACTTCCGTCTTATCCACGTAAAACGCCGGCAGCGAGAACTGCTCCTTCTTCTCGCCGAACTCGAACGGTCCGGCAGGCACCAGCACCATATCGCCGGACGTAGTCGAGATCAGCGCCGGCAGCACCTGCCCCTTGACCGGTGGAACCTCACCCTTCCCGGGAACCGACGGACGGAACGCGAAATAGCCGCCCACGCCCAGCACGACCACTGCAGCCACCACCGCGGGAATCATCCATGCCGGACGTCCCGAAGCCTGCGCCGGCTGCACGTGCACCGGCGGTTGCATGGCGGGCATGACCGCCGTAGGCGCGTCGAGATCGGTCAGCACCCGTTCGATTTCCGTGACCACCGTGCTGAAGCCTTGCGGCCGATCGTTGGGATTCTTCGCCGTGCAGCGGGCCACCAGGTCGCAGATGGATTGCGGCGCGCCGGCCTGGTGCAGCGGAGTCAGATTCAACGGCTCATTCAGAATGCTGTAGAAGATGCGCTCGACGGTTTCGCCGCCAATCGGCTTCACGCCCGTGACCAGTTCGAACAGCAGCACGCCGAACGCGTAGACGTCCACCTGCTCGGTAATTCCCTGCCCCGTCACCTGCTCCGGCGCCATGTAATACGGCGTGCCCAGCACGTAGCCGGCGCGCGTCATGGAGAGGCCTTCGGTCTTGGCGATGCCGAAATCCATCAGCTTCACCACGCCCACCTGATTGATGTGGATGTTTTCGGGCTTGATGTCGCGATGGATGATCTTCTGCGTGTGAATGTAATTCAACGCGCGCGCCACCTGCACCGCGATTTTCAGCTTCCCCTTCAGATCGCCGGTGTGGTTGTTCTTGATGGCGTGGCGCAGATCTTCCCCGCGCAGCAGCTCCATCACCATGTAGGGGTGATGCTGGTCGTCTTCGCCGAAGTCGTAAATACTCAGCACGTTGTCGTGCTGAATATTGCCGGCCATGCGAGCTTCCGCCAGAAAGCGAGCCTTCGCCTCGGCATCTTCGCAGCCGGCCTCTGTCAGGATCTTCACCGCCACGGTGCGGCCAATCACCGTATCGCGCGCGCGATACACATGCGACATGCCGCCGCCCAGAAATTCTTCGAGCTCGTATTTTCCGACTTTCGCAGGCAGTTGCATCTAAGGTTTGGCCACCTCCGCCACACAGCCCATTCCCGTAAAGTAGCCCCGGTCGAAAATCGCCGGATTGGCTGAGATGTCAAATGTTACCGTAATCGGCTGCCCGTTTGCTGCATTCAGCGCGGCCCGTCCACGGCTATCGACCAGAGGCTCTTCCACCAGACTGCCCCCCTGATGCTTACCGTTGGCGACGAATTGGAAGATGCCCCAAACGCCGTCATAATTGGGATACGCGATGGCGGAGCCGCTCTTGAACTTCAGCGTCATCTGGACGCCTTGTCCACTGGCCGGCCCCGGCCACTCGTACTTCTTCGCCACCGAATTGGGAGCCTTGAAATCGCCCGGCTGGCCGTCGATGGAGAGGTGAATCGTGTCGATATCGGAGGACAGGATCGGCCGCACCATATAGCTGAAGTGCGGCGTCGGCGCGCCACCCTGGAAAGCCGCGTCACTGAAAGCGGCAGCCCGATTCAGAAACGCAAGGAAGGCCGGATTCACCGTGATGCCGGCAGCCGTATTGGGCACGTATTGCGAGCCCGTCCGCGTGAGCGCCTTCTGCATATTGGCATCCACGAATTGCCACAAGAGGCCGCCCTGCGGCTTGAAGACCGCGGTGATATCGGCCACCGACGCCTGTGCGGCGGCATTGGGACTGAAAGGATATTTGGCCAGCATGGGCCGCATCTGGTTGCACAGGTCTCGACCCTTGCCGTTCAATTCCGCCGGACCCAGACTGCGCAGCAGTCCCTGCGCGAACGTGATCGGATCTTCCAGCAGCTTCTGCGCACTGGATTCGATGTGGCCTTCGCTATCGATGCGGAAAGTCTGCGCCATCTGCCGCGTGTTGACGATGGCCTGCTGCGCGTTGGCCAGCGTGGGCGCGGCGGCGGCATCGTTAGGGGAGCCGGGCTGGCTGGCGATCGCCTCCAGCGAAGTCTGCAGCGCCACCAGCGCATTCATATAGTTCTGATTGGTGGGCGCGATGAAGCGATCGGTGCTCGTGGGCGGCACAATCGCCTGCACGGGCTGGAAAATCTGCGCCACGGCCGGATCGTCCACCGCCGTATTCTGCGACGCCAGCGCCATCAGTTCCAGCAGCGGCGATTGGTTCCCGGAGATCTGCATCAACTTGTCCGACGCGTCCTTCAGCCCGGCATACCGCACCACCGAAGCGCCCTTGATATAGGCGCGCCACTCCTTGACGAAGTCGCTGGAATACCGGCTGCGCAACTGATCCAGCTGCGCCGGAGTGATGCTGGTGGAACCTTGATCTCCCAGCACCCACTGCTCGCCTTTGAAGAAACGATCGGGGTGCTGCAGCGCATCCTTCATCACGTTCCAGCCGGCTTTGGAGAAGGCCCCGCGCACTTCATGACTCTCCACCACCACCTGCGCCGACCCCGGAAACTGGCGATTGAAATTGATCGGCGGATTCTTGCCGGCTTCGGCCAGCATCGCCGTATAAACGCGCTCCACACCGCCGAACTGCGAAAGGTAGCGCCGCGCCTTTTCCACCGCCGCCGCGTCGGAATCCTTGGAATACGGATTCTCTTCCTTCAACTCGCCGGCGTAAAAATCGAACTGCTTCTGCGCTAACTGCTGCCGTTCGGGATCCACCGGCCGGCCGTTGCTCCACCACCGCATCAGCACCGGCGAGAGGAACGGACTCGTACTCTTATCGTGGAAAGCAGTCGTGATCAAATACCCTTTGAGTGTGTCGTACGTGGGACCGTACTCCGGACCCGGCGTCGCCGGCAGATCGCGAAGGCTTGCCAGCATGCTGTTCTGCGTGTTGCCGAAAAGAAGCTGCTTGAAGCGGTCGAAATAAACGCGGCGCGCTTCGGGGTAAAGATCGTTGCCTACGTAGAGCAGCCATCGATAGCTCCACGGTGCGCCCTCGTGCCGGTACTGCACCAGCGTTTGCAGCGCCTGCCGCAATGTCTCCAGCTTGCGCAGCGATTCGACCGACGCCAGGTCGCCGCCCACCGATTCGCTCGCCGGAATGCCCTGCGCAGCCTCGCGGACCTTGGATTCGAGGCCGCGATTCTGGAAGAACGACGTCGTAAAACCGGCCAGCAGGATGAGACAGATCACCGACGCGCCGACAAGCAGCAGACGCCGCGCGAAACTGGTCTTGGTGCTCGAGCCGCTGGCGCCCAGCGCCGCCCGATCCGCCAGCAGAACATCGTTGAAAAAGTGACTCAGGAAGACCCACTGCGGCACCTTGCGCGAGCCAGTCACCGGCGGCGCGGCGTACTGAGGCTGCGCGGCGCGCCCGCCCGCGCTGAAAATTCCCGTGGCGCCCGATGCCGCACCGTACCCGCTCCCGCTATCGGACGCAGCCGCCGCGACGGGCGCGGTCTCATTCACCACCACCGGACGGACGCCGGTGAAATAGAAGCCCCGAAGAAACGGTCCCACGGTCAACTGGCTCGGCCGGCACAGATCCACCATGAACTGTACGGCAGCCTGCCGTACCTTGCGGAACTCGCGCGGAAATTCGTAGCAGGCCGGCAGCTTGGTGGGGTCGGTTTCCCTCACCAGGAATTCGGGTCGGGCGTTGGCCAGCGAGCGGAACAGCCATTCGAAATGGCCGCCCAGCCGCGCCGATTCCTCATCTCCGTAGACGCCCTCGCTGCGCATCTTCAGCATCGGCAGCGTGGCGCCTAACACCTGCGTGGCCTCGTCGTTATTCAGATTGCGGACGTACTCCGTGAAGAACGGCAGCCGGTCCATCTTCGTAAACAGGACGTAGACCGGCAGATTGATGCCCAGCGTCTGCGAGATTTCGCCCAGCCGTGCGCGCAGCGTGCGAGCCGCGGCTGTAGCAGCTTCCAGTGCACCCTGGCGCGTGAAAGACTCGCAATCGTAGCAGACCACCGCGGCTCGCGGCGCCTGCTCACCCTTGCCCACCACGGAGGACTTCGGCGTGAGCCGCTTAATCAGTTTCTGCCACTTGCTGGAATCGGCCGGCAGCTTTCCCCCGGCCTCCACAAAAATAGAGCGGCGCGCGAACCAGAGATTGGCGGTGCGCGTCGAAACCACATTATTGTTCTGGTAAACCTGGCCGGCGATGAGTTCCGGATCCAATCCGGAATGCAGCATCACGCTGGTCTTGGTGCTGCCCGTATCGCCCATCAGCACGTACACCGGCAGATTCGCAACGCGGGCGCCCTGCTCCAGTTTCGCCGTAGAGAGCTTGGTCTCGGCGTCTTTGATGAGGAGCGAAATCTCGTCGCCGCCGGGAGCGTTGGCGTCTTCACCTTCCGCCGCGGCCTTCTTCTTTTTCTTGCTCCGCTGCACCAGGAACACCACCAGCAGAACAATCAGCAGCAGGACGGCAACGGCGATGACGATGTACAGCGTCTTCATACGTGCACCCCGCTTCCCAGCACCAGCTTATAAATCACGAACAGCACCACCATCAGCGAAGCGCAGGCGATGGCCAGAATCGTCAACTTGCGGACCATCGGGTCCTTGCCCGAAGGCACCTTGTCATTCGGCAAAGCCCACGATGGCGAAAGCGGACCCATGCGGCCGCGAATGCGCCGGATCTTGTCCGCCGTCATCGTCATCACCTGACTCAACTCGCCGCGATTGCCCGCGCTATACCGGCCGCCGAAACCCAGCAGCATGCAGAGATAGTGGACCTCCAGCACGTCCGCAAGGTCCGGCGCGTCCTGACGGCCCAACAACACCTGCAGATTTTGGAAGAACGTTTCGCCCGCGATGTGCGTGCCGAACAACTCTTCCTGCAGCGGCTTCCGGAGCCAGTCCGTGAAAATGGGGTTCTGCGAATTCAGCACGGACTCGTCCAGAAACGCGACCGTTGCGAATGTCGCGTACTTGACGTCATCCCCGGGATACGCCGCTTGCATGGCCTGTGCCGAGGCAGTCTTCAGCGCCTCGCGCGTATGATGGCGAAACGCGTTGGCGTCGGTTACGCCCTGACGGTTGCCGCGCAACCTCTCAATGGCGGTAAGAACTTCCTGATAAATGAGGGCCAGGTTTTCCGGCCTGCGGGCTTCGACGGAAGGAGTCATGGCTAGCTATCCAGCACCACTAGGATTTCGACTTCCGGGTTAGGTAACTCACCCGGCACATACACGCCGATGCGGCGGGTTTGGACCATGTGGTCCCAACACGGGCCGCTGCGGCTGATTCCGTAATAGAGGGTTTCGACGCGCGTGCTGATGGCCGGCGGCGGCGTGGCCAGATGAGTCAGGGCCATACCAGGCAGCGCTCGCTTCACCAGTTCGCGCACAAAAGGAGGCGTGCAGACCTTGACCAGTTGCGGCGCCTTGATCATCAACTCCGGCTCACTTAGTCCGGCGCGCACGGCCAGCACCCAGCGCGAGCGATTCAGGCAGCGCTGATCCGTAATCTCGCCCTCGTAGAAATAATCTCCGGCCGCCTTGAGCGGAATGGAAATGCAATTCGTCGGGACGATGGTCTCCAGATGCGCGCGGATATGCGCGTCCAGGCGGCCGAAGCAATCGCTCAGATTGCGGTGATCGTAAAGCGGCAGGTCGCGCGGATGCGAATCGAGCGAAAACGTACATAACGCTCCGCCCAGGCGCGACAATTCGAGAAAAAGTTCCTCGGGATGGCCGCGCTTGGAGGTGACCAGATGACGCAGCGGAGCCAGCGCCGAATTCACCGCGTGGAGCAGCCAGAAGTTGGCGATCTCGCGCGTCGAAAATTCCAGTCCTTTACCGGCGCTCCGCGTGATGCTGGCGCTCTTCTCGTCCAGGATTTCGATCAGCCGCTGCACCAGCAGCATGAGCCGCACGCTCGCCGATATCTGCACCACCGGCGGCACGAAATTCGCGTCGTAGACGAAGTGGCCGGAGCCGTCGCGAATCACTCGCGCGATCGGCAGCGTGAGCAAATCGGCCGCCGGTTCGGTGTCCACCAGCAGCCGCACATTCTTACGGCCGAGTCGCACGTTGCGTTCATCGGAACCGGTATTCTCATCGTGCAAAAGCCGCGTTTCGGCCACAAAACGGGCCTCGGTGACAGCCGCCGGTTCCAGCGCACAATTGAAGCCGTTCGGTTTGCGCGGAGGAATCGCCAGCATGATCACGATGCCGTCGCGTGTGGGAGGAAACAGGTCGGCAATCGCGCGCGGCTCCGGCAAACCGTCGCTCTCCGGCATGTTGAAAATCAGTCCGTCGGGGAAGATTCCGCGAGCGTGCAGCAGGCTCACCGTGCCATTGTGCAAGGCATCGGCGTCCACCTCCAGACCAGCTAGTCCGTAGGCCGCAAACCACAACGACGATGTCGCGAACTGGATGGAATCTTCGAAATACCGGCTCTGCACCTGGAAATGGTGCGGCCCCAGGTACATACCTTCCGACCAGACCACTCTGGAAAGGAGCTTCATAGGCCCGTGCGAACACTGTAGCATAGGCGGTGAAGTGTGGAGCGATTCCGTGACCACTTCCGTTGTACGATGATGTTGGAACAAGCGGGCGGGCCATGGACTTCTATCAGAAATACGAACTGATCGATCCCCTTCCGGGAGACGGTACCCGGAGTTTTCGCGCCAGGCAGAATGCCACCGGCCGCGAAGTGACGGTGCATTTGCTGGTGGGCGGGAAGACTCCCGAAAACGAAGGACTGCTGACGCGCCTTCGCAATCTGCCGCCGTTATCCCTCAGCAAGCTGATCGAGGTGGGCGAAAACGAGGGGACCACCTTCGTCGCTACCGTGGCGCCGCCCTTTCAGCATCTGGCGGAGTGGCTGTCGGACCAGGAACAGACAGCCCTGGACGCCGCGAAGTTCACCAGGGCGGGAGCGTGGAAGGTGCCCGCCGCACCGGCGCCGGCGCCAGCCCCTGCCGCTCCCGCACCACCACCGCCCGTGGCGGAAGAGCCTGACGAATTCGCCAAACTATTCGGCGGCGGCGCTGCGCCCTCTCCCATGACGGGACAATTCTCCGCGCCTCCCTCTGCTCCTGCTCCTCCGCCTCCGGCCGCTGACGCGGGCGAGTTCACCAAAATGTTCCAGGCGGCGAAACAGGCCGAGAAGACCGCGGCCCCTGCGCCCCCAGCTCCTGCACCTCCGGCCCCGCCCGCCTCCGAACCCGGCGAGTTTACCCGCATGTTCCAGGCCGGTCAGCAGGCGGAGAGGGCTGCCCAGGCGAAAACTCAACCCGCCGCGCCTCCACCGCCGCCACCCTCTGCGCCACCACCACCGCCGCAGGCCGCCGCTCCTGCCGGCGAATTCACGCGCATGTTCCAGGCCGGTCAGCAAGCGGAGAAGGCTGCCCAGGCGAAAGCTCAACCCGCCGCGCCTCCACCGCCGACACCCTCTGCGCCACCGCCACCGCCGCCGGCCGCCGCTCCTGCCGGCGAGTTCACGCGCATGTTCCAGGCCACGCAGCAGAACCCGAGTCCTGCGTCTGCGCCTGCGGCAGCCGAGCCGGATTCACGCGTAAGCGGTCCCGGAGAATTCACCCGCCTGTTCAAGGCCTCTCAAGCCGCGCCGCCGCCCGCTCCCGCGCCGCCCACACCGCAGCAGGCTGCCGCGTCGGACGAATTCAACCGGATGTTCAACAACTCCCCGCTGCCGCCCACGAAGGCGCAGGGAGATTGGCCGCCGCCCGAGCCCAAAAAGGCCGAGCCCGGAGCCTTCACGCAGATGTTCCAATCGCCCGCGCCGCCGCCTCCCGCAGCCAGGGAAACGTCGCCAGAAGCAGGCGAGTTCACCAAATTCTTCGCCGGGTCAGGCAAGCCGCCCCAGGGTCCTGCCATGCCCGCCGTCTCGGGCTTCCCCCAGGCCGTTCAGCCTCCGGCGCCGCCGCCGCCACAGGCCAAAGCCGGCGACTTCACGCAGATGTTCGGCAGGCCCAATTTCGCATCGGAGCCGGCCGGCGCGCCCCCACCGCCTCCGCCCGCCCAACCGCCTCGCGGCACACCCTACGGCACGGGAGGAGGCGGTGGCGCCACCCAGGCATTCTCCATTCCGCAAGCCGCGCCCCCGCCACCATCCACGCCGCAGGGCCCCAGCGAGTACACCCGCATGATGCAGGCACAAGCGCCGGTAGCGCCGGGCGGTGCAGCACCGGGCGCACCGGGCGCGCCCGGACAGTTCGGCATGCCGCCGGGAGTCCAGTACACGCCGCCGCAAGCTCCGCAGATGCAATTCACGCCCATGCAGGCGCCGCAATTCGCGCCGCCCCAGGCGCCGCAACTGGCTTACACGCCGCCGCCGGTTCCGCAAATGCAGGCTCCGCAGATGGGCGCTCCGGCCCCCGCCGCACCCGCGAAAACCAACTGGCTCCTGATCGCCATCATCGGCCTGGTGATGTTCATCGCCGGCGCCGTGATCGTGATCCTGATTCTGAAGAAGTAGGGCCTGCGCTACCCTGCCTGCGGAAGCAGGATGATCAGTTCGAGATTCGGATTCGGCAGGTCGCCGGGCACATAAGCGGCCAGGTTGCGCGCGCGCTGCACCGCTTCCCACGCCACGCCCGATTGGCTCAGGCTGAAGTACTGGTAATTCAGCTTCATGGGAATGGCGCTCGGCGGCGCGGCCACATACGTCAGCGGCACACCGGGGAGCGCGTTGCGCACCAGATGCTCAATATGGCTGGCGGAGCAGACCTTCACCAGTTGCGGCGTCCTGTTGACAATGTCCGCCTGGCTGGATTCGGCATTCACCGCCAGATACATCTTGGTGTTCATCAGGTACTTGTCGTTGTCGATCGAAGTGGCGTAGATGGAGGGCTGGATCAGCTTCAGCGGCAGCGAGACGAAATTGCTGGGCACCACCGTCTCCAGCAGCATGCGCAGCTTCTCATCCAGCTCCGTAAAGCAGACGCCCAGGTCCTCGTGATCGTAAGAGGGCAGGTCGCGCGGATGAATCGTCGGCGCAAACGTAGTCAGCGACCCGGCCAGCGAGAGCATGGCCGCAAACAGCGCTTCGGGATGGCCGCCGCGCGTTTCGAACAAGTGGCGGAACACCGGGAACGTCGTATTGATGGTGTAGAGCAGCCAGAAATTGGCGATATCGGCCGCGGTGAAATCGGCCAGCGTCTGGTTCTTCTGGCGGCGCATACCCGCAATCGCGCTGGACCGCGAACTGAGGATTTCCACCAGCCGGCGCGCGATCGAGACCAGATAATCGCTGGCATTGAAATTCAGCAGCGCCGGCACAAAGCGCGGGTCCACCTGGAACGTCCCGGCTTCGGTGCGGCGGATCCGCGCGGTCCGCAGGGTGGAGTAGCCGTCGAGCGCCTCACCTTCCGCCAGCAGGCGCAGATTCTTGCGCGCCACCTGCACGGGCTTCTCCGAAAGACCGGTATTCTCGTCGCGGAACAGTTCGACCTCGGCCCGGTACCGGGCGCCCCCTTCCCGCGCGCTCGTGGCCACGTTCAGCCCGCGCTCGCGATAGTGCGGCACCGCCAGGTAGAGATCGATACTCGTCTGGTCCGGCTCGAAACAATCGGCCAGTTGCTTGGGCGGCGGGGCGGCGTCGGAATTCGGAATATCGAACAGCAGCCCGTCGGGCAGGATCCCCGATGCCGAGGAAATACCGAACAATCCGGCGGCCAGCGATTCCTGACTGATGGAGAGCGAAGCAAAGCCCCACGGCCGGAATGACAGGCTCTCCAGGTGGAATTGCAGCAGGTTTTCGAGGAAGCGGTCCTGGATCTGCAAGTGCTGCGGGCTCAGGAAAGTACCCTTGGTCCAGATCACTGGTTGCAGTCGCTTCATTTGCAATCACAGTAACAGAGTTGGTGCGAGGTGCCAAGTGGGGGCCGCCCGCATGTGGTGTTATCCTCGCAATCATGTCTTCGAACTGGTTCGAGAAACAGCCGCGGCTTGGCTCGCCGGAGGAATTCGCCGCCCTGCGCGCCCTGCTGGCGGAAAGCGGCTACCATGAGGCCGGCCTCCAACAAGAACTTGACGCCATGAATCTGCGCGATTACAAAACCCCGGCGTGGAACGACCTCGCGCAGCGGCCCGTCCTGGACGCTCTCGACGTCCTGATTCTGCTCTTCTTCGACGGCATCTATGTGGACCAGGAGGTGCTCGACCGTCTGCTCCCCGCGCACGGCGTCGCAACGCTCGAGGCTCTCGACCTGCTGGCCGGCGAGGGCCGCAGGTACGGCACCGTCGCCATTCTGACGGTCGGGCCGATTCTGACCATCTGCGATCGCAGCGACGGTCCCGACATGTCGCACTTCGACTGGCCCGCGGATGTGGTCTACCCCGCCACCTCGCCCAACAGCCGGGAGTTTCAGCGCACCCTGCCGCAGACCCCGTGCGATGCCCTGCTGGACCTGGGCACCGGCACCGGAATAGCCGCGTTGGCGGCAGCGGCCACGGCCAAACACGTCTGGGGCGCCGATATCGCGGCACGCTCGGTCCTGTTCGCCGCCTTCAACTGCAAGCTGAACGCCATCGAAAACGCCACCATGGTGCAGGGCGATCTCTACGGCGCGGTAACGGGACTGACCTTCGACCGCATCGTGGCCCATCCCCCTTATGTCCCGGCCCGCAATGACACCATGATCTTCCGCGATGCCGGCAAAGACGGCGAGCAGATTCTGCGGCGCATCATCGAAGGCCTGCCCGAGTTCCTCAGGCCCGGAGGCCGCTTCTATACCCTGGTAACCGCGGCCGACTGCGAAGGCCAGTCGTTCGAAGACCGCATCCGCCTCTGGCTCGGAGCGGCCGAGGCCGAGTTCGACCTCGCCATGGTGTCGCACACCCTCACCTCGCCCAAGGACCTCGTCGGGAATATGATCGCCAAGCACAATACACCCATGGAGGACGTGCTCTACCGCCAGGAACTTTGGGCTCAGCGCAAAGTGATCTTTCTCTTCTACGGGACGGTGGTGATCCAGCGTCACGCCGAAGAGCGGCCGTCCTTCACCGCGCGGGTTCAGAAGGGTGAGGGGTATCGGACTCGCCACGCCGAGTGGTTGCTCAACTGGCACACCGCCGCGGGCGAGACGGCGCGACTGATGGACTGCCATCCCTCCATTTCGCCGCGGGCTGAACTGGACGTCGTGCACCGGGTGCGCGAAGGCCGCCTGGTACCCGAGGTCTTTTCCCTGAGAACCTCCGGCCCCTTCGCCACCGAATGCGTGGTCCAATCCTGGCTGGCCAAGGTCGTCTCCCAGTGCAATGGGCGGACCACATGGGGCCACTTGATGGAGTCGGCTCGCACTACCGGCCTGATCGATGCCGCCACCACCCCCGAAGAATTCGCCAGCGTCTTGACGGCAATCGCCGGCAGCGGCCTGCTCCACATCCCGGAAATGCCGCTGGAGCAGTAAAACCCAGTCACACGTTTCAAAAAATACTTTTCCGAATCCTCTCTATCGCTTACCGGGAACCGTCGCTTGACAGCCCAACCTGCC
>DASZMZ010000179.1:0-2734 GCA_035551455.1 Candidatus Sulfopaludibacter sp.
GGCGCGAACCAGCGGCGAGTTTGGAACCCGCATCAGCTTGGGCTCCCCGTCGTACGCCACCAGCACCGCCGGATGATCGACGAACAGAATCCTGGGCGGGGTGGTCGAAATGTCGTTGGCCGCGGCTTTCTCGTCCTGCACCGCTTGCACCATTGCCGAGAGCTGGTCCAGCGAAAGAACGACCTGGCCTTGCCCGGCGTTGTAGGTGCGCATCGCGCTGGTGATCGCGTCGGCAGTCACGCCGCCGGCTCCCGGGAAGCGCGCCTGGGTGACGGTCACGTCCAGGATCCGCACCGTCCGCGCGACGCGATCGGTGGAGACGCGGCTTTCCATCCACATCGCGCCAAAGACCGGCTCCTGTTGTCCCGAAGCGACGACTGACACCGCCGCGCGAGCTTTAATCTGATTGCCGTCGAAGCTGCGCAATTGCGGTTGATAGATCGTGATCAGCCCGTTCGGCGTCTCGAGCCGGAGCGGCCACCGCGAAGACGGCGCCCCGGCGTCCGGCGCTGGCGCAGAGGTCGGCAGCGGTGCCGGCGGGGGCGCCGGCGTCTGGGCGATTCCGCCCGACGTCATCCACGCGGTGAACAGCACCGCCGTACAGCATCCCCTGATTCCCTGGGAAACTCCGCTCATGTCGTTCTCCGTTCCCGCCAAGCGTTGCATCCAAACCGCGCGGATTATACGAGCCGGCCCCACGTCCGATAACTGCCGCGCCGATATTTAGACAGTGATTTGGGAGCGGGGTTAGCCGATGGCTTCCAACAGCTTTCGAAAGGAGTCGAATGTCTTCTGTTTCCAGCGTGGGCGGCAACGCCCAGAGTTTATACCAGTTCATTCAATCGCTGTCCGGCACTACGCAATCCCAATCCACCGGCGCGGCATCGGGCGCGACCTCCAGCACAACGTCCAACTCGGCCACGCAGACCATCGCGCAGGCCGCACAGAGCATCGGGCAGGCGCTGCAAGGCGGCCACCACCACCATCACGGCGGCGCGCTCAAACAGATTCAGAACGCCGTTACCAGTGCGCTGCAGAGCGCGCAATCAAGCGGATCGACTTCGGACCCGAACAAAATCGTCGAGGACGCGATCTCGCAGGTGCTGGGCAATAACAACGCCGCCGTCTCCTCGACATCCGGGGACACCGATGGCGCCGCCAGCGGAACCACCGGCACCTCCGGCACCTCCGCCGCCGCCAATACCCAGTCCTTCTTCCAGACCCTCCAGTCGTTTGGCGTCAGCCCGCATCAGTTCCAGCAGGACCTGCTCTCGGCCGTGAAGGATGCGCAGAACGGCACGGTCAACAACTCGACCGCGTTCCAGAACTTTCAAGTGGGCTCAACCCTCGACGCGATCGGGTAGCAACAGGACTGTGGCATATTTCCACGCGTGCCGGGCAGCAGGAACAACGCGAGCAGGAATTGCAGCAACGAATCAAGGCCGAGTTTAACGGCCTCCAGCGATGGCGTTGACCTACATCGCAAATCCCGCCTCCTGCAGCTTGATGATCCACTCCGGCGTTCCTGCAACGTAGTCCCGCACCAGTCTTGCGCGGCTGAAGTAGTACAGTGCCATGCTCCCCTGGGCGCAGATCGCGATCAGGATCAGCGCGCCATAAAGCGCATGGACGGCCATCTGCGTCAGGTCCTGCAATTGGGAGTCCGATCCCAGCATTTGAGCAACGCCTGGATCAGACACGCCCAGCACCGCGGCGGTGCCGCCGGAGCGCGAGGCGGTGTGGATCTGCCAGAGCGCGTAGATGATGAGGATCGTCGCCAGGGCAAGCTGATTGAACCCAAGCGTGCGTGCCGCATCCGGCTGCAATCGCTTGAGCCGGGCGGCGTTCCGCAGTTCGACGTACGCCACCGCGCCCAGGGCCAGGCTCAAGACGATATTCGTGGCATCCGACATCCCCATCGCCAACGTTATGGCGCCGAAGATGGCAATCGTCCAGCCGTCGAAGTTGGCCACGAAAACCGCGCGTTTCACCTTTCGCGCGCCCTTTTTGGCCGCCTCGAGTTCCCGCAAATTGTCCGGCGTAAAGTACGGTAGCGGGGGAATCACTGGACTGGGCGGCGCATTCGGTTCCATGGCGCCCCAAGCTTCGCACGGCGTGGCCCATCGGGCAACTGCCTGACCGCCGCTTGCGGCTTCGCACGTTTCGACCGAGGAGGCGTGCGAAGCCGCAAGCGGCGGGCGGGAGTGACTGCATTAGCTGCAATGTTTTTCAACGGCAGAAGATCCACTTTCACTCAGAGCGAACTTGATATGCGAGACGTTGTGACTGCCCCACACTCTGGGCAGCGGTGGGGGCTGGCGCGGAGGTCGTAACCGCAGACTGTGCAGATATTGGCCTGGCTCCGGCGAAGTTCGACGCGGCGCCTGCGAGCCCAAATCGCCCAGCACAGCGGGGGGATCGCAAGCCCAGAGCACGGAAGCCACAACGGCGCGCCTACCGCCCAGAAGCTCATATGCCCGCGGCTGTGCAGGAGCAAGAAACCCGCCAAGTTGATGTCATATGCGGATTTTGGGTCGCGCCGGTCAATTATCTTCCAAAAACTCGCCCGTAGGTGGCTGCGTTCATAGGCATGCGGAATCATGGACTCGCGTGCGTCACCAACGTACCACGTTACCGCGGCGCGGCCGCCACCCACGAACACGTCCCATCCGAACATCGGCTCAAACTTTGTAAAGCGTTCGATGCCGGAGCGGGTATCGAACCACAGCAACAC
>DASZMZ010000180.1:0-2847 GCA_035551455.1 Candidatus Sulfopaludibacter sp.
CTTGAGCAGCATGGCATTGATGATCACCAGGAAGAGTCCCAGCGTGAGGATCACCAGAGGGAACGCGAAAAAGCGCAGAAGCGGGCCCACGACTGCGTCCACCACCGCGATCACCGCGGCCGCAATCATGGCATCGCCGAAGCCGCGGACTTCGAAACCGGAGATTAATTGCGCCACCAGCCATACGGCCAGTGCGCTCAGCAACCAACTGATGAGTAGGTGAACGAGCATTCAGAGTTCCAGACAGAGATAATGATAAGCCATGGCAACGTTGTTTGCGGGAACTTCCGGCTTTGCATATCCGGCCTGGAAGCCGGTCTTTTATCCGGCCAAATTGAAGGCCGACCAGTTTCTGAACCATTACGCCGAACGGCTGAACTGCGTGGAAATCAATTACACGTTCCGGCGATTGCCCGCCGCCACCACGCTGGCCAAATGGGTGGCTGCCACACCGTCGAGTTTCGTTTTCGCGGTGAAAGCTAATATGCGAATCACCCACATTCAGCGGCTCAAGAACGCCGAACAGGCCACCGAAATCTTCTTTAAAGCCATCGATCCTCTGCGCACTTCGCGCCGCCTGGGTCCAGTGCTCTTCCAACTGCCGCCGGCACTGAAATGCGATGTGGGCCTGTTGAAGGCATACCTGGATCTGCTGCCTCAAGGGATGCGCCACGCCTTCGAATTCCGCCACGCATCCTGGCTCAATGAAGAGGTGTACGAGGAGCTCCGCCGCCGCAATATCTCGCTATGCGTGGCCGAATCGGAGCGTCTCGAAGTACCCGAAGTGATCACTGCCGACTTCGTCTACTATCGCCTCCGCAAGCCCAACTACACGCCGGAGGACGTCGACGCCATCGCCGCGCGCGCCGCCGAACTACTGGTTACAGGCCGCGATCTCTACCTCATGTTCAAGCACGAAGAAACGCCCGACGGCGCCCTCAACGCCGAAATGGTGCTGCAAAAGGGCCGCCAGCCACTATAATGGCTGAAACATGAAGAGCCGGATCTCAACCGCCGGAGCCGCCCTCGCGGTGGTTCTCGCGGGGTTCACTTTCTGGATCACCGCACGCGCCAAATCCTTGGAAGAGGACTTCGACGCGCGCAGTCAGGCCATCACCGTTACGGGCCACCCGGCCGCCGCACTCTCTCTGCCGGCCCTCGACGGTCACACGGTTTCACTGGCCGATTATCACGGTAAGCGAGTCCTCATCGCCTGGTGGGCCAGTTGGTGTACGCCTTGCAAGGCCGAGATGCCGGCGCTGAACCGGCTGTACGGCAATGGCCAACATACTCCAGGAGAGTTTGAGATTCTCGCCATCAGCGTGGATGAAGACCGCGCCGCCGCCGAGAGCTTCGCGCGCGAGACCGACATGAAATATCCCGTGCTGTTGGATCCTGGCAAGAAGACCGTGGACGCCTTCCACGTGGAGAGCCTGCCTTCCCTGGTGCTGGTGGATGCTGAGGGTCAGATCTCGTACGGCCACGCGGGCTTCGATCAGCGCTCTGTCTTCGAACTGGCCGGCAAACTTGGTGTGCAGGGCTACCGGATGGGAGGGATGGATGGCCGCCGCGGCAATTGAATTCAGCAACGTCAGCAAGGTATACAAGCGCTGGTTCAGCGAAGAACGCATCGAGGCCCTGTCCAACGTCTCCTTTGAAGTGGCGCCCGGCGAAGTCTGTGCGTTTCTCGGACCCAACGGCGCGGGCAAGACCACCAGCATCGGCATTTTAATGGGCTTCCACCTCGCCAATACGGGCACCGTCCGCGTGCTGGGGTATGAGCCCGGCGATGTGCGCGCCAAGGAAAACATCGGCTTTCTGCCGGAGAATTTCGCCTTCTACAAATACCTCACCGGTCCCAAATTGCTGCGTCTCCACCGGGCTCTGGCCGGACGCACTGCCCCTGGCGATGAGAAGCTGATCGCCGAACTTCTGGCAAAGGTCAAGCTGGCGGGGTACGAGAATCTCAAGATCGGCCGCTACTCGCGCGGTATGGTTCAGCGGCTCGGCATCGCGCAGGCGCTGCTGTGCAATCCGCAACTGGTAATTCTGGATGAGCCGACCTCGGGCCTCGACCCGGCCGGCCGCCGCGAAGTCCTGCAACTCCTCATCGCCCTGAAGGAGGAAGGTAAGACCGTCTTCTTGAGTTCGCACATCCTTCCCGAAGTGGAGCAGATCTGCGACCGCGTGGTGATCATCGATCACGGCAAGCTGATCCGTACCGGCCGCTTGAACGACATGCTGGGCAGCGGCACGGCGGTCGAGATTGTGGTGGATCGCCTGTCCGCCGAACTGGGAGCCGCCGTGGTGCTACGCGGCGCCGTCATCGAGCGGATGGCCGAGAGCGTCAAGATCACTACCGATGCCGCACGCAAGCGGGAGTTGGCCGAAGCCTTGTGGACCGGCGGCAGCGACGTGATCAGCCTGAACCCGGTACGCAGCACGCTGGAGGAAGTCTTCCTTCAGACGGTGGATGGAAAGGATGCGCAATGAAAATCCGGGCGATCGCGTTCAACACGTTCAACGGGCTGCTGCGCAATAAGATCATCATTCTCTTCTGCGCAGGCATGATCTGCGTGATGCTGCTGGCGCTCACTCCGCTGATGCTGGCGCGCAACAACCGCAACATTCCGGCCGACCAAATGCAGACCATCGTACTGCAGATCATCGGCGGCATCATGGGGCTGGTGAGCGGCTTCGGCAGTCTGCTGGCCGCCTGGGCTGCCGCGGACGTAGTGGCCGGTGAGATGAGATCGGGCACCATTCTAGCGGTGATGGCGCGGCCCGTGCATCGCTGGGAATTCCTGTTGGGCAAATATCTGGGCGTGCAGTTGCTAACTTTGTTTT
>DASZMZ010000181.1:0-21597 GCA_035551455.1 Candidatus Sulfopaludibacter sp.
GCCGCCTTCGACGCCATCGAGCGCGAACTCGCCGCCCTCTTAAAGGAGCCCGCGTAGGCCTCCGGCCTGCGGCCTCAACAATTGGCTTCGTTCCGCGCCGCTCATGATCGCGGCATCTCTGTAAGTCGCTGAATCTGCAGAGCCGCGCACGTGTTAGTAAGCGCCCCACTCCGATTTCTGCCGCAGTCTGTTAGGCCTTTATCGGCGTTTATCGGCGTGAATCGGTGGCCTCTTTTTCGGCCCCCGCAACCCAAACAAACCAAAAGAGAAACTCAACAATTGGGTTCGTTCCGCACCGCGCCGCCAGCCCGATGTTTACCGTTATAGGTCTGAAAACCCTATATACTTGGGGTAGTGTACAGAGGTAGGGATGCGGCCCGATTCGCCGTTATCGGACTGGCCTATTTTCTCGCCCATGAATTGGGCTTTCTATTCCCCGATTCTCAACGTGTCCTCGCAGCCGCTTGGCCTGCCGGCGGCGTAGGGCTGGCTGCGCTTCTTCTCAGCGAACGCCGCCATTGGCGCACCATCGTAGCAGTCCTGTTCGTGAGCGGCGCCGCCTCCGATCTATTAGCCGGGCGGCCCTTCGTAGCCAGCGCCTGCTATATGACTGCGAACGTCATCGAATCCTGGGCGTCCGCTTGGCTGGTTACGCGCTGGTGCGGCGCGCATGTCCGGTTTTCTCGCGTCAAAGAGATTCTCGCGCTGATTGCCGCCGCAGTCTTCGTGAATGCGGCAACGGCAGCCATGGGCGCGGCCACGGCGGCAATTACCAGTGCCTTGCCATTCTCGAACTTCTGGTTCACCTGGTGGGTCGCCGACGGTCTGGGAATTCTGCTGGTTACTCCCCTGATTGTCACCTGGAGCGACCTTCCCACGCTGCTGCGGAATCCTCGCTGGAGCCGTGTGCTGGAGACTTGCCTCCTGTTGGCTGTCCTCATCTTGGTGTCGCGGTTTTCCATGGATCCGGCCACCGTTCCCGGCCGTTTGGCGCCTCGTCCCTATATGGCGATGGGAATACTGGCGTGGGCCGGTTTGCGGCTGGGTCGGCGAAGCGTTTCTCTGGCTCTGATTCTGCTGGCGGCAATTGCCGTCACCAGCAAAGTAGTCACTGAGGGAGCGCTGTTCTGGCCAGGAGCTACCCCTGCAGACCGCCTGTTGGCCGTTCAGATTTACCTGGGGTTTCTGGCAGGCACGGGATTTCTGCTGACAGCAGCCTATGAGGAATCCAAGGCGGCGGAACTCCGCCTGCGATTCTTGGGCGACAATCTGCCGTCCGGCGCGGTGTACCAGTTGGTCATGGAGCGGGATGGTAGTCGGTTTTTCCAATATATGAGCGCGGGCATTGAGGAAATGACTGGTGTACCAGCGGAGGAAGTCTTGCGGGACCCCGGCGTACTGTACGACATGATCCTGGAGGAAGATCGCGGCGGTCTGGCGGCAGCCGAGAAAACCGCGCTCCACGATCTGGCCGTCTTTCGGTCCACCGTGCGGATGCGGCGGACAGATGGGCAGATCCGGTGGATGCAGTTGAGTTCGTCGCCGCGCCGCGGGGAAAACGGGCGAATGATCTGGGACGGCATTCATATCGATGTGACGGAACGGAAGGAGGCCGAGGAGAAATTGCATGCCGCCCACGCCGAGCTGACGGCCATTCACGTCCACGCGCCCGTGAGTTTACTGGTGGTCGACGAAGAGTTCAAGGTGCGGAACCTTTCGGACTTTCCGGCGGACGAAAACGGGGCTGCAGGACCGCTGACGGATCAGCGGCCCGGCGACGTGCTGCACTGCCTGAATGCGTTGCTACCGGAGCACGGCTGCCGGACTGGTCGAAGTTGCGGCGAATGCACCGTGCGGAATACGTTGCTGGATACGCTGCGGAACGGGACCAAACACGACAACGTGGAAGCTTGGCTGCCGGTCGACGTAGAGGGCCGCAGTGAGATGCGCTGCATGCTCCTGTTCACCGGTCCGCTGCGGCTTCGAAATTCCCGGCGGGCCCTGGTTTGCGTTCTGGACATCACCGACCGGAAGCGGGCGGAACTGGACCTGCGCAACAGTGAAGCGCGTTTCCGGACACTCACTCAAGATGCGCCCATCGCCATTTCCATGTCGCGCGCCGGCCTGGTGGTGTACGCCAATCCCTCCTATGTGCGGATGTTCGGCTACGCCGGCTCCGAAGAACTGGAAGGCCGGCCCACATTGGGCCTGTTCGCGCCTCAATCCCGGGAAGAGGTGGAGACGCGCGGGCAGCGGCGAGCCAAGGGGCTCCCGGTGCCGGGCGAATTCGAGGCCGTGGGAACGCGCCGCGACGGGTCGGAATTCCCCATGCTGCTGGCGGTGATTGAGATGCGGTTCGAGGAGGGTCCCGCGCTGGTAGCCTTCATTACCGATCTCACTGCCCCGAAAAACGCCGCCGTCGAAAGAGCGCACCTGGAGCAGCAACTCCAGCAGGCGCAGAAAATGGAGAGCATCGGGCGGTTGGCCGGGGGCGTCGCGCACGATTTCAACAACCTGTTGACGGTGATCAACGGCTTCAGCAGCCTGCTGATGCAGAAACTGGATGGCGAGCCGAAACTCTGGTCGTATGCCGAACAGGTACGCAAGGCGGCCGAACGTGGTGCGCGGCTGACGCGCCAGTTGCTCGCCTTCAGCCGGCAGGAAGTCATCAAACCGATTCCGTCGAATTTGAACTGGACGCTGGCGGAAGCCGAACCCATGCTGCGCAGGCTGCTGGGCGAACGCGTCTCAATTGCCATGCATCTGGATCCGGAATTGAGCCATGCCCTGGTGGATCCGGCGCAGGTCGATCAGGTAATTTTGAATCTGGCGGCCAATGCCAAAGACGCCATGCCGGATGGAGGCATCCTGGAGATCACGACGCGCAATGTGGAGATCGCCGGCACCCGTTGGGTACAAGTGACGGTGGCGGACAACGGTGTGGGCATGGACGAAGCCACGCGCGGGAAAATCTTCGAGCCCTTTTTCACCACCAAAGGAGTGGGCCAAGGCACCGGACTCGGTCTGGCGACCGTTTATGGCGTCATGCAGCAGAATTCGGGTTGGATTGAGGTGCATAGCGCGCCCGGGGAAGGAACCAGCTTCGAACTGTTCTTTCCGCCGATTGACGCGCAACTGGTACCGGTCGAGACGGAAAATCACGTGGAGCAAACTGAGGAAGGCGGCCAGACTCTCTTGCTGGTGGAAGACGAAGATCCGGTGCGCGAGTTCCTGAAAACGGCGCTGGAAGACTTGGGCTACAACGTGCTCCAAGCCCCTGGGAGCCTGGAAGCTCTGGCCTTGGCGGAGCGGTATACCGGACCCATCCACCTGCTGATTACCGATGTCGTGATGCCGGGGCTCAACGGCAGGGAACTGGCAGACCGTCTGCGCATTCTGTCGCCCAAAACCAAAGCCATCTTCATGTCGGGCTACCTGTCGGATGTCATCGCGCGGAGCGGCGTGCTGGACCGGGAGGTTGCCTTCATTCAGAAGCCGGTCAGCTTGGAAACACTGGAGTCGCGCATCCGTCAGGTTCTCCAAGCCAATTTCAACGCAGAATAACCCGCGGCCCGATATACAATCGAGAATACTGGTGGGACGGTCGTCCCCAACGCCGAGCGGAAAAATAATGACTTTTTGTTTGGGAATTACTGTCGATCAGGGTCTGGTGGCAATCGCCGATACGCGCGTAGTCGCCGGGAATGAATGCCTCACCGCCAAGAAGGTGGCCACGTATCAGGGTCCCGGCTTCGCGTTCTTCATCATGCATTCGGGGCTGCGCTCCCTGCGAGACAAGATTCTGCTGCACTTCGAGGAATCTCTGGCTCGCGACACTTCGGTGCGCGACCGCCTGTTCAAGATTGTGAATCTGTATTCGCAGCAGGTGCGCCGGGTGCGCGAGGAAGACGGCGAAGCGCTGCAGAAGGCGGAGCTCAAGTTCAACGCCTACTCGCTCATCGGCGGGCAGATGTCCGGCGACTCGGCGCATCGCCTGTTTCTGGTATATCCGGAGGGCAACTGGGTGGAGATCGGTCCCGATACGCCGTACCAGATCATCGGCGCGTCGGGGTTCGGCAAACCGATTCTGGAGCGGTCGGTGACGCAGCACGATTCCATGCTGTATGCGTTTAAGGTAGGGCTGCTCGCGTTCGATGCGACGCGGCTTTGCGCGGCGGACGTGGACTTCCCCATCGACGTCCTGCTGTATCAGCGCGGCTCCTTTGAGATGGTGGAGCAGCGGTATCAGGCCGACGACTTGCGCTCCATCTCCAACTGGTGGCAGGAACGGATGCGCCGCAGTGTACAGGACTTGCCGAGCCAGTGGATCGAGGCAGCCTTTTCCCGGCTCACCGCGTCCGAAGTCTCGCCCTAAGCGGCTGCGCGATGCGGATCAGCGTCCAACATTCCACCGTTTATCGATACGATGCGCGCGTATTTCTGGAGCCGCATACCATTCGTCTGCGGCCGCGCTGCGATGCGTCGCAACGGCTGCTGGCGTACTCTCTGCGCATCGACCCATCGCCGGTGGGCCTGACGGAGTTTCTGGATCAGGAGGGCAATTCCGCAACCCAGGCCTGGTTTGCGGGCTCGGTGGCGGAACTGAGGCTTCACACAGCCTTCGAAGTGGAGACGCTGCGGGCGAATCCCTTCGATTACATTCTGCCCGCCACCGAGTTGTTTTCGCTGCCTCTGGCTTACGACGGACCCCTGGGAGCGGCACTGGCGCCGTTCACGGCCTGCGACGATGCGCCGGAAATTCGCCAGTTCGCCGAGGCGATTTCGGCGGAGAACGGCGGCCGCACCCTGGACTTCCTGAGCGGCCTGACGCGCCAGTTGTTCGCGCGCTCCACCCAGGTTGTACGCGATGAAGGCTCGCCGCTGGCCCCGGAAGTGACGCTGCGGACCGGCACCGGCAGTTGCCGCGATCTGGCCGTCCTGTTCTGCGCGGTATGCCGGTGCAAAGGGATTCCGGCGCGCTTCGTCAGCGGGTATGAATGCGGCACTGGATTTTTGGACCGTGCGTACATGCACGCCTGGGCCGAAGTCTATCTGGAAGGCGGCGGCTGGCGCGGCTACGACCCGGCACGCGGCCTGGCCGTGACCACCGATCACGTGGCCGTCGCGGCGGCGGCCCATCCCCTGCTGGCGGCGCCGGTGACCGGGACCTTTCGAGGCAACGCCAAGGCCGCCATGGAGTTTCAGATTTCGGCCCAGGCGGCGTAGTATGGTGAAGCGTAGTATGGTGTAGCGATGGCCGTTCTTCGTTTCTACTTCGCGCTGTTGCCGGCCGTGCTTCCGGTTGCCGCACAAGTTCTCCCGGCGAGGGATTTGCTGGCGAAGGCGCAAATCGCGTTCAGCGAAAATCAGCGTCGCGACATCCACTGGAATTGGACCACCACGGAAGTCTATCTGGTGCTGGACGCCGCCGAGCGGGAGAAGCAGCGCCTGCCGGTGGTGACCGTGGAATCGGTGATTCGCAAGGATGGGCGGCGCTGCAATGCGGTGCTCTCCTGGGGAGACGGCGTGGAGCCGTACCAAGTCAACGGAGATGCGGACGCGCGCTGCGCCGGACAGGATCCAGTGGAGCCGCCGCTGCGCATCGCAAGCCTGCTGCAGAGTCTGAAGGCCACCGTAGAGCCGAGTTCGGGCGACTTCTATACCGTGGCGCTGCATCACGATAAAGCCCGCGTCCACGACGAGAGGCCGGAGGTGCGCTGCACCGCGTCGGTGGAAGCCACCGTGAGGCTGGACCGGACCACGCTGTTTCCCGTCCATGTGGAGGGCAAACTGGTGGACAGCGGCTGTGAAGGCGTGACGACAGCGGCGCTGCACTACGGAGACGATGCCACGGCCGAACGGAGTCAGCGGGCGCTATTCAAGGGCACGACGTTCCGCATGGATTTCGCTCTACAGAAGGACAAGTACGGTCATCAGGAAAACAGCTACTGGATCTCCACGGACCAGCATTGGAGCTGTCCCGTCGGGAGGGCCGCCGCGGTGATTTGCTATAACCGCCGCTTCGTTTTGACTGCGGGAATTCCCAAAGGCTACCTGGTAAAGGACATCCGGACCACGGCGCAGGAATTCGGCGCACAGTCGTCCACGCGCTTCGATTCGGTGCCCAAATAGCCTCCATGTCCACCTTCACCTGCAATGTCTGCGGCCGCTCCAATCCCCTGCCCGCCGCGCCGCCCGAGCCGGAGACTCCCAACTGCCGGCACTGCGGGTCGAACGTGCGGACGCGGGGCTTGGTCCACTTGCTGACCGAGGAACTGCTGGGCACGAGCCTGCCGCTGACGGACCTGCCGCGCGTGCCGAGTCTGCGGGGCTTGGGAACCAGCGACAGCGAGACGTACGCCGAGCAACTGGCCGGACGGTTCGACTACCGGAACACGTACTTTCATCGCGAGCCGCGCTTCGATATCGCGCGGGCCGGATCCGACGAATTCGGCAAGTACGATTTTCTGGTCTCCAGTGAAGTGCTGGAGCACGTGCTGTCGCCCGTGGAAGCGGCCTTTGAGAATGCCTGCCGCATGTTGAAGCCCTCCGGCGTGTTCGTCTTCACGGTGCCCTATTCGCTCGAAGCCACCACCACGGAGCGCTTCAGTCAGTTGCATGATTTCGGCTTCGCCCGGCTCAGCGACCGGACCCTGCTGGTGAATCGAACGAACGCCGGCGAAGTCCAGGTGTTCAATGATTTGATTTTTCACGGCGGCGGCGGCTCCACGCTGGAGATGCGGGAGTTTTCCGAATCGGCGCTGAAGACCATTCTGGCCGGCGCGGGATTTACCAGCGTCCGGATCGATAGCGACGATCATCCGGAGTTCGGCATTCTGCGGAAATACTCCTGGAGCCTGCCCATCGCGGCCCGCAAAGGTCCGTTCGCGTTGAGCCGTGACGCGGCGCGCGATCTGGTGGAGCAGCATGAGATCGTGCGTAAGCGGCTGCAAGGGATTTTGCGCTCCCTGGCGGTCCGCGTGGCCTGCAAACTACGGCTGTTCTGAGTCTCAGCGGGCGGGAACGAAGTGGCGTGTGTAACCGGCATCGGCGGCAATGCGGACGGACCTTTCGGTGACGCCCTGGAAGACTTCGGCCGCTTTGGCAAGCGATTCTTGCGCTCCCTGGCCGCCCGTGTGGCCTGCAAACTCCGGCTGTTCTGAGTCTTAGCGGGCGGGAACGAAGTGGCGTGTGTAACCGGCATCGGCGGCAATGCGGACGGATCTTTCGGTGACGCACTGGAAGACTTCGGCCGCTTTGGCAAGCGATTCTTGCGCTCCCTGGCCGTCCGCGTGGTCTGCAAACTCCGGCTCTCTGAGTCTCAGCGGGCGGGAACGAAGTGGTGTGTGTAACCGGCATCGGCGGCAATGCGGACGGACCTTTCGGTGACGCCCTGGAAGACTTAGGCCGCTTTGGCGAGCGGTCGAGCGAGGTAAGCTCAGGCTTGTTGACCGGGTCGGAGCCCTCGCGCAGTTTCAGCTTGCAAGCGATTCTTGCGCTCCCTGGCCGTCCGTGTGGCCTGCAAACTCCGGCTCTTCTGAGTCTCAGCGGGCGGGAACTTCGGCCGCTTTGGCGAGCGGTCGAGCGAGGTAAGCTCAGGCTTGTTGACCGGGTCGGAGCCCTCGCGCAGTTTCAGCTTGCAAGCGATTCTTGCGCTCCCTGGCCGTCCGCGTAGCCTGCAAACTCCGGCTGTTCTGAGTCTCAGCGGACGGGAACGAAGCGGAAGACTTCGAACATGGGACGGCCGTACCGGTCGGAAATGCTGGAGATCGTCTGGCGCGTGTAACCGGCATCGGCGGCGATGCGGACCGACCTTTCGGTGACGCCCTGGAAGACTTCGGCCGCTTTGGCGCGGCCCACGAAGATGGCGTCGGGATCGGCCTCGCGGCGTGCAATCTCCTCTCGGTCCAGCGAGGTCAACTCAGGCTTGTTCACCGGGTCGGAGCCCTCGCGCAGTTTCAGCTTGCCGTGCGAGAGAAGGCGGAGGCTGTCGATGATGCCCCAATCGATACAGAAGACGTATTTGGCCGGCACCGCTTGCAGGGAGTCGTTCAGCGGGTAGATGGCGTCGCTCCAACTGACGGACCCGGCGCCATTGCGAGTCAGCTCGAAGTAGTATTCGTTGGTGACCAGGACGTGGGAGACGATGAGCACGAGGGCGACGGCTGCCAGCGCGGGCAAGCCTGCGCGTCCCAGCCGGCGCGATGCCGCGGCGAAGGAGACGGCCACGATGGCCGCGGGGAGGGGCCACAAGAGGACGGTGTGATGGACGCTGCCTCCGGCGCCCGCGGTGATGGCCATCTGGATCCAGGCAATGGCCATGGCGATGAGCGAGGCGGCAATGGTGCGCAGAGCATTCCCGCGAGCCAGCGCGGTGAGCAGCAGCGCCAGCACGAAGGCGTAGATCATCAGATTATAGCGGGGATGGCCGGCCAGTCCGGCGAGCCGCTGCGAGATGCCGCCGGGCGGATGGGGCTGCGGTGTGTCCTGGTCTTCGGACGTCATGTAGCCGAAGAGTCCCTGGCCGCCCAGCGTGTTGGCCAGCATGCGCGATTTGCCGGGCAGGTCGCTGAAGTCGCGCTTGAAATTGCCGCGAAACGTCGCCCAGTGATTCTGGGCGTTGAACAGGATGAGCGGGAGCGCGCCGAACGCGAACGCCGCCACCGCAATGGCGACGCGCCGTCGTGAGAACAGCGAGAGCAGTTTGCGCGGCAGCATCAGAAAGACGCCGATACCGATGCCGGAGAGCATCCAGGCAGCGAGGGCTTTGTCCCAAAGCACCAGACCGAAGAGGAAGAAGCCGAGAGCCAGAAACCGCTCCCTGCGCTGCTGGTAGAAGCAGACCAGCGCCGTCATGGCTCCGATTTCCAGCAAGTGCTGTAGGGCCACGGGGCCCCAATCGAAACAGGTAGTGAGCAGATAGATGGAGTCGGCGGCCAGGAGCCATGCGCCCAGGACCGCGGCGCGTTCGCCGTTGGTGCGGCGCAGCAGCACGTACAAGAGGTAGATGCTGGCGGCGCCGGCCAACAGGGCCGGTTCGCGGATGGCCCACACGCTGGTGCCGAAAATCCGCAGGATGGGCGCGTAGATCCAGGTCTTGACGGTGCCCAGGTAGCTCATCAGCATGAAGAGGAAATGCGAGTGCCAGACCTTCACCCACATCCCGCTGCGGGGCTGCAGAATAGGCATGGCGAAGAGCGCTTCGTCATCCTCGACACCCAGGAGCGGAATGAAAAACTGTCCGGCAAGGAAGAAGGCGAGGCTGGCGCCCAGGGCTAGTTTAGGTGATGTCGGCCGAGTCAGAAGGATGATGGTAGCACTGGGGAGCCTCTTTTCGCGGGCACCGGCCCGCGCGGCCGCTGGCGCCGGGCGCGTCTCCAGGCTTCCCAGAGGTTGCCTGCGATGACTCCGGCGAGGAGGTAGTAGACCACTCCGAAGAGCTCGAAACAGGCGTAGCTCACCACCGCGACGATCAGACCGCAGATGATTTGGTCGGGATACTTGGCCGGAGATGTAGGCGGATCGGTCAGGATGATGAGGGCGAAGTAAAGGACAGCTTCGAAATCCGGCGTGCGGAAGATCTCGGCGACCGGCAGCGGATTGCTCACGAACGCGGTAGCCGTGAACAGCAGGAAGTAGGCCCCGAGAAAGACCAGCACCAGGGGCAATTTGTTGACGCGATTGGCGACGTAACCCCCGGCGGCGATGAGGAGAATTCGCGTGACGGCCGGCGTATCGACGAGCGCGCCCCACCAACTCTGGCCGGTATGAAACAGGTAGAAGCTGATGATGAGGGCCAGTGCCGCCGGGTTGAAAATGTTGGCCGTGCGCGTACGGAAAACGTATTTGCTGAGGACGGCAATCACCGACGTGATCGCGATCACGTACCAGGGCTCCTGCGCGCGCAGCACCATGGCGACGATGAGAACCGTAAGCACCGCGCCGCTGGGATACTCCCAAACGCGCTTCCGCACGCGGAGAATCACCATGTCCACCAGGCCGGCGGCCAACACGGCGCTGCCGAGTCCGGTGGCGACGGTGCGCATTCCCTGCCCCGGCGCGGCGATTACCAGGAACATGGCGAGCACCAGCGTGACAATGCCCTTGGGAGTCTGAAAGAAGTTCTTTCTACGCGACACGGCAGAGTCCTTGCGTCTGGTGCTGGTCCAGTTCCTTGGTGACGATCAGTCCTTCGACGCCCATGCGCGTGAGCAGGTCGATACCCTCGGCCGGACCGAGCACGAAGGCGGCGGTGGCGAGGGCATCGGCGAGCATGGCGCCGGAGGCGACCACGGTAGCGCTGGCCGCGTGGCGCGGAGAAGCGCCGGTTTGCGGGTCCAGAATGTGATGCTCACCTCCGTCGATCACACGTTCGTAGTCGCCGGAGGTGCAGACGGCCTGGTTGGAGACGGTGAGCCGGGCGATCAACTCGCCTTCGCGGCGCGGATGGCGAATGCCGATGGACCAGGGAGCGCCGCGATCGTTGCAGCCGCCGAGGTAGAGATCGCCGCCGGCATCGATGGCGAAGTCGCCGAACGGGGCGAGTTCGCGGGCGGCCGTGTCGATGGCGAGACCTTTGGCCACCGCGCCGAGGTCGAGCGTGAGGGGACGGAGCAGGGTGATGGTGCGATGGACCGCGTCGAGTTGGACATCGCGGTACGTGGCGGCATCGTCGGCGGCGGTGCGGAGAGTTTCGCCGGTGCGATGGTGGCGGTCGAAGCCGCGCGCCTGCATGCGATGGCCGAGTGTCGGATCGAAAGCGCCGCCGCTTTCTTCGGCCACCAGCAGTGCGAAGCGAACGGCCTCGAAGAGGATGGGGCTGGCGGCCACGGGCATGCCGGGCTGCGCGGCAAGCTGCATCAATTCGCTGGCTTCACTGAAGCGGGTGCAGCGGCGTTCAATCTCGTGGAACCAGGAGAAGGCGCGGTCGATGGCGGCATCGGACTCGCCGCCCGAAGGGAGCACACGGATGGTGACGAGCGTGCCCATGGCGGGCTCGGTGCGGACGGGCACCTACTTGGCCTTGGCCAATGCTTCCACCACGGCGCCGTAAAAGGCGTCTGCACTTTGCGTGGCGCCCGAGACGTAGTCCACATCGGGACTCTGGCGCTGGGCAACTTCCGGGGGCAATTTTTCGATCACGTTGCAGGAATAGCGCGTGCGGCACTGCGAGATGACGGCGGACGAAATGCGGCCGCTCTCGATCACCACCTCGGCCTCGATGTTGCCGTGGCGGGAGTAGCCCCACCCGGTGTAGGTTCCGTCCTTCCACTTGGGCGCGGGCGGCGGGATCGGAGCGGGCGCCGGAATGATCACGGGCGGCGGAATGATCGCGGGAACGGGAGCGGCCACAACCGCGGGCTTCAGTTCGACCACCGGCGGAGGCGGAGGCGGAAGCGGAGGAGGCGCCGGCGTCTCGGCCGTAACCACCGGTGCTTCCGCGAGCTTGGGCGCAAGCTTCGGCGGCTCCACGCGCGCGATCTTGAGAGCCGGAGGCGGCGCGGGAGGCGCGAGCGCCACGACAGGCGCCGGGTCGACTGTCTGGGGAACAACCACCAAGCGTTGAGCCGGACGAGCCGGCACTCTGCGCTCGGCTACTTGTTTCGAGAAACGGTCGGCGGCCGATTGGGTGCGTGCGTAACCGGCGGCGTATACGGCAAGCACTGCCGCGCAACTGGCCGACACAATGGTGTTGGCCACCCTCTTATTGGAGCCTCCCTGAGACATTCTCCCAATTATAGACGGCCAAGAGCGGCCGCGCGACATTCTGTCTGTTATCCTACTGTTCTGCCCGATGACCCTGAAGACGAAGTATCTCGCGGCGGGCGTTGTTACCGTTACTATCGCCTGCCTGCTGCTCTTGATCCAGCCGTTGCGCCGGATGGCTTTCCGGCAGGATCCGGCACTGGCCGCCAGCCTGCAAAGCGTCACTGACAACTATCGAAAAATCATCATTCTGGTGGATGGCTCCGAAGAACTGGATGGCGCCACGCGCGCCCGTGCGATTGCGGCCGGACGAATCCTGTTCTGGACCAATCACCGGACCATCGACGAACTGGCCGGCCGCTTCACCACCGAATATCAGCAGCGCAAGACCGACGGCATTCGCCAACTGCTTGAGTATCTGACTGACGACAAGGCACTGCACGACGCCGATAAGCTGGCCTTTCTCGACCTGATCGATCAGTTGACCGCGGTACCGCCGGCGTCGAGCAAGCGCACCTCGCTGGTGGATTCGCTGCACAAGGCGTCCGACAATTTGCAGGCGATCCAACTGAGTTATCGCGAGGAGGTGAGTCGCATCTTCTCGCAGTTCGCGACGCGCGGGGCCACCGGCACGCGGGAGAAATGGGACGCGTACGTGGCGTCGCTGCGCAAGACGACCAGCCGCGAACGAATTCTGCTGGAGATGGGCGACGTGCTGCCCGAGGAGCCGCACGGGGAAATGCGCGGCGGCGGCAGCGAGATTTTCGGCAACGAATTTCAGCCCAAGACCGTGGCGCTGACGTTCGACGACGGTCCGCATCCGCGCTATACCGAGCAGGTGCTGGCGCTGCTGCGCAAGTACTCGATCAAGGCCACGTTCTTCGAACTCGGCGTGAATTTAGGGACTGTGCAGGATGGCAAGGCGACGCTGTCGCGTACCGGCGAAGTGGCGCACAAGGTGCTGGATGCGGGCCACGTCATCGCCAATCACAGTTACTCGCACGCCGTCCTGCCGAAGCTGGATACGGCGGACCAGGCCAGCGAGATCGACCGCACGAATCTGCTGCTGGAAAAGGTGGCGGGCTTCCATCCCGACCTGTTCCGCGCTCCTTATGGCGCGCGCAATAAGGAGATTTTGGACCGCGTGCAGTCCGACGGTCTGAAGTCCATTATGTGGACGATCGATTCGCTCGACTGGGCCGACCCGGTGCCGGAATCGATCGCCATGCGCGTGCTGCACGAGATCAACCAGCGGCACAAGGGCATCATTCTGTTTCACGACATCCACAAGCAGAGCGTGATGGCGCTGAGTCCGGTGATCGAGGAACTGCAGCGCCAGGAGTACACATTTCTCGCGCCGGAGAAAGGCCAGTTCGTGAAGGCCGTGCTGCCGCAGGCGCCCACGCGGTCGGAAGACACGGCGGAGGCTGCGCCCACAGCCGGCGGCGCGGCCGCGAAGAATTCGTACTATCGCGAAAGCTGGGCGGTAATCGTGGGCATCAACGATTATCAGAACTGGCCCAAATTGCGCTACGCGGTGAATGACGCCAACGGCGTGGAGGAAGTGCTGGTCAGCAAGTTCGGCTTCAAGAAGGAGAACATCCGCAAACTCACCAACGGCGAGGCCACGCGGCAGCGCATCATGGAAGTGCTGGGCGATGAATTCACCGACGGCCGCAAGGTGCAGCGTGAGGATCGCGTGTTCTTCTTCTTCGCCGGACACGGCGCGACGCGCACCTTCGAAGACGGACGGCAGATCGGTTTCATCATTCCTTCCGATGCCGACCGGGCCAACTACTATTCCACGGCGATCAGCATGACGGCGCTGCGCGAGGCCTCGGACCTGATCCCGGCGAAGCACATTTACTTCGTGATGGACTCCTGCTATAGCGGCCTGGCGCTTACGCGGAGCGCCGGCACCTTCGCGCGCGATCATACGTACCTGGAGGAAGTGACGCGGCGCCAATCGCGGCAGATTCTCACGGCGGGAGGCGCCGATGAGCAGGTGGCCGACGATGGACCGACCGGCCATTCCGTCTTCACGTGGGCGCTGCTGCAAGGGTTGCAAGGGCAGGCCGATCTGGACGGGAACGGCGTTATCACGGCATCGGAATTGGGCGCGTATGTCAGCCCGATCGTATCGTCGTTCGCCAAACAAACGCCGACGGTCGGCAATCTGGTGGGCAGCGAGGGCGGCGAGTTTCTGTTCGAACTGCAGCCGGAGGCGCTGACGTCGCTGACCCGGCAGATGGATGGGCAGGGGGTCCATCTGAACGATCAGCTTTCGCATCTTCAGTCGGAAATTGCGGCAAAGCAGGCGGAGCTGTTGAAGATCCAGCAGAGCATCCAGTCGGAGAGCGCGAGGCTGACGCTGATCACACGGTCGGCGCCGCCGCCCGCCCGCACGAAGACAAAAGCGCAGCAGGCATACGATCTGGACCGGCAGGGTCAGCTACTCTATCGCGAGAAGAAGTATGACGAAGCGCTGCAGAAATTCAAGGGCGCTGTGGAGTTGCAGCCGAACGACGCCGTGCTGCTCAACAATCTGGGCTTTCTGTACTATGTGATGGGCCGGTATGACGACGCGGTGAACTATCTACAGAAGACGCTTACGGCCGATCCGAAACGGAAAGAAGCTCACGGCAATATTGCCGACGCGCTCATGAAACTCGGGCGGCGCGATGAAGCCCGGCAGCACTATCAACAGTATGTGGCGCTGTTCCCCAATTCGCCGCGCGCACCGGAAGTGAAGAAGCTTCTGGAGACGTTGTAAGAGCCGCTACCCTACGCAGCCTGCTTTTCGCGGACCTCGACAATCACCGAGGTGGTGATGGGCTGGCGTTCGGGCGGCCCGAATTCCAGATGCATGCCGCGGCCGATGTAGCGCTCCTTGAGCATGGTGCCGCCCCAGGTGGAACCGTGTATGCAGACCAGAACAGGCTCCGGGCAGAAGACCGGGTGGCCTGAAATCAGGGCTTCGCCGCTTCCTTTGTACTCGACAGTGTAGGAACGATTCCGCGTAATGACTTCAAGAACGGTTCCGGGCTGCACATCCCGCAGATGAACACCGCCCTCGATTTCGGACCGGACAATCCGACTGTTCAGAGTCTGATCCAGGTGTTCGTTGGGAACGAACAACTGCGTGGTGTGAATATCTGTCTTCATTCCAACGGTGCCCCCATTTTATCCCACTTGGCCTCCTTACTTCTCTTGCAATTTCAGCGCCAAACGGGAGCCGGGTTCCGATTAGCGGTGGCCGGTTAACCAGCCGAACGCCACCGCCTGCTGCGCGCGGTTGCCGCGCATGTTGACGAAGTCCAGATACGTGGAGCGCGCGCCTTCGCGGAATGCCGCTTTGATTTTCGCCGCGTCGCGCGAGCGGAGGGCCTGCACCATCGGCTCATGCGATGGCACCACCTCCGGAAGATGCTCGAGTCCGCTGGCGCGCATCACGCTCACGAACGCGAGCAGCGGCACCGTCAAGCGCTCCAGCAAATTGCATAGGGTCTGATTGGCGGAACAGGTCCACACGTAGCGGTGAAAATCGAGATCCGCCTGCGCCTCCTCGTAGTACAGGTTCTTCTCGACGAAACTACCCATGCGCTTGCGCAGCCGCTCCAACTCTTTGAATTCCGCGGGACCCATTCGCTTGGACGCTGCGAGCGCCGCGCGGACCTCCAGCAGACAGCGCAGGTCCACGCGTTCGCGGATGTCGTTCGGTGTCAGGCGGATCACCGTGGTGCCGATGTCCGGCTCGCGGACCACCAGGCCATCGCTCTCCAGCGATTGCAGCGCCGCGCGGACAGTGGCCTGGCTGGTGCCGAATTCCTGCGCCAGCCGCGCTTCCCGCAAATTGGACCCGGGCGGACACTTGCCGCTGAAAATGCGGCCCAGCAGGTTCTGCTTTACAGTATTCACAAGACCGCTCATCACGTTATATTATCGATAATATAATCGCCCAACGCAAAATGGCTTATCGACCTTCAGCCACGCGCCGCGGCTTCCTGCTCAGTTTGGCGGGCGCGCCGCTCTGCGCGGAGACCGAAGAACGCCTCGATCTCTTCCAAGCCAAGGTGGGTGGTTATGCCCTCTATCGTATTCCCGGCCTGGTGGTGACGCGCCGGAATACCGTAATCACCTACGCCGAGGCGCGCCGTCACACCGGCAGCGACTGGGACGATATCGACATCCTGCTGCGCCGCTCCACGGACGGCGGTAAGAGCTTCGACGCGCCTTGGATGGCGCCGCATGTTGCCGGGCTGGAACGGAGTCCCGTGGCGCTCGAGCGCAAGGCGGGCCAGCCGGAGTGGCGCACGTACAACAACCCTATCGCCATCGCCGCGCATGACGGCCGGGTACACTTCCTGTTCTGCGCCGAGTACATGCGCGTCTTCTACATGCGCAGCGATGACGATGGCAGGCATTACACAGCGCCGGTGGAGATTACGGCGGCGCTCGAAGCGCTGCGCAGCCGCTATGCATGGCGCGCCGTCGCCACCGGTCCAGGCCACGGCATCGAACTTCGCCGCGGCCGCCTGCTGGCGCCGGTATGGATGGGGCTCGGCACCGAAGCCAGCGGCCACGGACCGTCGGTGAACACGACCATCTATAGCGACGATCGCGGCCGCACGTGGCATGCCGGCGAGATCGCTATCTCGGGCCAGTCCGAATTTCCTAGCGCCAATGAAACTGCACTGATCGAGCGCACCGACGGCAGCGTGGTGATGAATGCGCGGACCGGGTCGCCGCACAATCGCCGCGTGATTGCCACCAGTCCCGACGGTATCTCGCGCTGGTCCGCGCCGCATTTCGACGAGAGCCTGACCGACCCGATCTGCGCCGCGGGACTGGTGCGCGCGGGGCGGAAAAGGTTGTGGCTGTTTTCGAATCCCGACAACGTGACGCGTGCCGACGGCCGGCCGCTCCCCGCCAAGGACCGCCGCAATCTGACGCTGCGCTTTAGCCGCGATGAAGGCGCCACCTGGACCGGGGCGCGCGTGCTCGAACCGGGCCGCTCGGCTTATTCCGATCTCGCCGTACTGCGCGATGGAACGATCCTCTGTTACTACGAGGCGCGGAATGCGGCCGGCGCCAGCGTGCTGCGCCTGGCGCGACTGCGGCCGAGCGAAGGCTCAAGGTGACACTCTCCCGGCGCGGACTCTTGAATTCCCTGCCCCTGCTTGCGTACGGCCTCTGGAGAAAGGCCGCGGCGCGATCCCGTGAATTGCCGCCGCTGCCCGAGGCCATTGCCGGACAGTTCGTCGGCGTCCACGCGGGCCGCATCGTGGTGGCGGGCGGGACGATTTGGAGCAGGCCGAAATGGGAGGGCGGCGAGAAACGCTGGACGCCGGCCATCCTCACGCTCGGCGCAGGCGAGGCCGCGTGGCGAAGCAGCGGAGAGCAGACCGAGCCGCTGGCATACGGTGGCGCGGTGAGCACGGCAGCGGGCGTGGTCTGCGTCGGGGGACAAGGGCCGGGCGCCGCTTCCTCGTCGGTCCACCTGCTCTGGTGGGACGGCACGCGAATCCGGCGGCGCGCGTTGGCGGAGCTTCCCGAGCCTCGCATGTTGCTTGCCGCGGCGTTGTCGGGCGACGCGATCTTCGCCGTCGGCGGGCAGATCTCGCCTACGGCGGCGACGGCTTCAAGCAAGGTCTGGCTGTTGGATGGCGTAAACGAGCGGGCGCGCTGGCGCGAAGCGTCGTCACTGCCCGGAGCGGGGCGGATTCTTCCGGCCGCAGCCGGAGGCCGGGGCGGCGTGTTCGTGGCGAGCGGAGCGGCATTGTCGGCGGGCACACGCACGTACTTGCGCGATGCGTTTCTCTATCGGCCAGATACAGGCTGGAGCAGTCTGCCGGACCTTCCCGCGCCCGTAGTGGGTGCGCCTGCCTGCTGTGATTCCAACGGCCGCTGCCTGATTTTCGGCGGCGACGATGGCGTCCACGCCGGCGAGACGCCCGACCCCGGACCCCGCCATCCCGGCTTCAGCCGGACCATCCTTCGCTTCGATCGCGGCAACTGGCGCGCCACAGGCAGGCTGCCGGAAGGTCTGGTCACGAGCGGTGTCGTGGCGTGGCGCGGTTCCCTGGTCATTCCGGGCGGCGAAAATCGTCCCGGCGCCAGGACGACGCGGGTTCTCTCCGTACAAAATCTTCAAGGACAAACAAGATGACCACTTCAGGCTTTTCGGGAATACTTCCCGCCATCGTCACGCCGTTTGACGAAAACGAAAACTTTCACCAGCCGGCTTTCGAGCTTCTGGTGGAACGCCTCTACACCCACGGCATCGACGGGCTGTACGTGAACGGCCAGACCGGCGAGGGTCTGCTGCAGCCGGTGGAGCAGCGCAAGCGCGTGGCTGAAGTGGCTTTGCGTTTGTCGCCCGCCGGCAAGCAGGTGATTATCCATGTGGGCGCATACCGGACCGCCGATGCTGTCGCGTTGGCGCGACACGCGGCCACCATCGGAGCCCATGCTATTTCCAGCCTGCCGCCGCTCGGCTCCTACACGTTCGCCGAAATTCGCGCGTATTATGAAGCTCTGGCGGCGGCTTCCGACCTGCCGGTGCTGGTCTATTATTTCCCGGCAGTCTGTCCGGCCATTCAGGCGAAGCAGCAGGTGCTGGAACTTCTGGAGATCCCCAATGTGATCGGTCTCAAGTTCACGGATTTCGACCTTTATAAGATGTCGCAGATCAAGCAGCGCGGCTGCGTGATCTTCAACGGCCACGATGAGGTGCTGATCGCCGGCCTGTTGATGGGCGCCGATGGCGGGATCGGCACGTTTTACAACCTCGTCCCCGAACTTTTTGTGCAGGCCTTCAGTCTGGCGCGGCATGGCCGCTGGGAGGAAGCCAAGCAGGTGCAGCGGAGAATCAACGAACTGGTGGAGATCGGGCTGCGCTTCCCGCTGATGCCCGCCGTGAAGACCATGCTCCGCTGGAGCGGCATCGATTGCGGCCAGTGCCTCCAGCCTCGCCGCGCACTCACGCCGCAGGAAGAGAGCGACCTGCGCGAGGCGCTGCGCGCGTCGTCCTTCGCCCATTTGGCCGCGTAATCCATGAGCTCGCAACGATACGCCTGGCTGGTGGTCGCGCTGCTCTGGGTGGTGGCCTGCCTCAACTATCTGGACCGGCAGGTGATCTTCTCCGTGTTTCCTCTGCTGCGCGCGGAGATGCGGCTGGACGATTTTCAACTCGGCCTGCTCAGCACGGTCTTCCTGTGGGTCTACGGGCTGGCGAGTCCCTTCGGCGGCTATCTCGCCGATCGCGCGGGTCGTCGAAAAGTGCTGATCCTTAGCCTTGCGATCTGGACGACGATCACCCTGCTCACCGGGTACGTTCGCAACTTCCAGGAACTGCTCATCGCGCGCGGCCTGATGGGACTGAGCGAGGCTTGCTATCTGCCGGCGGCGCTGGCGCTGATTTCCGACCTTCACGGCAAGTCGACCCGTTCGCGGGCCACCGGAATTCACCAATCGGGTCTGTATGCCGGCATCGCCTTCGGAGGCGCGATCGGCGGGTGGATGGGCGAACGGCATGGCTGGCGATCGCCGTTCATCGTGCTGGGCATCGTGGGCGTGGTCTACTCGATCGTCCTGGCGAAGGGGCTGCGCGGCGACTCGGATGGCGCGCGTGCCCCCGCCACTCCCGTGATGGCGGCTTTCGGGGAAGTGGTCCGGCTGCCGGGCTTCGCAGGCATGCTGGCCGCATTCACGGGCTTCGGCGTGGCTAACTGGGTGGTCTACACCTGGCTGCCGCTGTACATCTTCGAGCGGTTCCGCGTGAGCCTGACCTCGGCGGGCTTCTCCGCCACCTTCTATTTACAGGTGGCGAGTTTCGCCGGCATTCTGGCCGGCGGCTGGGAGGCGGATCGATGGAGCCGGACGACTGTGAAGGGTCGCGTCCTCACGCAGGCGTTGGGACTCGCCGCCGCCTCGCCGTTTCTCTTCCTGGTAGGCGCCGCGGGCTCGATACCGATTCTGGTGGCGGCGCTCATCGCCTTCGGCATCGGCAAGGGATTCTTCGACGCGAACACCATGCCGGTACTGGCGCAGGTGGCGCGGCCGGAACTACGCGCGACGGGCTACGGAATCTTCAACCTGGCCGCCTGCGTGGTGGGCGGCGCGATGGCGGCGGCCGCGGGCGCACTCAAGCCGGCGATTGGACTCTCGGGCGCCATACAGGTTTCCGCGGTCATGCTATTCGCATCGGCGATGGCGCTATTGCTGGTTGGGCGCGTTCTGGCGCGCGCCGCAGCAACAGCCATGCCAACCGAGTGAGCAGCAGAAGCGGTATCGCGCCAAACCACACGGGAAAGCCTGGCGCGGAGTAGTCCACTCGATAGCTGGATTGCGTGTAGTTGCGTTGCTGTCCCAGGATGCGGAGGTCCGGGTCGGCCGGCACCAGGCAATTCACCTGGTATGCCGAGATGCGGGTCAGGTGGTGATTCTCAAAGCTGATTTTCCGGGCGCCCCCGCCGCGAGGAAGTGGGGTGCTGAAGTCGATTTGGATCGCGCCGAGTCCGGCCTTCATGTCGTCCTGCGAGGGAAAGCGGATGGCGACCAAGTGGGGCAGCAGTCGACGGCCATCGATCGATAGCGACACGTCGCCGAGGACTCGCGCCGCATACGCCCTCTGCTCCGCGTCTGAGATGGTTCCGTCCGCGTTGGTGTCCATGGCGGCCATCACAAACGAGAAGACGGCGACTCCCGGCGTCAGAGTGATTTGGCCTTGCAGTTCGTCTTTTTGAATCGAGAGGATCGTGGCCTGCAAGTACTCGTCGAGGCGGTGCGCCTGTAAAGACGGGCATCCCAGAACGAGCATGACAGCGGCGGCGATCCTGATTTTCATCTGGCTCCGGGCTTTCTGCCGTAGTCGTTGGTGGGGTCGCGGTACATCGTGTGGACGTGCAGGGACGGGTCGCCGCCCAACTGCTGAGGAGAATATTCGATCACCAGGTGCGGGCCTTGAATCCGGTAGTAGGCCGTGATGTTGCTGCCGGGGGCGACGCTGGTGTTGCCGCTCCAGGCGAACCACGTCTCGTTGAGATCGGCCTTCAACTCGGCCATCCGCGCGGCTGCCGCTTTTTCCTGGACGATGCCGGCCCACTCGCCGATGACGTCGAGCAGCATGGCCTTCTGCTTCTCATTCATGCCGGACGCCTTCAGTCCCTCGGGCTGTATGGTCTTGCCGTCCTGCCCGGGACCGAGCACCAGGTCGGCCACACGGTAATTCAGAATGGCCTGTTTCCGCTGGCTCTCATCCAGCGAGTTGAGCAGCGCCATGGCCTTGTCGCTTTCCTGGCCGAGGGGCCGCACGGTCTTGCCGTTGATGGTGTAGAGGGCCGGTTGGGCACCGGTGAGCGTGGGTGTGAGCACGCCCTGCTCGCCGGCAATGGTGACATTGAGCGCGAGGTGGTGTCCGCCGAACTGCACCATCCACGGCGATCTTTCCGAGGGCGTTCCGAGAATGGCGAGGTAGTAGAGGTCCTTACCGAACATCGCGCCGCCCCCGCGGCCTCCGCGGCCGCCGCGGCCGTTTCCCTCGCCTGTCTTGAGTACCTCATCGCCCTCCATGATCTGCTGGACTTTTTCAAAGCCTCGGGGACTCAGGGCCGCCGCCAGCAGCGCCATCGCCGCCGTGCGCTGGGCCGGAGTCATGTCTTTCAGGGGAAGGCTGCCGCGAGCGACCATGGTGGTGGGCAGGTTCGACCAGCGCTTGCGCTGCTGCTCGTCGTCGTAGGCGAAGAGGGCGGAGTGCTTCTGATTTTCGTCGAGCGTCGAAAGGAAGGAGTTGGCGGCGGTGACCACTTTGGAAGCCGTGGTCTGCGCTTTCGCACCCGCAAATGAAAACAGCATCAAGGCACAAGCCGGTAGAGTACAGGCCAGTTTCAT
>DASZMZ010000182.1:0-27752 GCA_035551455.1 Candidatus Sulfopaludibacter sp.
CCTGACGCGTAAGGACGCGGCTCACCGACTCCACCGCCTCCGGAAAGGTGGTCAGCGGGTTCTGCACCGCAGTTGCGTTCAGGCCGGCCTTCTGAAGCCGCGCGATGACCTCACTCCAAGAGGAGCCGTCTGCAAACAATCCGTGTGCAAGCACGACGTTCCGGGCCTTGGTCGGCGCTGCGTTTGCCGCCGCGCGAGAGCCGCCAATCAACGTCGCGGCGGCCGCTCCAGCGAGACTGGCGGAAAATGTGCGTCGATTCATCATGGTCATCCTCGGTACTCCTCAGGATAAGACCGTTGCTAGGGACAGGCTGGAACAAGATCCTTCGCAAGACCGGCATAACATCACCTTATATAGTCGTGGTGTTTTTGCGAAGAAGGCCGCGGAATCCGAGGAGGTTCGACAACGCACTACGCTGCCAGGGATTTACGATTGTTTCAGTGCCGCGCGGTCTGTCTTCCCGCTTAGCAGGACGAACCACAATTCCGCGCGAGCGATTCGGAACTGTTCTCGAGAGCGTTCGAAATTACCCAGGCGAACCGCTGCTTTTCCCTTGGCGGTTTGCGTGCATATTGCACTTCACGATTAGACGGTCCTTTGATAGCATCAGGCTGCGCCAATTCTGGGTCGATTGCGTCATCGGCTCGTCGTTTGAGGAGGTTACCGTGAGTGACGCACGAAAATCCGTTTGCCTCTTTGGTGACAGTTTGGACGAGGGAATGCACATTTGTACATTCTTTCGTACGTCGGACGAAAGGTACCGTGTGCTGATGCCTTTCATCCGCGAAGGAATGGAACAGGGGGACCGGGCCCTTCACATTGTCAATCCCTCCCGTCGGCGGGAGCACGCCCAGCGTATAGCTGAAAGTGGGATCGACACCGAGCGAGCGGAAGTAGAGGGACAATTGGAGATCATCGCGTGGGACGAGGCGCCGCTGCGCGGCGGCAGGTTCAATCAGAGCGCTATGCTTGAGCTGTTGCCCCTACTTCTAAACGATGGCAGGGCCAGAGGTTTCGCTGTAACACGCTTTATCGCAGACATGGCGTGGGCGCTGAACGAACCGGGCGCACTAGATCACCTGCTGGAATTCGAGTGCCGTGCGAATCTCGCTCTGCCGAAAGCTGCGGATATCGTAATTTGCGCCTATGACCTCGATAAGTTTCCCGCAGCGATCGTCATCGATGCCTTGCGGACACATCCGATCGTGCTCATCGGCGGAATCGTTCAACGCAATCCTTTTTACGTCCCGCCCGAGGAATTGCTGAAAGAACTAAACGAACGCGAATTCCCTGAGACCGGACAGACTGGCTCAGCTTGAAACACACTGGTGCGTGGTACTCCTGTGATCCAAGACTGTTCTGTATACGAGGCGCATTCTGATGACCGGTGGTTGAGGCGGTGCCTTCGCGATCTAATCGCGCTCACATCCCTTCCGCTGGTCTGGAAGGGCAAAACCCCTCGGGAAATCGCCCATGACCTAGCCGCCGTCCTTGGATCCACTCTTGGCGCGGAATTCGTTCTCGTTCGACTAACCGGCCCGTTCGCAGACGCGCCGATCGACGCAGTGCGCGGAGCAGGCCGATACGCCGGCATGGACACATACGAGATCTCAGAGCGCGTGGCGCCCTTCCTGGAACTCGAATGTGAAGAGCGGGCGCTTGCCGTGCCTAATCCAATGGGAGCCGGTGAACTCCTGATTTCTCTAAGCCCAGTTGGTTTCCTGAAGGAGTACGGAGTTGTGCTCGTCGGCGGATCACGCGCAGGCGGCTTTCCTACAACGACGGACAGGTTACTGATGAATGTGGCAAGCAACCAGGCGGCGGCATTATTGGAATCTGTTGCTCTCCGACTGCGCGAGCGGGACCTCGAGGCCGAACTTCGGAAGGCGCAGCAGAGATTGCTCCTCAAGAGTGAAGAGAAGTATCGCGATTTAGTCGATCTTTCTCCGGATCCTATTTTCGTCGTAAATAGTGCGGGCAGCTACGTGTCTGCGAATCCCGCAGCTCTTGAACTGCTGAAGTGCACAGCCCGGGAATTCACCAGCATACCGGTTACCGATACTTATTTGCCGGAGGAGCGCTACTTAGTTCGGTGCCAACTGGAGGCAATAAAGGCTGGAACCATTCTGCGATTCGAGCGAATTTTTGTACGCACTGATGGCACAACGTTGCCCGTGGAGGTTTCGGCATCTCCGATACGCGACGGCTATTTCCAGACGGTGCTGAGAGACATCAGTGAACGCAAACGGAGCGAAGCAGCACTAGCGAACGCGTTCAAAGAGATTCAAGCCCTGAAAGACCGCCTTCACGACGAAAACGTCGCGCTGCGTGAGCAAATCGATCAGGGGTTCATGTTTGAAGAGATCGTGGGCTCCTCACCCGCTTTGCAGAAAGTACTCTCCAGCATTATCAGGGTCGCCCCCACCGACTCTACCGTGCTGGTCACCGGCGAGACAGGCACGGGAAAAGAACTAATCGCCCGTGCCATTCATAAGCGCTCGCAACGTGCTGGCCAGGCGTTTGTTAGTGTAAACTGCGCCTCAATCCCCACTTCACTGATTGCTTCGGAACTATTTGGTCATGAGAAAGGCGCGTTCACGGGTGCTCTGCAGCGGCGTCAGGGGCGCTTTGAACTGGCGCACTCCGGCACGATTTTTCTCGATGAAATCGGCGAGCTCCCCGCTGAAACTCAAGTTGCTCTACTGCGAGTGCTCCAGGAACGCGAATTTGAGCGTGTTGGCGGTACCCAGGTTCTAAAAACCGACGTTCGAGTAATAGCAGCAACCAACCGCGATTTGCCGGCGGCTGTCGCCTCCGGAACATTTCGAGCCGATCTATACTACCGGCTGAATGTCTTTCCCATCGAGTTGCCTCCCCTCCGTGAGCGAAAGGAGGACATTCCGATGCTGGTTGAGTATTTCGTGAGGCGCTATGCCGAAAAGATGAGGAAGGACATCAGCAGAATCGACAGGAACACGTTGAAGCTGTGCCAGTCCTATCCTTGGCCCGGCAACATTCGTGAATTGCAGAATATCATTGAGAGGTCGGTCATCCTCTGTAACGGTGACACCTTTTGGGTCGACGAGGCTTGGTTTTCAAGCCATGAACCATCACCTTCAATGTCACCCGGTCCATTACAGGAGACACTCCAGAATCAGGAAAAGGAAATCATTGAAGCCGCTTTGGCGCAATGCAAGGGAAAAGTTGCTGGGCCAAACGGGGCGGCGGTCAAACTTGGAATCCCACGTTCGACTCTGGACTGGAAGATCAGACAACTCAAGATCAGGAAGTACAGGTTCACCTCAGAGTTGGAATCTGAGTAGATCCATTTTCACAAGGCGGAGCAAAACGCGCTACAACTGGGGGCTGCCCCCGTTTTTGGCGTAGAGCCCGTCGGTCCAAGCGCTACTTCAGGACTGGAGGGCATGGTGTCTTGGGATGGGGTCTGCCCCCGTTTTTGGCGTAGAGCCAAAAAGTATGGTGGGCGCGACAGGACTCGAACCTGTGACCTCCTGCGTGTGAAGCAGGCGCTCTAACCAACTGAGCTACGCGCCCAACAGATACTTTCTCATTCTAAAACACTTCCTTAGGGTTTGGAAAGCTTCAGCACAATCCTGCCATCTCGACCGCTCATCGGCACTACTTCACCACCGATACAGCCACTTCCACCTTTACCGTCTTCGGCGGGAGGCAGATTTTGTTATTGCAGGACTGGTACGACGCGTTGACCGTAAAGTTCTGAACTCCGGCCGGAGCGCCGGCGCTGACCTTCACCGGCAGCGTGAAGCTGGCCTGCCCCTCGTACAGTTCCACTTCCATATTGAAACTGGGATCCTGCTGCCGATCGGGCGGTGAACTCTTGATCGCGTCCGACAGTTGAAAAGGCTGGCCCTCCGGCACCCAAATCTTAGTCGCCACGGGACCCTCCTCCACGTGCTTCGTGGAGTAGAGGTGCCACCCCTCCTGAATCTGGGCCGTCAGTTTAATCGTGAACTTGCCGCCGGCCCTCACCGGCTTGGTCGGGCCGTCCTGCAGTTTCCACGCAACGGGGTCGGGAGCGGCGGCGGCCAGCGATAACGCCAGCAGTCCCGCGCAAAGTAGGATTTTCATTTTGTTTCGGTGGAAATGCGTCCACTGCTGCCGCTGCTCAGGTCGATGAGCACGGATTGCAGCACGTGCTTCGTCTTCGCATCCTGCACCATCACGACGACAGCCAGATTGGCGTGATCGATGGCGTCCTTCTTCTCGCTAAACTTGAACGTTTCGCCGCGATGGCCGCCGGCTTCGTACTCGTCCAGATGCTTCTTCAGCGCAGCCGACACCTCATCCAGGTTGAAAGTGCGGCTGAAAGATTTCTCGGCCTTCTCCTCCCCGATCGCGCGGACCACCATGGGGTGAAAGCGAACGCCGTTCTCGCCCGAATAGCGGATCAACTTTTCGACCAGCAGCACTTGCACATTGACGTCGCCCGAATCATCCTTGACGTCGTCCACCGACCCGGTCACCTTCACCACACCCCCCGCAATCGCGGCATGGGCCGTCAGTTTGGCTTCGGCCGGCAGATCCATGTCCTTCTCAATCGGCGTAACGATGCGCTCATAAATCCCCTTGGCACTATCACGCCCACCGCCTCCGCCGCCCAACATCTTGCCGTCGATCGCGTAGGACGGGACGCCGTTCACACCATAGGCCTTCGACCGCGCCGTGGTTTCGGGATTCGTCATCGGATCGGGCCTCGGCACATGGACGTGATAGAACACCACCGCCAGTTCCTTGCGCGAGTAGCGCTCCATGGCGGCGTCGAAGGCCAGATCCGCGCCCACGCAGGGAGGACATCCGGCACCCGTAAACACCTCGGCCAGCACCAGACGGTCGCTGCGCTTTTCGCTGGGATGATACTCCTCCACGGTCACCGGGTTCGGGTAGAGCTTCTTGTACTGCTCGTCCAGCATGGCGGTGAAGCCGGTCAGCGACCCATTGTGCTGCTTCTTGTACAGCGACTCCAGGGCCGCATTGGCGCTGGCCGGAGCCCGCCCGCTGAGGCGCGCCGGCACCAGCAGTTCCATCGCCTTGGTGTCGTTGCCGGCTTTAAATGCCAGTTCCCCAAGCGTGGCGCCTACCGGAACCAGAGCGGGATTCGCGGCCCACGCCTCTTCCAGCAATTTCTGCCCCTGAGCCCTCTCGCCGCGCGCCACCTCGATGCGGCCCAGTGTTGCCAGGCGACTGGCGCGGGCAGTCTTGAAGCGTTTGGCAATGTCCTCGTCAGAGGGAGGTTTCCCCTTGCGCGTTTCGGCGTTCTCCTTTTGCTCCTTGGCGTATTTGGCTTCCTGCAGATCGGCCACGCCCTTCTTTGCCCAGCCTTCGGCATCTTTCAACAGAATGCCGCCATCCAGGTATTCCAGCGCAATCTCATTGGCAGCCGACCCTTTACTGCGCGCCTCAGCCCTCCCGTACATCGCCTTGGCCTGTTTGGTGATGCGGCCCTTCTCCGTGGGGAAACTCTTCACCAGTGCCGTCAGGATGGCGGAATCGGCCCCGGAACGCATATCGCTCTTGGGGAAATCGACCTTAAACTTCTCCAGCGCGGCGATTTTCTCGGTGGGATCCATCGTCCTGGTCGCGGCAGTGTACGCCTTCTGGTCGGGCGGGGTTTCCCGGACGGCGGGCGGTTTCGGCGCCTCGGCCGTGGGTTTGGGGGTTTCCGTTTGCGCAAAACCAGTGGCCAGCGCCACCGAAAGGCAGAAAGCGGGGAAAACGAGACGAGGACTCATCGGGAAAACTCCTCTATCGGATTCTCCCATCTTTTAAGGGAGCCGGGGTGTATGTTCCCTTTTTCACGCCAGTGTTTTATACCACAGCATCCTGAACTCCGATTATACTGGAGCTTCCCATGAGCACTCCGCTACAAATCGTGGTCTGTGGCAGTATTGTTCCCGACCCGCTGCAGACGCTGGAGCCTGTAACCGGCTCCGGCGCACCCTCGCTCAAGAATGAAATGATGCTCCCGGCCGTGCTGGACCCTTGGGCCGGCCACGCGCTCTTCGAAGCCGCGCACCTCGCCGCGAAGACGCCCGGCAGCAAAGTCTGGCTCGTCAGTCTCGGCCCCAAAGCCAAGCTGCAACAGGTGATGATGATGGTGGCCCAAAAGGCGCCCTTCGAACTGGTGGCGCTGGACGGACCCGCATCGGGATTCTGCGATTCCTTTGAGACGGCCGCCGCTCTGGCCGCCGCCATCGAAGCGATTCCGGGACTCGACCGGTCGCGCCTGCTGCTCTTCGGCGGCTGGGAATCGGCGTCGCGCGGCGCCGGGTCCACACTGCAGATGGTGGGCGAACGCTTAGGCATCACCGAACAATTCCAGGGCGTGGACCAGTTGACCGTGCGCGATGACGGCAGCTTCGAAGTGCTGGAACGGATCGAAGGCGGCCGGCATCAAGTGTCGATTTGTTCGGCGGCCCCGGCCGCCCTCGGATGGGCCACCGGCCACTTGCCGGAACCACGCAACAATCCGCAGGTCGGGATGGCGAACATGCGGACCGTCATGCCGGCCCTGCAGCGCTCCAAACAGACCCCGATCCCCGGAGCGGGACTCTGCTTCGCCTCCGTGAGTTTGCCCAAACAGCAGCGCGAGACGCGCATTGTGAAGGACCTGGCGCCCGAAGAAATCGCCCGCGAAATTGTCGCCTGGGTAAAGGAGAACTGACATGGAATCCATCCTCCTGCTGGCTCATACCGAAGCCGATGGCAGCCTGGCAAAGCCGGCGCTGGAAGCTCTCACGGCGTCTCTCGCGCTGGGCGGCGAAGTGACCCTTGGATTGGTGGGCGCGCAAGTGCAGCCCGCCGCCTCCCAGATTGCATCCGCCGGCGCGGTCCGCATTCTGGCGGTATGTGGCGAGGCCTTCGCCCAATCCCGATACGCCACCGACGCCGCGGCAGCCGAAGCTCTGGCGCGCGCCTCAGGCGCGGCCCTGATATTGGCGCCCGCCACGTCGCGGTGGTCGCGCGCCATTCCCGGAGCGGCCTTCCGACTGAACGGCCGCGTGGATACCCATGCCACCAATCTGGCCATCCAAAGCGGTGTGCCCGCGGTCACTCGCTGGTTCTACCGGCAGCGTATGGAAGCCGTCCTCACCCGGCAGCAGCGGCCCTGGTTCATCCTGCTGGATAACGGCTGCTGCGAAGCCTGGGCCGGAGCCCCCGGCGCTGCCACAGTCGAGATGGTCGCGGTGGATGTTCCTGCCACGCGCACCACCGTCACCGGCATCCGGTCCCCGCAAGCCGACCAGCAGACCATCCGGCCCGACGCGAAGTTGCTGTTCGTAGCCGGCGCGGGTTGGACCAAGAAACAGGCGGACGGCGCGGTGCACGGCGCAGAGGCCGAGAGTCTGATTGTGGGCTTCCTGCACGCGGCCAAGGCGTCGCTCGGTGGCAGCAAGTCGCTGGTCGATCTGAGCGGCGAAGGCGAAGCCGTGCTCCAGTTCATGACGCACCTGAATCAGGTGGGCCAAACCGGATCCACCCCGCGGCATCCCAAAGGACTCTCCACGTGCTGCCACGGGGAAGAGCCTCACGCGGTAGGCTGGCGCTTCATCGGTGAACGGCGCGCCATCAATCTGGACGCGAATTGCGGTTGGGCGCGCGGGAAGGCGGACGTGGTTTACGTGGCTGACGCTTTCGCGGTGATGCGGGAAGTGAATCGCCTTTTGGCGTAGGCGGCGCGGCCGTCTCTTCAAACGTAGAGAGTTCGAGCCCGAAAATTCCTGCCAGGTCGCCGCCCAGTATCTTGGATTTGTCCGGCGACCGTTTCGATAGCGGCAGCGCTTTGCCCGCGCTCGCAATCAACTCCGCCGCGTCCACCTTGTGCAACTGGAACAGCAGCTCCGGCTCCTTGTCCAGACGCGCGCCCACACCGTACAGCACCGCCGCTACGTGTTTGCACATGCGCGCGCCGTCGGGGCAACTGCAGTGGAGGCGAATTTCCCGAGGCGTCGGAAACAGACCCTTCCCCTGCAGACAGATGCGCTCCATCACGCCTTTGGAGAACCGGCCCTGCAGCAATTCGACGAGCGAATCGATGCCGCCGGCGCAATCCCTGCAGATGGATTTCCAGCGCGCCGCCGCAACCGGGGTCACAGTAATGGAGACCTCATACAGTTCCGAGCCCATCACCAGGGCTTCCACCGAGCCTGCGCCAATTTCGAGGTGGATCACCGAGCCGTTGCGCACGTAGGAGCGGCCGCGCGGCAGGCGATTGGCGAAATCGCTGTAGCTCTCCAGATTCTGGCACCACGCCTTGCCCCAAAAGGTGGTAGTGATCCTGGAGCCAGCAATCACAATTGGAGTGAGGCGCTGTCCCTCTTTCTCGCGCTGCTCCACTTCGAGGGCCGCCATGCGCCGCCGCTCGGCCACGGAAACATAGGGAGCAAATCCGCCCCAGTCGTCGTAGTAGGCCATGGCTTACGATTCCTTCAGCGCTTTGTTCAAATCCAGCGCCACCAGGTTGAGCAGGTCGTTGTCGTTCATCTCCGTGAGCAGCAGGTCCGCGCCGCCTTCCAGCATGTCATTGGAAAGCTTGCGCTTGGATTCGATCAACTCGTCGATCTTCTCTTCCACCGTACCCCGGCACACGAATTTGTGCACCAGCACGTTCTTCGTCTGGCCGATGCGGAAGGCGCGGTCGGTAGCTTGATTTTCCACCGCCGGATTCCACCACCGGTCGAAATGCACCACGTGCGATGCCGCCGTCAGATTGAGCCCCGACCCGCCCGCCTTCAGCGAGAGCACGAAGAACGGTTCGCTCTCTTCTTCCTGGAAGCGGCGCACCAGTTCCTTGCGCTTCTTCACGTCGGTCTCGCCGTGCAGCACCAGTCCCGGAGCGCCGAAGACGGAGCCCAGAAATGCCGCCAGCGGAGCAGTCACTTCGCGGAATTGAGTGAACACCAACATCTTTTCCTGCTTGGCCGCCACGGTTTCGGAAATCTCCCGCAGACGCGCCAGTTTGCCGCTGTCCGCTTCGCTCCACCCCCCGTCTCCCAGCCATTGCGAAGGATGATTGCAGATCTGTTTGAAGCGCATCAGGAACGAAAGCACCAGGCCCTTTCGCTGGATGCCTTCGGATTCGCCGAGCTGCCGCGCCAGGTCCTTGACGCTCTGCTCGTAAAGCGCCGCCTGCCTCCGACTCAGTCCGCAGAAGGCCTTCACCTCGGTCTTATCGGGTAGGTCGGAAATCACCGACCGATCGGTCTTCAGCCGGCGCAGAATGTAAGGCCGCACCAACTCGCGCAGGGGCGCGTAAGAAACGTGCTTCTTCTTCGCCAGGCTCTTGGCGTACCCCGTAAACTGCTTGGCATTGCCCAACAGGCCGGGATTGATAAAGTCGAAAATGGACCACAGGTCGCCCAGACTGTTCTCCACCGGCGTGCCCGTGAGCGCGAGCCGCGCACCGGCTTTCACCTGCTTCACGGCCCGCGTCTGTTTCGCGCCAGGATTCTTGATGGCCTGGGCTTCATCCAGAATCGCCAGCCGCCAGTTGGTCTCGGCCAGCCAGGGAACCCGCAGCAGCGAACCGTAGCTGGTGATTACCAGGTCGACGCCGTCCAGCCGTTCGGGCGAAAGGACCTTCCAATCGGCTGGCGGCATCGCCGAGGGATGGGCGATCAGCGGCCTCAAGTCCGGAGTGAATTTCTCCATCTCCGAGGCCCAGTTGGCCAGCAGGGAAGCCGGCGCTACCAGCAGGCTCGGCTTGCCATTGCCGGCCTGCCGCTTCAACACCTGCAGCAGCGAAAGCACCTGAATGGTCTTGCCCAAGCCCATGTCGTCGGCCAGACAGGCGCCCAGTCCGAGTTTCGACAGCATGTACAGCCAGCGCACGCCCACCTGCTGATACGGCCGGAGCGTCGCCCGCGATGCCTCACCCGGTTCAATTTGCGCCAGGCCCTCGGGACCGCGCAATCCTTTGAGCATCTCCGCCAGCCACGGACCGGCGGCCACCTGAGTCCAATCGGCCGACTCGGCGGCGGCCGATTCCACGCCGCCCGCGATATCGGCGCCGGCCAGCAGGCGCATCGCTTCCGCGAAGCCCAGACCTTGCGCGCCTGCCGTCTGTTCGATCCGGCGGAACTGCTCAATTAGCTTGCCGAGCTGCTCGCGATCCACCTGCACCCAGCGGCCGCGGACCATCGCCAGTCCTTCAGACTGCGCCAGCAGCGCGCGAACTTCGGCTTCGGTAAGCTGTTGGCCATCCAGCGTGACCTCCATGGCGAAATCGAGCAGCGACTCCACCCCGAGCGACGACGGCGGCTTGGTCCCCACCACACCCCGCACACGCGGACGCGGCGGACGGTTGCCGCGCCACGAGGCAGGCATCCGAACCAGCACGCCCGACGCCTCCAGATGCGGCACGTCGTTCAGCAACTGCATGGCTTCGCGGACGCTCCAGCGCAGCGGATGGAACAGTTCTCCGGCCTCGATCATCGACTTCAGCCAGGGGCAGCCCTCGGCCGCTCGCTGCACCGGCAGCAGCAGCGACAGCATGCGGTCCTTATTCGCCGCGCCGGCATACTCCTTCAGCGCCTGTCCGAGAGGCAGGTGGTGCGCCTTAGCGTGCGCCGCGAGCCGCGTGGTATATGTGGCCAGGAAGGCAAACGGAAGCTCGGGATCCTCGCGATTTTCGGCCAGATGGAAATGGACGCGGCCCACCAGGTTCCACGCGGGATTGCGCGCCTTCAGGAAATCCTGCACGGGCAGCCCGGATTCGCCGAGTTCCGCCACGAATGCCGCGTCGAGCTCACGCCACAAGCTTTCGAGAACCGCCGCCGTCAGATACTCGGCGCCCGTCATGGGTGGCGCGGCCAGTGCCATCCATTCCAGTTCTTCCGCGGGCGGCTCCACGTGGCTGTTGCCGGATTGCGTGCAGACGGCCGTGACGAAGCGTCCGCCGAAATCGCGCCACCAGGCCTGCGCGGGCGGAAGCGCCGCGCCGGTGAGGTCGGCGCCCAGATAGAGCAGGCCGTGACCGGACCCGCGCGCGAAGGCGTCACTCAGCGGCCCGTCGGTCCCTTTTGAAGAGAGGAGCAGACGCCCATGCGGCGTGAGCGTCAATTCCGGAATGGCTGAATCCATGCTGCTCACTTCAGATTAGCAGGGCCGGCTCCGTGACCTTGGCAGGTACATAGAGCTCTCGAGCCATCGCCGCCACCACCAGGCCGACAATCAGGAATTGGCCGATCAACGGCCGGGGAGTGGCAATCAGCAGGGTGGGGATCGGCGTGAGCTGTACCAGCGCCCAGAACTTGATCCAGAACGGCCAGTTTTGCCGCGCGATGATCAGCGCGACCAACGGCACCAGTAGGGTGCAATCGTTGGCGTATCCATGATGCGCCAGAATGAGCCCCGCAGCCGTGGCGATCGCGCCCGCCTCGCCCACATTGGAACACTTCCGGCAGATCAGAAACACCAGCACTACGACCACCGCGGCAAGCAGCGCCTCCGCCAGACGGGGCGCCGGCAGCCAGGACGCGATGCCGCGCAGATTCGGCATCCGTTCCGGCGCGGGAGAGAAGCGGGCATCGGTGATCGCGGCCAGATAGAGCCGCGGCCACGAGGGGCCCTCAATCGCGAACGATGCGGCCAACCATGCCGCGCCCGCCGCTGCGCCCGCCGCCAGCGTGCTCCATCGCTTCTGCGCCACCAGAAAGATCGGGATGCCCACCGCCAGGTGGTATTTGCAGATGCAGAACGAGAATGCCACGCCCGCCAGCACGGGATGCTTACGCTCCAGAAGCAGCAGTCCCAGTGCCACACTGAGCAGCCAGAACGGCGTATCCTGTCCCAGAATGAGCAGCAGCGACGCTGGAATCGACCAGCACAGCGCCGTCAGCATCATGCTGCGATCCATTCCAGGCCAGAGGAGCGCGAAGGCCAGCAGCGCTGCCGCCGAAAGCGCCAGCCATACCATGTGCGCCGCCGCATACGGCAGCCAGGTCACGCTCTTTTCCACGAACGACACCAGCGGCACTCTTCCCGTCGGCACCTCGGGTCCGTTCTCGGCCTCTGCCTTGCGCAGCTTGTCCCAGTTGTACAGATCGCCCGTGCCCGCCAGATGGCTGGCTGCATAGAATTGATTGAAGTCCACGCCCCACGCCGTGCCGTTATTGCTCGCGAACCAGAGATTGAATGCCAAGCCGACCGCGCAGATTCCAATCGTGGCCCATACGGTCGTTTTCTTTTTCTGCATTTCTCATCGGAGACAATAACACGAAAGCCCGCGCCGCCTGCACATTCTGCCTCCGGAATAAAGACGGCCATTTCAGGTTGACAGGCAGTATACCTGTTGATAGTCTATACATAGGTGGCCAATGCCTGAGAGACCAGAGCTCGTTCCCGGCACTTTGATTATGCTCGTCCTTCGCGTCCTTCAGAGTGGCCCCTTGCACGGCTACGCTATCTCCCAGCGTATCCTTCAGGTCTCCGGAGAGGTCCTTCAAGTAGATGAAGGTTCGCTTTACCCGGCGCTTCAAAAGATGCTGATGAAGGGTTGGGTTGAAGGCGAATGGGGCATCTCCGCAACCAAACGCCGCGTCCGATTCTACAGCCTGACGCCCGCCGGCCGCCGGCAGCTCACCGCCGAACTTTCTGGTTACAGCAACATGACCGAAGCCATCCAGGCTGTCCTCAAATTCGCCTGAACGGAGCATCACGATGACCGAACTCTTCCGCCGAATTTGCTGGCTCCTGAACCGCCGCCGCGCCGAACGCGAACTCGCCGAGGAAATGTCTGCCCACCTGGCTGAAGCCGAGTCTGACGGCCGCCCAAACCCGGCCTTCGGAAGCACGCTCCGTCACCTCGAGTCCACCCGCGAGGTCTGGGGCTGGACCTGGATCGACCGCTTAGTACAGGACCTCAGCTACACCTTCCGCCTCTTCCGCAAATCCCCGTCCTTCGTCGTCACCGCACTCCTCGTACTCGCCTTGGGAGTTGGTGTGAACCTCACTGCCTTTCGCCTTCTGCTCCTTGAAATCACACCCACCGTCCGCGACCCCGACACCCTCGTCGAGCTCGACCGCTGGTTTCCTGACGGCTCCGGTAACAGCATCGCCTGGCCGGTCCTCGCTTTCTACGGCCAACACGCCCGTTCCTTCCGCGCGGTCATCGCCTCACACGAAGATTCGGTCACCTTCGGCGAAACCGAACCCGGCCGCGACCCGGTGACCGTCCGCGTAAATTTCGTCACTCCATCGTACTTCGCGGAACAGGCTCCGCCCCTGATTCGCGGGCGCGGTCTCTCGGCGTTCGATGCATCGTCGGACGCTGAACCCGCAGTCGTCGTCAGCCGCCGCTTCTGGGAGAATCGCTTTGCAGCTTCACCCGGCCTGATCGGCCAGACTCTCCGGCTCAACGGCAAATCCGTCCAGGTGGCGGGCATCATGGAGGATCCCAAGGGCCGGCGCGAGGATCTCTGGATGCTCCTCGCCAAACAGCCGGTGATCGTCGAAGGCAGTACCCTTCTCACCGATTGGACTTCGCCGTCGGTATTCGGCGTCGCCCGCCTCAATCCCGGCGTCTCCGTTCATGCCGCTGAGGAAGAAAGTCGTTTGATCGCCGTTGCGCTTCGCCAGTCCCATCCCGAAGCCGTCAGCAAGGGCGAGCGCCTTGGCATGGCTCCCTTCAGCAGCAATCGAATGAACCCCCAGGAAATCGCGGCGGCGGCGATGGCCGTTACCCTCATCATGCTGATCCTGGTGGTTGCCTGCGCCAATCTCGGGTCTCTTCTGCTAGCCCGCGGCATCGCCCGCGACCGCGAAATCCGCACGCGTCTCGCTCTGGGCGCCAGCCGTAGCCGAATCGTGCGGCAATTGCTGACAGAAAGTACCGTGCTCGCTGTCGCCGGAAGCATCGCCGCCTGGCTTCTCAGCGCCATCGCGCTGGAGGTCTTCCTCACGGCAAACGGCGATCCTAAAGACTGGGCACTCGCGCTCGACTGGCGCATCATCGTCGCAACCCTCGCCACCGCTCTGTTGGCCGCGGTCACCTTCGGACTTGTCCCCGCTCTCAGACTGACCGGTTCGGCCCCGCACGGCGGCCGTGCCCGCGTCGTCTTCCTCGGTTGTCAGGTCGGCGCCAGTTGCATCCTCCTCATCGTCTCCGGTCAGTTAGTCCGAAGCTTCACCGAGCTCCTCATCCTCGATCCCGGCTTTGACTATCGAGCCACTCTTACCCTTTCACCCGGTCTCCAGGCGCACGGCTACAACGATGCCTCCGCCCAACACTATTTCGACAACCTCCTCCCCCGCCTGACCGCGGTACCCGGCGTCCAAAGCGCGGCCATCACTTGGCTCCCGGTCTGGGGTAATGTCAGTTCCGGATTCATCGACGCCGGACGCAAAGTCCTCATCAACCGCGTCGATGCCGGTTTCTTCTCCACCGTCGGGCTGAAACTCACCCGGGGACGCCTTTTCAAATCCGCCGAGCGCGACGTCGTTGTCGTTAGCGATTCCTTTGCCCGGCGGCACTGGCCCGGTCAAGACCCACTCGGAAAACTCCTGACCAACATCAGCCCCGCCACTGTGATTGGCATAGTCGCCAAAGCCGGCAGCTTCGACGTTCAAGACACCGACGCCATGGCCGCCTATTACCCAATACTTCCGCAGGACTTTCGGGATGCCTCAATCGTCGTCAGAGCTTTCCGCGATCCCGGGCGTCTTACCGCTTCTCTCAGCGCGGTCGCTCGGGCTCCGGACCCCAAACTCCGCCCGGGCCTCACGCTCCTCAGCACTGCCTATGACGGCGCCGTCGCTCAGAGCCGCCGTCTTGTTTCGATTTTGAGTGCGCTCGGCCTGCTCGCCACCCTCCTCGCTGCCATCGGTCTGGCCGGCCTCACCGGCTACTCTGTTAGCCAGCGTACTCGGGAGATCGGCGTCCGCATTGCCCTCGGCGCCGCTCGCTCATCCGTGGTGCGCGCCGTGCTGAGGCCGCTTGCCGCTCCGGTCGTTTTCGGCATCGCCCTCGGAATCCTCGGCGCGGCTGCCGTTTCCTCGGTGCTTCGCCACAACCTCTCCAGCCTGCGACCGTCGGATCCTGTCGCGTATCTCACAGCCGTGGTCGCGTTTCTGGTAATCGTCAGCCTCGCCGTTTGCATTCCCGCTCGCCGCGCCCTGCGCATACAGCCGGCTCAAGCCCTGCGCCACGATTGAGTTTGCGTTATACGAAACTCACGCCCGCGGCTTTCAGGGCGGCAAGAACACGGTCGTCCCGGAAGGGAACTCTCCGCATTCGCACGCCGGTAGCGTCGTAGATTGCATTGGCGATGGCGGCCATCGTCGGCTTGAGCGAAGCCTCCCCCGCGCCATAGGGCGGCAGGTCCGGCCGGTTTGGATTCGGGTCCCCGTTCACCAGGACGATATCGATACGTTCCGGAACGTCGGCGTGGCGAAGCGTAGGGTGCGAGGCCCAGTCCCGGCTGATCACCTTCTCTGTGTCGAACCGGACTTCCTCGTGAATCGCGCGGCTGAGTCCGTGAAGCGTGCCGCACTCGACGGTGTGATGCAGGCTCTCGGGGTTCACCACCAGGCCGCAGTCATGCGCGCAGACGATCCGCTTGGCCCATACGTGACCGGTCTTCCGGTTCACTTCGACCTCAGCAATCTGTGCCACGATCGTCTGTCCGCGGAACGAGTACGCCATGCCGCGTCCCGTCAGAATATCTCCGTTACCGCGCGGTTTCGGCGAGGGTCGCGAATCCCATCCGTACTTTTCCGCGGCCGCCTTGAGAACCGCCAGCGATCGGGCACGCCGGAACCCGGCGTCATCGCCGGTGCCTGCCTGCAGCAACTTCATGCGAAACTCCAGCGGATCGGTTTTGGCGGTGGCAGCGGCTTCGTCTATGAACGACTCGGCTGCAAACGTCGACTGCGGGCCATTCGGATCGCGCAGGTTGCCGGTGCGTAGCGGGGTCTCCCACACGCTCGGCAGACCGACAACTTCGTCGGCCATTTTGCGATTGGGAATGACGTACATGTCAGAGGGCGTCGAAGCGCTCCCGGCGGCAGGTCTTGCCCGTCTCTGCCCCATGAGTTGGGCGATCAGCACGGTATCCGGCTCGTTGTAGCCGAGGTGGTTGTAATCGCAGGAACGTGCATTGTAGTCGTAGCCAATGAGACGGCCCTGCTCATCCAGGTCGCCGCGCATCTTCGCCAGGAAAGCCGGACTCTTGGTGTCCCATGCCGTCTCCTCGTCGCGCATCCACTGGATCCGGACAGGACGGCCGATCTCGCGTGCGATATAAGCCGCCTCGCATGCCGCATCCTCCGCCGCCGTGCGCCCGAAACCCTGCGGACCCGGCATGTAGACCACACGCACGCGATCCTGCGGCATGCCCAGGAATGTGGCAACACCTCGCCGCATGCCATAGGTCTTCATGTCGTTCGAATAGATCGTCATCTGTCCGTTCGAAGGATCAGCCGTGGCATGGGCGCCACTGAATGCGGTGTGCCCCTGGAATGGGATCTCGTACTCGGCCTCGATCGTCTTCGTTGCGCTGGAAATGGCCGCGCTGGGGCTACCGGATCCGACAGGTCCGGCTGCCGGATTGCGTGTCACCTCATCTCCGGCACCCGCGGGTCGGCCTGGTGACGCGGGTGTTGCCGTGCGCATGTAGTTGAAGAGGTCATCTGAAGTAGGGAAAGGAGCGGTTGGCGGCTTCTCCCAGGTTGTCTTGAGCTGGCGCGCAGCCCGGATTGCCTGCTCTTCGCGCTCGCAAACAACGGCGACGTAGTTGCCCTTACTCACCACTTTGAGGAAGCCTGGCAGACTCTTTACGGAAGATTCGTCGATGCCGGTGAGCTTTGCGCAGGCGAAAGGCGGCTTGACGTTGCGCGCGTGCACCATGCCGGGGAGCTTGACATCCACAGCCCATTTGAGAGAACCGTCCACCTTGCCGGGTATGTCGTCGCGGTGAAGTGGCTGGCCGGTGTACCGCAGTTCCGGCACCGACTTGGTTTTGGCCTGGCCGGTAACTGAATTGACGTTGTTCCCTGTTAGCGTGACATTGAATTTCTTCCCCCCGATCAGCTCGCCATAAGTGACGCGCTTCGAAGCATCGGATTTCACGCTGATCACTCCGTTGCTCACGGCAAGCCGATCTACCGGCACTCCCAAACGGTTCGATCCCATTTCAAGCAGCACACGGCGCGCTTCCGCGGCGACGCGACGCATGGGCCACGAGTCCCGCTCCATGGCGGTTGAGCCGCCGGAACCTACCTGATCGACCGTGATGTCGGTGCTGCCCATGATGCACGTGGTCTTATCGAAAGCGATGTCCAGTTCGTCGGACATCAATTGGCGGAAGCCGGTTCCGGTACCTTGGCCCGGATCGGTTTTGCCGACATAAAACGTGGCAGTATTGTCCGGATGAATGACGATCCACGAGTCGATCTGGTGGAAATCGGGATTCGGATACGGACCGGGCCCCTGCGCCGCGGCACTCTGAGCGCCGGCCTCTCTGATGCCCGCGCTGAAACTCACCGCCAAGAGTCCCGCACTGCGGAGAAAGCCCCGGCGATTGGTAACCAGGAGGTCTTCAATCTGGCTGGGGATCCTGTCGGAGACGCTCATGCCACCACCTCCTTGCTGGTACCGGGCAGAGACTCCGCCAATGTCTTGGCTGCTCGTTTGACTGCCGTCTGAACCCGGTAGTAACTCATGCAACGGCAAAGCGTACCGTTCAGGGTTTCGCGGATCTGAGCGTCGGTGGGATGCGGGTTCTTGTCCAGCAGCACCTTCGCTGTCAGGATCTGTCCGTTCTGGCAGAATCCACATTGTGGAACCTGCTCGTCGATCCAGGCCTGCTGCAGCGGATGCAACTTGCCGTTCGAAGCCAGTCCTTCGAGGGTGGTGATCTCGGCCTTCACCGAAGATGTGGGCATGACGCAGGACCGCACAGCCGCTCCATTGATGATTACTGTGCAAGCGCCGCACTGGCCAAGACCGCATCCGAACTTCGGCCCTTGCAGCCCCAGATCATTGCGAAGGACGTACAGCAGTGGCGTGGACGGATCGACCTCCACCGTGTGGGGGCGTCCATTCACCTTCAATGTAATCCTACTCATTTCATCCCTCCTTGTGGTGCTTGCAGGTATAGACAGGATTATCAGCCTGGAAGAGTGCCGCTTGCAATGATGGTGCCGCACTGACACGGGTTGCCTGCTTCAGATTTGCACAGGGCAGCGTATTCTGATAGGGAGTATCCAACGGCGTGCCCTTCACCAATTTCATGCTCCGCGATATTGCCGGAACGGCTGAGGCCTTCCTGGTCTTCTCGCTGTTTGGTTTTGTGCCGGGCTACTCGCTCGCCTGGACGTTGAACCTTTTGGATTTTCGCCGCCGCACCATGGTGGCCAGAGTCGCCCTTGCAATCGCGCTTTCGATCGGTGTCTGTCCCATCATTGCCTTCCTTTCGATGCGCTTTGCGCCCCGCGCCGTCTGGCTCGTCTTCGCTCCCTTCTGGCTGACCTTCGCCGCGATTGCCGCCCTTCACTGGCGGACCATGATTCCTCACCGCTACCGCTGGCCGCGTCTTCTCGCCGTAGCGTGGCTGCTCTTGGGAACCGCGTCGCTCATCGACCTGCAGTGGGGAGACCGCCTCTACTATCCGGTGATCGCTCAGGACTACACCTTGCGTGTCTCCATCACTTCCGCCATCACGCGCGCCGGCGTTCCCCCGCCCAACCCCTACTTCGCTCTCGCGGGCCCCGTACCGCTGCGGTACCACTACTTCTGGATGATCGTCTGCAGCCTGGCGCAAAGAGTGGCCGGCTCGTCCCTCGACGCGCGCTGGGCCGCTTTCGGCGGCACCCTCTGGTGCGGACTCGGACTCATCGCCATTCTCGCGCTCTACCTGCGATTCGCCGACCCGCAAGCCGGCTATAAACTGGAGCGCCGTCTGGCAATCGCCATCGCCCTTCTTGGCGTCACCGGCCTCGACCTCATTCCCACCGTCATTATGATGCGCGTGGGCGTGGTCTTCCCGGACATGGAATGGTGGAATGAGCAGGTCACCAGTTGGGTCGGCACCATGCTCTGGGTGCCGCATCACCTCGCAGCGCTGATCGCCTGTCTCACCGGGTTTCTGTTGTTGTGGTCGCCCGCTGCCCGCCGTCGCGACGGAGTGGCCGCGGCGCTGGCGGCCGGTCTGTGTTTCGCCAGTGCCGCCGGATGCTCGGTATACGTCACCATCACCTTCGCGATCTTCCTCGCCATCTGGGGCCTCGTCAATCTGCTGCGCGGCTGGTATCGCGACCTGTCCCTCATGCTGCTGGCAGGCGCGACGGCGGCAGTCCTGGTGCTCCCTACTTATTTACTCGGGCTGCGCGGCAAGGCCGCCGGCGGTGCCGTGGTGGCGCCCGCGATCCGCGCCTTCAAACTGGTGGACCTGATTCTGCTTTCCCGCCACGTCGCCGCGTGGAAAATCTCGCTCGCCAACCTGCTGCTGCTGCCCTTGAACTACTTCCTGGAGTTCGGCTTCTACCTGCTCGTGGCCGTGGTGACGCTCCAGGCCATCCGCCGCAAGTGGAGCCGTTGGAACCTCGCAGCCTGTACGCTGGCGGCCACCAGTTTCGCCGTCGCCACATTCCTCCGCTCCGCCGTAATTGCCAACAATGACCTGGGATTCCGCGGCTTCCTGCCCGCTCAATTCATCCTGCTGCTCTGGGCCGCCAATCTGCTCGCTGCGCCGGAGCGCCGCACGCCCCTGTTGCGCGCAGTCATGACTCTCCTCTTGCTGTGCGGCGCGGCAGGAAGCCTCTACGAACTCTGCCAGCTACGCTTTTATCCGGTGCATACCGAGGCCGTCCCCACCCCCGAATATCCCTGGCTCGCCACCGACCATCAGTTCGGCCGGCGCACCTACCGCGCACGCCAGATCTATGAGCAATTGAAGGCAACACTGCCGGCCGCGGCTGTAATCCAACACAATCCCGACACCGATCTCGGCGACATCCCGCACGGCCTCTATGCCGACCGCCAACTCGCCGCCGAAGGCTTCACCTGTGGCGCCGCGCTCGGCGGCGATCCAGCCGACTGTACCGCCATGCGTCCGCTTCTCGACCGGCTCTTTACGACGTCCGCGCCCATCGCCGAAGTCGACGCGACATGCCGTCAGTTCGCCATTCAGGCCGTCGTAGTGCGCGACCTCGACCCCGTCTGGGCCGATCCCCACAGTTGGATCTGGACCCGCCGCCCCATCGCGGCAAACTCCATGTATCGAGCCCTCCCCTGCGGCTCCCGGTAACGCCGTCTTACAGCGTCTTCAGAAACTCCAGCAGGTCCTTCTTCTGCTCCGGCGAAAGCTGAGTTCCAAACGGGTGTCCGTTATTCCAATTCCCCTGCGGAGACGTATTGAACAGGAAGGTTCCCGGCGCCGGCGTCGCCACCAGCCCCACTTTCACCGGGTCGAAATCGTGACTCCCTACATAAAAGACCGCGGGACGATCCTTCTCCGGCGTCAACAGATCCGCCAGCGTCGGCACCGACCCGTTGTGCAGATACGGCGCCGTCGCCCAGATTCCGTCGAGCGGCCGCGCCTTGTAACGAGGAGTCCGGGCCGCCTGCGCGGCGCGCTGAAAGCCCTTCAATTGGTCCGCCGGATTCACCAGCAGACCCGCAATGTTCACCTGAACTCCGTTGGGCCGGCTCAAACTGCCGAACATCAAGCCGTTCACCGTGGTCAACAGAATCTGATAGCCGGAGGCCTGCTTGCCGAATTGATTCAGCCCCAACAGATTGTACGAGCCTTCGATGGGCCCCGTCAGCGCCTGGCGCTCCGCGAAGTTCATCGCCATCGTGGGGTCCGTCACCACCTGATCCAGCGTCACCAGTTGCGCCTTGATTTGCCGCGCGATGTTGGTGCGCTCCGGATCTTGCAGCAGCACATGGCAGCCCACGCAGTTCTCGCGATACACCTGCTCGCCCCGCGCCAGCGTCGCGGCCGGCGCCAGCGGATAACAGTTCTCCGGCCACCGCGGCGACCAGAGCGTGCGCACCGTCTCCTCCAACATCATCAGATTCTGGATCTTGGCCGACGACTTGAATTTCGGCGGCGAACTGAACCAGGGCATGAACGGAATGTGCCATCCGCCCTTCACTTCCAGTTCACCGAACACCCCAAGCACCTCGCCGATATTCCTGCCCAGCGGACCCAGTTCCAGCAGGCGCGAATTCGGCGCCGAGCCGTTCCACTGCACCAGATCGTGCTGCGGCGTATCCCAAATAAAGGGATACGACACCGGCGCCGACACCTTCGGACCGTATGGCGGCGCTGCGTTCGCCGCCACTCCGAAATCCTGCGCCAGCACGCGCGTGAAGATGTGGCCGAAGGCGTCCACGCGTCCGTAGCCGAAAGGATTGGCGGAGGCGTTCTGGTTCAGCCGCGTCTGAATGTCGTCCAGTTTCGCCTGCATCTGCATCTTCAGCGCGTTGATCTTCTCCGCCGTCGGATTCGAATCGTGCAGCACTTTCTTGGAGAACCGGTCGAACTTGTCGGGCACCGTGAGCGCGGCGCGCAGTCCCGCCGCCGTCTCGTTGAGGAACAACCAGAAGTCCGACAGCGCCGGCCCGCCCTCCACAATCACACGCTGACCCCCAATATTCAGGCTGCCGGTATGACAGGCGGCGCACGTGAAGCCGAAATGCTCCTGCCCGGGATGCGCCTCCGTCGGTAACTCCACATCTTTCACGAAGCCCACCGGCAATCCGTCGGGATTCACCGCCGACGCCGGCGCCCAGATGTAGCCGTACCGGTCGATATTGGAGCGGTCGCGGATCAGAGTCTGGCTCGCCGGGTCGGCCACTTCCAGATTCACAAACCACGAATACTGCATCAGGCGCGAGCCCTGGCTGGTGAACCAGAAACGCTGGCTCTGGTCGGCATTCCAACCTTGTTTGAGATCCACTGCCGTGCACGAGCCGGATTGGGGACTTGCACCGGCCGCCGTTACCGCCACCGCCAGAGCCGCCAACATTCGCATCTTCACTGTGCCCTCCACGCCAATTCGTACCGCTCCGGAAAAGGTCCGGCCTGATAGTCGATGGGGCCGCCTGCCTGCAATTGCGGCAGCAGCATTACCTGCCGCACCATTTCGGGAATCATCACCATGCCCACATACTTGCCGAGACACTCGTGGCTGCCGAAGCCGAAATGGAAATACCGGTACCAGTTGCGGCCGCCCATGAATTCATCGGGACGGTCGAACGCCGCGCGGTCGAACATGGCCGATTGCGCCAGTGCCAGCACAATGGTGCCGGCGGGAATCGCCGTCTCGTGCGGCGTACCCGCGCCCACCACGCAGTCCTGCGATGCTTTGCGGAACAGGAACGGCCCGATCGGCGCGAAACGCAGCGCTTCCCAAACCATGCCGTCGAAGCTCTGCGGGTCGGGCAGCCGCGCCGCTTCCCTGGCTGCGGACAGCAGATGCGGCCGGTCCAGCAGAAATTGGATCACCTGCGCCACCGCCTGCGAAGTGGTCTCGATCGCGCCCACCAGCAGTCCGCCGGCATTGATGCCCACGCGCTGTAAGTCGAACTCCATTGCTTCGGGGTATGAGGTCCGCAGCATGCGGGATACGATGTCGTCCTTCAGTTCATAAGCCGGCTTACCGCGGACCAGTTCGACAATATCGTGCTCCAGCGTGAGCGGCAGCGTCGCCACAGCCTCAGCCTTCACCTCAATCAGTTTTCGCAGAATCAGCTTCTTTAAATACGCGCCGAGCTTCGCTGTCACCTCCTCGTGCTTCGAAGAGATGTGGGTGCGCATCTCGTCACTCACCTCGCTGAACGGCTGATTGTGGAAGGCGTCGTACTGGTTCCAATACGACCATTCGATCAGACTCGCGGAGTCCACGCCGTCCAGTCCAAAGTACTGTTGGACGAGACATGCCGGAGTCATACGGCAGTAACTATTCACGATTTCGATCGCGCCTCCGGCGTTCGCCAGAATGCCGGCGGATATCTGGGCCACCATCGCGCGGACGGCCGGTATGTCGTCGCGATTCAGGAAACCTTGCATGATGGATTTCTCTCTGTAATGCAGAGCATCGTCATCATGCGCCATCAGATAGTCCGACATCTTCGGCTGATATAGAGCGACGGTGAAGATCTTAGGCTGATTGAGTATGTCTGTAACATCCGCGAAACGCGCCACCAGTGTGGCCGCGGGCGTGGTGAGCACGGGACGCTCCTCCCGTAACTGTGCGAAAAATGACAGTGGCTCGCTATTCATCCACTGGCGAACTAACGGAAACTTCCGCTCGTCGCCCGCGGTATCGAATAGTTCCAGGTAATTGGTGTTACCGGCTCTTACCGGGCTTGCGGCGCTCGACATAGCAAGCAATTATATACCGCAGTGGCGACAGACGATCGCCTTTCGTCGTCTGTCGGGACTTTGCCGGATGTTCTCCGCGTCTTCCTCCGCGCCTCCGCGCCTCCGCGGTGAGGGTGATAAGCCGGTGGGAGGAGGTTTTTCGACCCCGTCCAACCCCAGGCCCTTACTTCACCGCCGCTGTCACCGGAGTCGAACTACCGTCGCCATTCACCAGCGTCACCGTCACCGACGCCACCGACGCGGCGCCCCCGCTTACCGTGAATGGCTGCGTATAAATAAACTGACTCCCGAAGGCCGCGGCCCCCGCACTGGCGTACCACGCCGCGAACACCGTATCCACCGGTATCGTCACCGTCGTCGTCTGCAGATTCGCCCCCGCCGCCGCCGTGAACACAAAAATCGCCTGCGTGACCCGGCGCGCCGTCGCATAGCCGGTCACCGTCACCGTGAATCCCGTACTCGTCGACGCCGCGGTAACCGTCGTCGCCACCGGAGCCACTGAGTTGATCCGCACCGTGAATGTGGGCGCCGGTGTCGGCGTGATGTCCTGCGTCCCGGCCCGCAACCGCGCGGTAATGGTGGCTGTCCCCGCCACCGTGCCCGTCTGCAGTCCAATCGTATTGAGCGCCGCCGTAGTGCCCGCGGGAATCGTAAGTTGCGCCGTGCGCCCGCCCGTTGCGAACTGCACCGTAGGATCGTCAGGACCGTTATCCGCGGCAAAAGTCAGCGTGAGATTCACCGTCACCGCCACCGGATACGACGCTCCCAACCCGATCTGCACGGTCGATTGCGTGGCCGGCGTCGACGTCGGCGGCAGTCCCGTCACTGTCAAAGCCGGGGTCGGCGGCAGCACCACCGTAAGAGTCAGGTTCTGACTGGCCGTCGTTCCCGAACCGTCCTTCACCGTCACCGTCACCGTGGCCGGACCCGCCGCTACCGTGGTTCCACTGATCGCGCCCGACGACGACATGGTCAGCCCCGCCGGCAGCCCACTCGCGCTAAACGTGTAAGGTGTAACTCCGCCCGTGGCCGCCACGCTCGCCGCGTAAGCGATACCCGCCGTGGCGTTGTCCAGCGTCGTTGTCGTGATGCTCAAGACCGCCGCCGAGATCGTAATGCTGAATGTCTTCGACGCCTTCACGCCCTTGCTGTCCGTGACCGTCGCGCTCACCGAAAAACTCCCCGCCGCCGTGGGCGTGCCGCTAATCGCACCGCCCGATGTAGCCGTCACGCCGCCCGGCAGGCCGCTCACCGACCACGTCAGCGCGCCGGTCCCGCCGCTCGCCGCAAGACTCGCCGAGTAGGCCACGTTCACCGTGCCATTCGGCAGCGAGGCCGTAGTAATCGCCGGCCCCGGCGCTGCGATATTCACCGTGAAAGTCTGACTCGCCGTGCCGCCCTTCGCATCCGTGACGGTCGCCGTAATCGTATACTTGCCGGCCGTCGTCGGCGTCCCCGCCACATTGCCGCCCGCAAATGTCACTCCGTCGGGCAGCCCGGTCACGCTCAACGTGTAGGGCTGAGTCCCGCCCGAAGCGCTCACCGACGCCGAATACGCCACGCCTACCTGCCCGTCCACGAAGGTCCCTTGCACCGTCAAAGCGCCCGGCGTTACCGTCAGGCTGAAACTCTTGGTGCTCGGCGTGGACCCACCCTTGTCCGACACCGTCACGCTGAACGGGAACGTCCCCACTGTGGTCGCCGTACCCGAGAGCGTCCCGTCCGTCGCCAGGCTCGTGCCCGGAGGCAGATTGGTGCTCGTGAAACTGTAAGGCGGAACTCCGCCGAACGCTGTGAATTTCACCGTCACCAGGCCGCCCACCACCACATTGGGCAGCGGACTCGACGTAATAATCGATAGCGGCTGCGGCTGAATCACCAGCGTAAAGTCGCCCGAACCGGTCAAGCCGTCGGCGTCCGTGACCACCACAGTGAATCTGTAAGTGCCCGCCGTTGTGGGCAAGCCGCGCAGCACACCGTTCGAGTCCAGATTCAGTCCCGGCGGCAAGTTGCCGCCGCCTTGTCCGAAGGTCAGGCTGCCGTTCCCTCCGCTGGCCGGAATCGAGGCGTTGTAAGAGACGTTCACGAAACCCGGCGGCAGCGTGCCCGAAGTAACTTGCGGAGGCGGCGCGGGTGCGGAAACAGTCAGCGTGATCCGCGCGTTCACGGTGGTCTCGCTGCCATCCGTCACGGAAATCAGCAGCGGAAATGATCCGAAAGCCGTGGGAGTTCCGCTGATCGCTCCCGTCGAACTGTTATATGTGAGCCCCGCGGGCAAACCGCTCACACTCCACGAGTACGCTGGTGAACCCCCTGTCGCAGTCAAGGTCGCGCTGTACGGCTGAAGGCCAGTAGCATTCGGCAGCGACGCGGTCGTTATCCGCAGCGGCGTCAGAATAATACTCGTAGCCGGCGTGACGTATCCGTCGACGGTCTGCACCGCAATCAGCGCCGACGTTCCACTCCCATTGAAGAGGCTCGAAGGCACGCTCGCCGTCAGCCGCGTCGCACTGCCAAACGTTGTCGGGATCGGCGTCCCGTTAAACAACACGGTCATCGTGTTGCTGAAATTGAGCCCGCTTACCGTGAGCAATCCACCGGAAAAGGGATTGGGTGTGACGCTCGTGATACTGGGCGGGGCCACCACGCTCACGCTGACGATATTTGAGACGCTGCCCGCCGGGTTCGCCACCTGGAACGTCACCGTCGTATTCGGCGTGGCGAAGACCCCGCTGGTGGAAAGGCTGCCTGCATTGTTAAATGTGGTTGCCGCCGCGCTGCCATTCACCAGAATGGTGCTGCCCGCAAGAAACGACGAGCCCGTTATCGTGACCAGCGTCGGCGTGGTTCGCGCCGTGATGGGCGAAGGCGATACCTGCGAGATCGCCGGCGCCAGCACCGCGAACGGCAGAGAATTCGACGCGGCATTGCTGGGCTGCACCACCGTGACCCCGTAGACCGCCGCACTCGTCAGATACGCGGCCGGAATCACCGCCTGCGCCGTATTGGCGTTGACCACCGTGGTGGGCAGCGCAATCGAACCCAACGAACCCGGCAGCAACAGGACTATCGTCGACCCGGAGTAGTTCGCGCCGACATCCAGAAAGGTGGGCAGCACGAAATTCGTGCCGGTCACCGTGATGGCGGTCGCGCTCGTCCCGGCGGACACCGAGTTCGGCGTCACCAGACTGATCGTCGGAGTCTGAACGATCTCGATGACCTCGAACACGGTCAGCTGGTTGCCCCACGCGTCCGTCGCCAAAATGCTGAAATCTCCGAAAAACGGCTGCGTCGGAGTCCCGCTCAGAGTCTGACTGTTGGATAGCGGCAGTCCGTTCGGCGGCGGACCATCGGTGCTTGAGGAGAGCACCACCGTGTACGGCCCCGTACCCCCGGTAAACAGGCTGCCGCTATACGGAACGCCCACCGTGCCCGCCGGCATAAGCGGCGAAGTGGGCCGCGCCAGCGGCGGATTGAGCGTGAAGGTGGCCGCATTCGATGTCTGTATGATCGTGGATGCTTGCTCGGTCACCGTAATATTCACGGCTTGGGGAGCCGACACCGTTGTGATGTAAAGGCTCTGCGGCACCGCCACCACAATTTGCGTGGTACCGGTGGTGAGGATGGTGCCTTCGCTGCTGAAGGAGAGGTCCTGCGTCACGCCCGTGACGGTATTCGCCCAGGTGACCTTGGAAAAATTATTAGGATTGAACGAGCCATTGATATACAGGATGAAGTCGTTATTCGCCAGGGCCGTTCCGCTGGTGATTGCCGGACCGAGCGATGTGCTTCCAAAGGTTACGGAAGCATCGAGGCTAGTGATCGCCGGTTGGGCCTGTAACAGGCTCCCCACCGAAACCAGACAGACGAATAGGGAAATCCTGAACATGGGCCCTCCGATTTTTGACCTTCATCAATTATTGGTGCTGCGTACCGGCAAAGCGAGCAGCGGTACCCTGCGGCGGTATCGAATAATACTTATCTTAGCGTAATCACCGTCGCGCCCCAGCCGCCAGTTTCGGCCGGCGCATCCCGATAGTCTGCCACCAGCGGACTACTTGCCAGCACGGAGCGCACAATCTCACGTTGCACCCCAATGCCGCGGCCATGAATAATTCGCAGGGCTTTGAAGCCCAGACGGTGAGCCTCATTCAGATACTCCGCCACCACCCACTTCACATCGCGCGGCGCCACCGTGTGGAGATCGAAGACATCGGTGATGGGAATTCGGACCGGATCCTCTTCCATATGCCCCTCTAAAATGCAAAAAGCCCGGCTGGCCGAAGCCAACCGGGCTTTGTACGATTACCGCAAGACAGCGCGCACCTGACCTAAGCGACCTGCTGAGACCGATACTGTCCCAAGATCGCTTCCATCTG
>DASZMZ010000183.1:0-2832 GCA_035551455.1 Candidatus Sulfopaludibacter sp.
CAAAATTCATGAAAAACGCCTGTTCCTCTGTCCCTCTGTGCTTCCTCGGCGCCTCGGTGTCTCGGCGGTGAAAAGGATTTCCTCCGTGCTTCCTTCGTGTCCTCCGTGACTCCGTGGTGAGGAGGTTTTTCGACCCTGTGCCCCGGCCAGGCAGGCGGAAGCGCCTGCCTACTCCATCTTTGCGGCCAGACGCGCGGCGAACTTGGCGATGTTGATGATCGCCCGTTCGTGCGTCCCTTCGCCGATCTTGCCCTTTTCGTCCCAGGCCTCTACCCGGAACTGAACGCGGCGGCCTTCGACGCCCGTGATCTCCGCTTTGAACGTGACGGCCATCCCCATCGGCGCCGCTCCCAAATGGTAAACGTTCACATGGGTGCCCACCGTATCGTGTCCCGCATCGAGCATCGGCAGGACCAGATCGCGGCACGTCCGTTCCATATACCCGATCATGTGCGGCGTGGAGAGCACACGCGCGCCCTCCATGCCCAGAAAATTGATGGCGTTCTCATTTGTTACGAGCAGTTTTTGCTCGCCCGTGGAGCCGACCGGAATATTCGCCATACTATGCCGAAGCCAAACCCGCCAGCACTCCACGCATGTAGCTGAAGGCCATCTGCACGCCGGGCATGGGATTCTTCCCGTTGATCTCGTATTCCAGGTTCACACAGCCCTGGTAATTCATCTTCTTGAGCTGCTTGAAAATTGCGGGGAACGGCATCACGCCTTCGCCGACTTCGCATTGCAGGTCGCCGGGCTTCTCTCCGGCTGCCTGTTTGAAGTGACTCAGATCCTTCACGTGCATATCCAGCAGACGACTGCCGGCTCCCGCGATGGCCTTCACCACATCGGCCCCGGCGCGGGCGGAATGGCCCACGTCCATGCACAGGCCGAGGCGTGGATCGCGGCCCTTCACCGCTTCCAGCACGGATTCGGGAGTCGGGAAATTCTTATCTTCCGGACCGTGATTGTGGATCGCCACCTTGATGTCGTACTGCTTCACCAACGTTTCGATAGCGCCGATATTCCCAGGGAGCGGCGCGACCACGAACATCGGAACCCCGGCCATTTTGGCCCACTCAAAGACCGGACGCAGACCGTCCACCGTGAGTTCCTTCATATCCGTATTGCCCGCGCTCATCACTTTGAGGCCGGCGTCCTGAAACTCTTTGCGGATCTGTGCCTGCTCTTCGGCCGGCGCCTTCATGTCCCAGTGGTACCTGCCCTTGACGCCCTGCTGCTTCACGCTCACCCATGGCATCTGTAGCTTCTTGATGAACGCGATGGTCTCATCACGCGGGAATTCGCGGAACGTGTACGTGGCGATTCCCAGTTTGATGCCCCAAGGCGAGGGCTCCACTTTGGCGGAGGCGGAGGGCAGTCCACTGGCGGCGAGGCCAGCGCCGGCGATGCCCAGGAAGGTCCGGCGAGAGGCAAGCGTATTCATAGGTTTTCCGTAATCCGTATTCTATCCTCTGAGCAGCCGCTTTTGTAAACAGTTCGAAATCGCACCCGTCCCTCGCAAGGTGGTCCCTGCCGTGCACTGTCTAACAGCAGGAGAGCGCACATGTCAGCTAAGAATACAGCCGTTTTCGGCATCTATCCCGACCGTCCGGCGGTCGAAGAAGCAGTCGAGCACCTGCGCAGCGCCGGTTTTCGGGGCACGGATATTTCGGTGCTCTTCCCCGACAATCAGGGCAGCAAGGATTTTGCCCATGAGAAGAACACCAAGGCTCCCGAGGGCGTAGCCACCGGTGTGGTCGCAGGAGGGTTGACAGGAGGCGTGCTCGGCTGGCTCACCGGCGTGGGCGCGCTGGCCATCCCCGGTTTGGGACCCTTCATCGCCGCCGGTCCGATTGTGGCCGCGCTGGCCGGCGCCGGCGCGGTGGGAACCCTGGGAGGCATCATCGGAGCCCTGGCCGGCATGGGGATTCCCGAGTACGAAGCCATTCGCTACGAAGGCCGCATCCGCGAGGGCGGCATCCTGGTCTCGGTACACTGCGATAGCGCCGATTGGGTGAAACGCGCCCGGGAAGTGATGACCGAAACCGGCGGCCAGGATATCGCTTCGACCGGCGAGAAGCATGGCGATTTCGCCAATGCCGACCGGCCCCGCCCCCGCCTCCGTACAATGGGCGCGGGCAGCGTCAATCCCGACGATCCGGACCTCGAGCCGTAACCTACTGCCGGCCCGGGACCGTGTAATTGTGGGCGGCCGCACTTGCGAATCCGGCGGCCGCTCCGAAGTTGATCACTCCCAACGCCTTGTAGAGACGGGCGCTGGGGTGACGACGGGTGACCAGGTATTCGATTCCCACCAGACTTCCCTGCAACCCCAGTTTGATCAGCGCGCCCTGAACTCCGAAAGTCCCATTTGACCCGGCCAAAGTCGAATTCAGTTCGTGCTTGCCCCAGGAGGATTGAATGTCCATCGCGTTAGCGGCGCCCAGAGCCGTAACACTGACCCTCCAGAAATTCACGCTGGCTTTCGACGTGACAGCGTTATCTTGCGCTTGAACGGTGCAAGCGGCGAGTGCGAGTAAGAGGAAAAGTTTCTGCATGGCATGGTTAGAATGCCGCAGAAAATAACGGCGTTATACCCTAGCAGGTACCAGTACAAAAACCTGTTGACTCGACTTGTCGCTATCCGTTCCGCGAGTTGTGAAGGCCAGAAACGCCGCCAGAAGCACCAGGATCAGCAGAATTGCCGCGCCGGCCCAAAGCGTCAGGCGGCGGCTGCTGGTGTGGGGGACACCGCAGTTCGGACACCGGTGTGCGGACCGCGGCACGGGCTGCATGCAACGGAGGCAGAGATCCTCGGGAGAAGCCATCGAT
>DASZMZ010000184.1:0-20012 GCA_035551455.1 Candidatus Sulfopaludibacter sp.
GGTGTGTACATTGCAAAATCTACGTTCGATTAGCAGCCTATTTTTGCTGGCTGCATTCAGCGCCGCAGTTGCTTATTCTCAGGCAGTGAACGGCACAATTGTCGGAACAGTTACCGACGCTTCCGGTGGCGCGATCGTCAACGCCAAGATCACACTAACTGAAACCAACACAAAGATAGTCCATTCGAAATTGACGAATGACGCCGGTACTTACGGCTTTCCGGAAATGCCTCCGGGTGTTTACGAAGTTTCGGTCGAGATGACCGGTTTTAAGAGAGCGGTAAGAAGCGGAATTATCCTGGAAGCCAACACGAGTCCGCGCGTGGATTTGGAACTAGTCCCTGGTGAAGTGAACCAGACGATTGAAGTCTCCGCTACCGCCGCGATTCTGCAAACGGAACGCGCCGATACGGGCCGTTCGATGGATGCTCAACTCGTCGAAGAACTTCCGCTCGGCGTCAACCGAAATTACCAGAGCCTTTTGGACCTGGTGCCCGGCACCTCCGTCGAAACCTTTCAGCACTCGCAGTTCTTCAACGCTTCCAGTTCGCTGCAGACCAACGTCAACGGTCAGCCGCGCATGGGTAACAATTATCAAATCGAAGGCATCGACAATAACGAAAAGACGGGCCTGCTGCAGATTCTGATTTCTCCCGCGGAAGCGATTCAGACGGTGAGCGTTTCCACCACCAATCACGATCCCGAACTGGGCCGATCCACTGGCGCGGTGGTGAACGTGATGATCAAGTCCGGAACCAATGGCTTTCATGGCGCCGGCTATGAGTATTTGCAGAACAGCGCATTCGACGCACGTTCGTACTTCAATCCTTCCGTCGGCCATCTGGCATACAACTATTTCGGCGGCAACCTGGGCGGGCCGATCAAGAAGAACAAACTGTTCTTCTTTTTCAACTATCTGCGCACGCTGGATCACGAAGCCAATACCAATCAGACGAATATTCCGGACGTCCCTTTCCGCACCGGCGATCTGAGCGGCGATCCCACACACATCGTGTACGATCCCACCACGGGCAGCCAGGACGGATCGGGCCAGAACCGCATTCCATTCCCCGGCAATATCATCCCGGCGAATCGGATTAATCCGGTGTCGGCGAAGATGATGGCTTTCCTGCCGGGGACCAACGAAAATTTCAGCCCGACTTCGCAGACCAATGATTATTTCGCGCTGCTGCCCGCGCAGAAGCATAACAATCAAATCGATTCCAAGATCGATTGGAACCTTTCGGACAAGGATCGTGTGAGCGGCCGTTTCAGTTTTGCACGTCCGGTCACTTTCCAGGCTCCGATTTTCGGCGATCCAGGCGGCCCCGCACAGGGCGCCTTCGAAGGCACCGGTCGCCAGAAAACGTATAGCACCGGTCTGAACTGGAATCGCACCGTGACTCCGACCATCCTCACGGAAGTCCGCCTGGGTGTAGCGCATTATCACAACGATGCTTTCCAAAGCGATTACGGCAAGAACGATTCGGACGCCATCGGAATTCCGGGCGTCAATTTAGGCCCCTTCACCACCGGCTTCGTCGGCATTACCATCAACGGTTACTCCAGTCCGCTGTTCGGTTACTCGGCGAGCCTTCCCTGGGATCGCGCCGAGGCCAACATCGACATGGTGAATTCGTGGACCAAGGTGGCTCACAATCACACCATCAAGTGGGGCGTCGACATCCGCCGCATCCGCGATGACTTATTACAGGATCAGACCTTCAGCCCCCGCGGTGTGATCACGTTCGGCACGAACCAGACTGCATTACAGACCTGCACGAACGTTCCGGCGTCGGGTCCGCCCTCGGGTTGCACCGGATCTTCGCAGGGTCTTGCCAATGACATGGCTAGTTTCCTGCTCGATGTGCCCAGCCAGGTAGCGCGCGACGTAAACACTTACTTCCCGGCACTGCGTACCACTCAGGTGTTTGCGTATGGAGCCGACAACTGGCAGGTAACGCCGAAATTGACGCTCAACCTGGGACTCCGTTGGGAATACTACCAGCCGCCCACGCCGCATTTCCCGGGTGGCTTCTCAAATTACGATCCGTCCAATAACACGCTCGTACTTGCTGGTATCGGTAGCAATCCCTCGAACATGGGTGTGATTTCTCACTATAAGTATTTCGCGCCTCGCGTGGGCATCGCTTACCGCCTCACTCCGAAGACGGTGGTCCGCGCCGGCTCGGGCATCAGCTACACTCCGTTCCCGGATAACACCTGGGGTTATAACTTCCCGGTGCGCTCGAACAATCAGTACGTTGCGCCTAGCGGCACCGACAACTATAATCCGGCCCAGCTCCCTGGCGGATTGGCCCCGACTTTCCAGAACGGATTCCCGGCTCCTGATGCGGTGGTCGTGCCGGCGAACGGCATCATCACCAATCCGAATCCGACCACCTCGGAATACGTGATCCGCAAAGATTACCGCAATGGCTATATCGAGACTTGGAATCTCGCCGTGCAGCGACAACTGCCCGCGAATTTCAATATCGACGTGGCGTACGTGGGTAGTCACGGTGTCGATACTCCGGCTCAAAACAACCTGAATGCCGGACAGATTATCGGCGCCGGCAGCGCGGGTGAACCTTACTTCGTGAAGTATGGCCAGACCGCGGCTGTGACTTTGTTCTTCCAGGGCTTCTCGTCCACTTACCACTCGCTGCAGGTGAAGCTGGATCGCAACTTCCGTGGCGGATTCCGAATGACCACAGCCTTCACCTGGCAGAAAGCCATGGATTTCGAGAGCGGCGACGATGGCGGCCTCGATTTCTATGCCGGTCAGGGGATGCACCGCAATTACGCCCGCGCCGATTTCGACCGCACCCTCAATTACGTACAAAGTTACCTCTATGAGTTGCCGTTCGGCCAGGGCAAGCAGTTCTTGTCGACCGGTCTGCTCGGCAAGGTGATTGGCGGCTGGCAGCTTTCGGGCATCTTCCAGTTCCGCACCGGCACGCCGCTTACCTTCACGGGCAGCAATAGCCTGAATCTGGGTAGCGGCGGCACAGCTACGCTGGATCAGATTGCTCCCGTGCACGTTCTGGGCGGGATCGCGGCCGGCAACCCCTGGTTCGATACGGCCAGCTTTGCTAAGGCCGCCACGAACGTCCAGGGCAGCACGGGACGCAATATCTGGAGCGGTCCGAATCTCTGGGGCACCAGCGCCGGCATCTCCCGCACCATCATTCTTCGCGAACAAATGAAGCTTCAGTTGAAACTGGAGACTTTCAACACCACCAACACACCGCAGTTCTCGAACCCCAATACGGGCTTCGGCTCGAACTTCGGTTTCATCACCGGCACCCTTTCCTCCGGCACCGGAGTCAATGGTACGGGAGGCGGCCGCGCCGTTCAGTTAGGCACGAAATTCACGTTCTAGCCAAGGGCTCCGCCCTTGAAATCCCTGCGGGATTTAGGAGTCAGGAGCCAGAAGTCAGGAGTCAGAATGCACGTGCACGTGAATGGTAGGAGAGTCAGTGACTTGGAAGGAACTCTTAACTAGCTGTTGAGAGAGAACGGCGGCCTTCGGGCCGCCGTTACCTTACAATCTCCAGGTAATCCAGACCCGCGACTTCGCCTCCATCGGGCCGGCCCTCGATCCGAATCTCGTCTCCCGGCCGCAGTGCAATCCCCGCAATCGTGCGCCGGGTGGACGTGCTCGAATCCAGTCTCGTGCTTGGGACCCGCAGATCCGCCGCCCACTCATCCACCATCTGGTCGCCGACCCACACCTTGTAATGCGCCACGCCGTTGGATTGATCGAAGTACTCCACGTGCAGCGTGTACCAACCGGCCTCTCCACTGAACTTCATCGACGCCGTGCACGCGCCCGCCGCGCACGACACGCCCTTGCCGCCCGACGCATCCTCCGCCGGCGTCACCTCACTGACCGTGTACCCGTTCAGCGTCATTGACTCCGCTTCGTACCGGCCGGCAACATGTCCCACGCGCCCCTTCGCGTCGGCGATCTTCGACATCCGCGCAAAGTAGACATTCACCGCGTCGCGCCACACCACCGCCTGCCCCGCCTGATATTCCAGTTGCGCCAGCACAGTCTGATACCGCTGCTCGTCCACCAGACCCTTCAGCGTCTTCCACTGGCGCGCGTAGCCGGCCACGGCATCCGCGCCTTCATAATGCGAATCGTAAATGTACTGCACCACGGTCTTGCCGGAATGCAGCTTGTAAGTGTACGGCACGTGATGCAGGAACAGCAACAGATCGTCGGGACACGTCGCCAGCGATTCGTACATCTGCGCCACCGCAGGCCGGTATTGGCCGATGTAGCCGGTGCCCGTCGCCACGGTGCGATCCATGCCGACGCCGTGCTCATCGGCGCGATGCCACTGGCCCCAGCCGTTCCGCTCCGACGCCTCGATGTTCACTCCGTAATGATTGCCGGTGATGTCGGTCAGCGTCTGCAGGCCCAGCGGCCCGGTGTAATTCTCGTACGTGCGCCAGCTGCTTAGCTGCATCGAAACGATGGTCTCGTCGACTTTCGGATCGCCGCCGAAGGTCAACTTCGTCCACTCCTCGGCGATTTTCCGCGACGTCAAATCGGGATTCCACGCCAGCCTGCCGTACCCGTAAAGATTGGCCTGCGAGAGATGGTTGCCGCTCCAGTTGTCGTCCAGCCCGACATTCACCACGCCCACCAGACCGCCCGTCGGACGCCCGAATGTCTTCCCCGCCGTCAGCGCCTTCACCGGCGTCGGAGTGGCCCCCTTGGCGTGCATATCGAAATCCAGCACGTCCTTCCACATCGGCACCAGGAACACCATGTGTTTCGATTGGCCGAAATATTCCTGCGTGACCTGCAGTTCCATTGCCTGATTCGTCTTCTCGAGCGCGCCCAGCAGCGGCGATGCCGGCTCGCGCACCTGAAAATCGATGGGCCCGTTCTTGATCTGCACGATCACGTTGTCGTCGAACTTGCCATCCAACTCGTGGAAGTTGTCGTAGGCCGCCCGCCCGCGATCGTTCTTCGGATTGTTCCAATCCATGTGATGGTCGTACACGAAGCCGCGGTAGAAGAGGATCCCGCCGTGGGACTTCAGCGCGCGGGCCACCACGTTGGCCGCGTCCGCGTGCGTCCGGCCATACGTCGAGGGACCGACGCGACCCTCGGAATCGGCCTTCAGCACCACGCCCGCCAGATCCGGCACGGCGCGATAAATCTCATCCATCCTGGATTTCCACCATTCGGCCACTTTCGGATCCAGCGGGTCGAACGTGTCCAAGCCGCCGATGGTTTTCGGACTCCCGAAGTCCACCGCGATGGTCACCCGCACGCCCCACGGCCGGAATGCGGCGGCGATGCGCGCGATGTGCGGTGTCAGTTCCGGCGTGAGAATGCGTGGATTCGCGTTCACGTTATTGATGGAGCAGCCGTTGATGCCGAGCGACGCCAGCAGGCGGCCATAATCGCTGACGCGCCTGAGATCGTCGCGCGATTTCAGGCCGTCCCAAAAGATCGAACGTCCGCCGTAGCCGCGCTCGATGGTGCCTTCCAGGTTGTCCCATTGATTTACCCAGCGTACCGGCGCGTATGGAGTTTCGCGCGCGTCCAGTGCAGTCACCGCTTCGCCCAGCGCCACCTTGCGCAGCAGTGCGAATGCGCCATACAGGACGCCGCGCTCATCGCCGCCCGCGATCACTGTGTACCGCGTCCGTCCCACGGTCACCGTCTTGAGCCAGTAGGCGTCCGGCGTGAGCGTCGCATTTAGATGCCAATCCGGCGCGATGCGGCCGAGTTGCGCCACCGTGCCCATGACAATCGCATCTTCCCGCGGCACTCCCGTTTCGGCGCGCAGCGTGCGGCCCGTCATGCCGCGCAGTCCGCGAATCAATTCCTGCCGTGCGCTGTTTTCCAGCGGCGACGCCTCCGTCACCGAAGCCACGGCCGGCAGGGCAGGTGGGTTGTCCAGCGCGGCATAGCGCAGCCAGGCGTTATACCCCGTCTCGGCGTGAAGTGCGGACAGCGCCGCCAGAATCAACCAACCGCGGAACTTCATCGACTCTCTCCTTAACTATTCACACCCGACGCCAGATATCCGCCATCCACCGCGATGCATTGGCCCGTCAGAAAGCTGGCCGCGTCCGACGCCAGCATGACTGCGATGCCCACCAACTCTTCCGGTTTGCCGAAGCGACGCATCGGCGTGCGCATCAGGATCTCTTTGCCGCGCGCCGTGCCGGTCACCAGTCGCCCATTCATCTCCGTGGGAAACACGCCCGGCGCAATCGCATTCACGGAGATCCCTTCGCCGGCCCACTCGCACGCCAGGCTCCGCGTCAACGACAGGATCGCCGTCTTCGCCGCGCAATATGCCGCCACCTGATGGAACGAGAGAAACGATCCCAACGACGCGATGTTGATGATGCGTCCTCTTCCGCACGCCGCCAGGCATGGATAAAAGGACTGGCACGCCCGCAGCACGCCGTTCAGATTGGTATCGAGCAGCGCCGACCACTTTTCTTCCGTCACCGTCGCCGTGGCTTCCTTGAAGGTGTAGCCCGCGGCATTGATCAGAATGTCCACGCGGCCGAACTCCTTCATCACCGCGTCGCGCAGTTCGTCCAGTGATGCGCGCTTGGTGGCATCGGCCGCGTGACGCAGCGTACGCCGTCCGGCGGCTTCGATTTCCTTTGCGGTGGTTTCGATCTCCGCGGTGCGACGTCCAGCCGCCACCACGTCCGCGCCATGCGCCGCCAGGCCCAATCCCAGGGCCCGTCCGATTCCGCTCGTCCCGCCGATTACCACGCCCACGCGGTCCCGAATACACAGAACGTCTGTCATACGCTGACGTAGATCGCGCCGTCCTCTACCGTCAACTCGACCCCGGCCGATTGCGCGGCCTCCTGTAACGCCGCCTGCAGCATCACCACCGGGTCGCGGCTTACGTCGATCCGCCGCATCAGCCCTTCGCCTTTTTTCCCGCCCACCGTGAGCATCACTTTCAGACCGCGCCGCTTGCAGCGCATCGGCGTGCCGTCCTCGAGTTTCACATTCATCGGCTTCAAGTAGGCGTCCATGTAATGCACGCCGATCCCGGATTTGTCGCCGGTCATCGCCGGCATTTTGTCCGCCGCGGCCGGATTGACCTCACACACTTTGGTTTTCATATCGTTTGCTCAACCACTCGTCCATCGCGCCCCGGAACAGCCGGATGTGATCCGGCGTGCTGCCGCAGCATGCGCCCAGAATCGCCGCGCCGGACTCCAGCAAGGGAGCCACTCCCTCCACCATCTGCTCCGGCGTTTCATCGTAGACCACTTGCATTTGAATCAGCTGGGGCTGGCCGGCATTCGGCTGCACCATCACCGGCAGTCCGGTTGCCGCCTTGTAGCGCAGCACCGCCTGCCGCGCCCGCTGCATGTCCATGCCGGTGCCGCAATTCAGCGCCACGATATCGGCGCCATGCTCTTCCATGAATTGCGCCGCGTGCTCCGGGTCAATTCCCATCATCGTGCGGAATGTGGCTCCGTCCAGCGTCACGTCGTACGCCATGGACCCGATGACACACGGCGCGCCGGCCTGCTTCGCCGCGCGGATCCCCAGCAGCAACTCTTCGAGCCCGGTCTGCGTCTCGATGATCACGGCGTCGGCGCCGGCATCCACCAGCGCGCCGGCCTGCTCCTCGAAGGCCTCGCGCACCTGATCTTCGGTGAAGTCGCCGTAGGGCTCCATCAGGCCGCCGAAGGGGCCGATATCGCCGATCACGTAGCCATCGCGTCCGCCGAACGCCTGCCGCGTAATCTCCACGGCGGCGCGGTTGATCTCCACGGCCTTTCCGGCGTTGCCGTGCCGGTTCAACATAATCCGCGATCCGCCAAACGTGTTCGTCAGAATGCAATCCGACCCGGCCTCGGCATATCGACGCTGAATCGCCAGCACCCGCTCCGGATGCGTCAGGTTCCACGCCTCACCGCAGTTGCCCTGTTCCAGTCCGGCCAGCATCAACTGCGTGCCCATAGCGCCGTCGCCTAACAGCGCGCGGTCTTTGATCGCCTCCAGCAAAGGTTTCTTCATGAGTTCCGGTCTCTGTTCAATGCGTAGTGAATGGTCTCCAGCGCGAGGCCCCATTTGTGCTCGCGACTGGCTGCGTCGCAATAGCAGCCCGCGCCTGTCGAGATCCGCCGCCACGAGAGCACGTCTTCCAGCGGCTGGCCCAACAGTGGTTTCTCCCGCGAGATCGCGTCCATCAGCGGCGCCGGATTGGCCAGATACTGGCACATCTGCCGGTGGCCCGTATCGTCGGCCGCCGGCACGCAGCGCTCTTCGCGAATCGGGTAGCCTTCTTCGCTGCGTCCCAGTTTCACGAAGTAATCGAAGGCCAGGGGCCGCCCCATGTTGGTGCAGGTGGTCCCGTCGTAGCGAAATCGCGCCGAGATGCTGCCGTCGGCTTGCCGCTCCAGAGAGAGCCGCTCCGCCGCCCAGCGCTTCAACGCCTTCAGGTTCACCGAGTACGCCTGCTGCACCACCGGCAACTCGCGCCGGTAGGCCGTGCGGCGAAACTTGCACGGAGTGAAGGAGCAGTTTTCGCACGGGATCAAATCCGTCAAGCGGCGCGTGCGATCCACATGCTTGGTCAACCCGAACACCGCCAGCAGGGATTTCTTCGGCACGAGCGCGCCCGAATCCAGCACCCGCAGCGGACCCGGCAAGCCATCGCCCAGCAACTCCGCCAGTCGAACCTGCTCTCCGATATCCCACTCCGCATAGCCGGGACTGTAGTGCGGCAGCACGGCCATTTGCCGGTCCTCAGCCCAGCCGCACAACTGCGCGCCTGCCGCCGTGGTGAGTTGCTCCACCACCGCCGATGCATAGACTTCCAGGAAGAAATATTCGTCGGGCTTTTCTTCGCGCCAAAGTTGCTGCGCGTATTGTTCGGCCTCGGGACCCGCGCTGATCGCCGCCAGAACCACGCCGTGCGCGCCGGCTTCATCCAGCGTCCTGTGCAGCCGCTTGCTGGTGAACGGTACGCCTTCCATCACTACGGTCCCGCTCCCCAACTCCAGCTTCTCGATCTCTCGGGTGTGGACCCAGGGACGCCCGTTGTCGGCATACCACTGCCGCGCCGCTTCGGCCAGTTCGCCGGCCCGCCCCGTGGGCAGGAAATCGCGCGGATAGCCCAGCAGCCGCATGTATTCGGCGGTCTGCACCTGGACGTCCGTCATGCTGCACCCACCGCGCGGAACTGGCAGCCGTCTACGAAGAAATCGAAGAATCCGGGGTGCGTTTCCAGGCGGCAGTGCTCCACCCGGCGCACGGTCTCCTCCAGTTCCCGCCGCTTGGCGTGCGACAGCAGCGCCAGCGTCGCGCCCTCGATGGCCGCGTTGCCCACCTGCACGATTTTGGATTTCGCGATTCCCGGAATCAAGCCGATGCGCGCCGCCGCATCCACATCCAGATGGCGACCGAAGCCGCCCGCCAGGTAGAACACATCGATTTCGTCGAACCCGATGCCGTAGTTCGCGACCACGGTCTGGAGCCCCGCGACGTTCGCGCCCTTGGCCTGCGCCAGTTCGTTGACGTCGCTTTCCAGGAAGTAGATGTGGTTGGCCTCGTCCAGCACGATGCGGTCTACATCGTCTTCGAAGCGGCCGCGATCGTTCATCCTGCCGGTGCGCATCAGTTCGCTCATCAACGAAACCAGGCCTGACCCGCAAATGCCCTGGGGAGCGCCGCCGCCGATCACGTCCAACTCGAACTCGCCGTCGTCGCGAATACGCACGCGCTCAATCGCTCCGTCCAGCGCCGGCATGCCGCAGGCAATCGCGCCGCCCTCGAATGCCGGACCAGCCGGGCACGACGCCGCCAAGATGCGATGCCGGTTGCCCAGAATCAGCTCTGTGTTCGTGCCGATATCCATCACGGCCACGATGCGGTCCTCGCGCGCCACATCCACCGCGAGCATACAAGCTGCCGCGTCCGCGCCCACGTGGCCGCTGATCACCGGCGCGCCCCACACTTCCGCAGCGGGATGAATCGGCAGCAGGCAGCGGCGTCCCGTCTCAGTGAGGCTGGTGGAAGTCCGCGTCCCGGCCGCCAGTTCGATCTCCGTAATCGATTGGTACGGACTCTGGCCAATCGAGTACACGCTCTGCCGGAAGAACAGGTCGCGCATGGTCGAATTGCCGACGACGACCATCTCGCGAATCGCCTGCGGATCTACCGGTAGTTCCTCGATGGCGTGACTCAAGTACCCGGCCAGCGTGCGCCGCAGCAGTTTGCCGGGGTGCTGAGTGTCGTACTGAATTCGCGCCATCACGTCGCTGCCGCCGAAGCGCTGCGGATTTTCGAAGGACGCGTCGGCCGCGAGTTCGCCGGTCTGCAAATCAAGGAGTCGCAGCACCACGGTGGTGGTTCCCAGGTCCATCGCCAGGCCGTACCCCGGCCGCGCATCGAAGGACTCGAACAAGGGAAGACCCACCGCCTTCCGCTCGATGCGCATTTGGCCTCGCCGCATGGTGTGGCAGCGAATCGTGCCGCCCACCGCCGCGATGCCGGTGCGGCAGGAAAGCCGGAATGCGCCGCTCAGATGGCTCTCGCGCTCCGCTGGTTCCGAGAGATATTCCATCCCCTCGGTCACTTCCACCATGCACTCTTTGCACTTGCCCTGTTTCTGGCAGGAGGTGGGCACGCGAATTCCCAACCGCTCGGCGCAATCGAAAAGCGTCGCGCCTACGGGAGCTTCCATGCTGCTTCCGTTAATGGTCAGTAGTGCCGCCACGTACGGTTAGAAAGTTCTCGCTTCCAGTTCCGCCCTTACCGCTTCGGCGACTTCCCCGGCGGAGCCTTCGCGCTCTTCTTCCTCGCCCCAATTCCACTGTGCCAGATAGTCGTCGGACCCCTGCAATCCGCGCTGACCGGCCAGTTGGTCGATGCGCTCCATGAACCGGACCGGCAGTTGTACGGTCACTTCGTCCAGACCGTCGTCAGCTTTGATCTGCGAGGGAACTTCCTGCCAGTACAGAATCTTGTAGGTTGCCATTTTCTTCGCTCTTCGCCGCTGCCAGTCGCAGGAACAGGTCGACCGCGGCAGACGCGTTGGCTCCGTAACCATCGGCGCCGATTTCGTCGGCGAACATCTGGCTGATCGGCGCGCCGCCCACGGCCATCTTGATCTCACCGCGCCCCGCCGCCTGGAAGCCGTCGATCACGGTCTTCATGTACATCATGGTGGTGGTCAACAGCGCGCTCATCCCGACGATGTCGGGCTGATACTTGTCCGCCGCCGCCATAAACTTATCCAGGCTCTGGTCCACGCCAATATCGTAGACCTCAAAGCCCGCGCCTTCCGCCATCATGCAAACCAGATTCTTGCCGATGTCGTGGAGGTCGCCGCGCACGGTCCCCATGAGCAGCACGCCTACTCGCCGGACGCTGTCCTTGGCGCTCAACAGCGGCTTCAACACCGCCATCCCGGCCTTCATGGCGCGCGCTGCAATCAGCACCTCAGGCACGTACAGCACATTGTGCTTGAAGTCTTCGCCCACCACGCTCATGCCGGCAATCAGACCCTCGTTGAGAATTTCCTGTACGGGACGTCCTTCCGCCAGCGCGTCCTTGGTCCTCTGCTCGACTTCCTTGGCATTGCCCTCGTAAAGAAACTGGTTCATCAGGGCATAATCAACCATTCGCTACCCCTTGTGACATCATACGGCTGGCGTTGAACTCTTCGAGCGCTTCCAGCATGGCCACGATATTTTCCCTCGGCATGCCGGGACTCACACCGCCGCCCACGGAGAGAATCATACCCTCTCCTCCGCCGCCTTCCAGCACTTCCAGCGTGGCTTCCTTGACTTCATCCGGCGTGCCGCGCACCGCGATTTCCAGCGGATTCACATTGCCCATGAGACACATGCGGTCGCCCACGCGCTGCTTCACTTCGCGGATATCCTTCTGCTTGCCCCAGTTCAGAACGTTGAAGCCGCAATCGGGCAAGTGATCCAGACAGGCATCCACCTCCGCGTCGTTGTGGTACACCTTCACCCAGTCCTTCGGAAAGGCATCGCAGATCCGCTTCAGATAAGGATGCGCGAACTCCATGTAGTGCTCTTCATTGATGAAGCCCACGATGTCGTCCAGAATGAAGATGCCTTCCACCGTGTCGCCCATGACTTTGTGCTGCGCCTTCAGCCAGTCGATCACCACGCGCGTGCAGAGGTCGATCAGTTTGTGGGCCCCCTCGGGGTTCTCCACCAGGTCAATCATGAAATGCGTCGTGCCTCGAACAAATCCGGCCGTGCAGAGCGGCCCGCGGGAGGTCACCATGGGCAGAATGTAGCCGGCGTCCAGGATGCGCTGCCGGTGCATGCCGATGCGATGCAGCGTCAGCGCCGCGAAGCCGTCGGCCTCCACTTCGTACTCCGGAAACTGATCGATATCTTCCAACCGGTACAGCGTGTGATATTCGCTCGGGGTATTGTCCTGCCAGAACTTGATCTTGGACCCCAGAATGGAAGGCTCCGCTGCCATTCCGTACTCCATCCACCAGGAGGGAACGAAGATGATGTCGGGAAACTCCTGCATGATCTTAAGGTTGGACTGGAACCACAATTCAGGATCCAGGAAGTAGTCCAGGTGCTTAATTCCGAGGTACCCGGGCATCCAGGGGCTGTCGATGATCATCGCCATCGGCACTTTGTCCAGCTTTTCCAGCCGGGCGGCCCGCTTGAACGTTTCCCACTGTTTCGGCAGCATTACAATTCCTTGTGACTCTGCTCTTTAGCTTCAGGATGCAACTTTTGTTTTATGGTACAACAATATTCGATATGCAACCTATCCCAGAAAATCAGCAGCACGCTCTGGTCTCCCGGCTGACGTCGGCATGCGGAGGCTCCTACACTCCGGAAATCCGCCGGAAGTACTTCATTTCAGGTCCCCAATGGGCGGCTGCCTATCAGGGACAGGCGTTGTTTCATGCCCCCACAAGGCCGGAAATCGGCTTCGAAGAAATCATTCGAAAGTACGGCGAAATCGGTATCGGCTGGTGGACTACCCACGATACTGACGTCATCCCGACCGAAGCATTGGGCAGGGTCGGGCAGGCGGAAATTGTGGGCCGGATCAAAAAGGCGCTGGCCGAGCATAACGTCCAGTGCTCGATGGTGACCACCGAGACGTTCCATCATGCGGTCTGGGCCGCCAGTCCCGCGGCAGAAGCTCCCGCCGTACGCGAGTATGCCAAGTTCCGCGTGCAAAACACCGTCGACATCGGACACGAATTAGGCGCCTCTTTCGCCGTCTATTGGCCCGGGTCCCTTGGCTATTACGTTCAGGGCGCCATCGATGAAACGCAGACTCTACGCTGGTATGCCGACGCTCTGAACGCAGCCTGCGAGCATGATATCGCAGTCGCCGCAAAAAAGGGCCGCCCCACGCTCAAGCATTGCCTGGAGGCCAAACCTTTCGAACCGCAAGCGGAAATCCTGCTGCCCACCAGCGACGCCATGCTGGCCTTCATCGCTTCCGGTCTGCTGACCCACCCGGAGATGGTGGGCCTCAATCCCGAGTATCTGCACGAGCTGATGTGGGGCTGCGCGCCGCGCGCCGCCTTGGCCCGCGCCCTGGTGGCCGGCAAGCTCTTCCACTTCGACATCAACGATGGCTACCGCCTGAAGCACGATGTCGATATCGCCATCGGTCTGGTAAATCCGCTGGACTGGCTCAACGTGTTGGTGCTGCTGCGCAGCCACGGCTACAACGGTCCGTTCAACCTGGACTACAAGCCGCCGCGCACCACCAGCCAGTCCGGGGTTTTCGAGATGAGCTTCCCGACAGCTGTGGATCGCTTCATCACGCTCTGGGAGATGGCCGGCGAAGTTCTGACCGACCCCATCATCAGTGAAGCCACCGAGGCTCTGAAGGCCGGCGGAGCCAACACCAGCACCGACCCGCGCGACGCCGACGCCATTGTCCGCGCCAATCGCGAACTGCTCACGCTGCACGAGTTGATCGCGCACCGCCTGTTCCAGATCCTGCTGGGTCTGCATCGCGGGCGAACGTACTCCATCGCGTAAGAGAAATGAGCTGCCAGCGGCTCTTTCTTATTTCGCGGTGAACTTAGTGAACGGGCGGGCGTCCATATCCTTCAGGGTTGGCTTGAACCAGGCGTATTCGGGATGCTTGGCCAGGTGTTCGGCTGCCTTGAAGTGGAGTCCGCAGGCATGGCCTAATGCGGCGGTGAGCGTCATCTTCTCGGCGCCCGCCGCATCGGTGATCTTATTCTGCACCGCGCCTACGGGAGCATAAGGACCCTGCCAGGTGGGCATGCCGCGCGGCGAAAGGTCCACGTGGCCGCACAAGGTGCGCTCGCCGGGATCCACTTTGTTCTCGTAAGTGTCGAAGTGGTCGCCCAGGAATTTCTCGCCCGCCGCGATATCGATCTTACCCTTATACTGATCCATCAACTGGAGCCAGCGCGCATGCCGGGCGTTGTCGCTGTGGCTCTTGTCTTCCAGGTTGAAGGTGGTCTCTTCTTTGGCCAGCTTGGGATCGGCCGGGAAGTTCGAGCCCACGAAAAAGCCGTCCTTCGTCCGCTTCAGGATCACGTTCTTCAGGCCCAATTCCAGGCTCGCCACTTCGTTGTTCTTCCGGTCTGCCACCAGCCAGTTGTTGGCGTACCCGCCGTTGTTGCCGTCCTTCATGATGCGCTCGAAATCGTCGATCGAAGCCGAGTACTGCATGGCCTTCCGCGCGCGGGCGAATTCGGGGACGCCGTCCGGATCGAAGCCGTTGAATTCGCTGATGGTGGTCTCGGTGATGATGATGCCCGCCGAGTTCAAGCCGAAATCGTCGCCGCTGTGGATCAGGCCGGGCATGCCGTCCATCACGATGCGATTGCCTTTGGCCGGCACAATGTCGAACACGATGTTCCACCGCTCGCCCGACGAGTAGCTGGTCCAGTTGTTGTGGCCGATCACGACCCGGCCGTCCTTCGTATACGACCCGGTTGCCGCAAACGCGCTGCAATGCTCGGCGACCGCGGGATTCGAAGTCGGCCTGCCGTGGTTTTTGTCGTACCACTTATCGTAGTAGGGCAGTTCCAGCCAGGCGTTCAGCGCCACCACATCCCAGATATCCATCTTCACGTTGCGCGCGGCGAGGCCTTCCACAATGCCATTCAGCTCATCGCGATATTCCTGCTCCACGTGAGGCCAGAGCACGTCCTGCGCGGCTTTGCGGAAGAAGTTCCAGTCCTTCTTCTCGTCGTGCATCATCTCCATGGAGATGGCCTTGAGGTTGTCCTGAATCTCCGGCGCGAGCAGATAGCCGTGCTGGAAACCAATCTGGCCGGGCGTTCCCTCCAGGTGAACCTGAATCCAGCCATTGCGCTCCGGCGCGCGGCTGGCCTTCTTCAGGCGCGGGTCCAGATGAGGATCTTTGGATACCAGCGTGTACGCCAGTCCCAGGACCAGGAGCGGGAGGAGAACGGCTGTTCGTCGCATTGCCGCTATTATAGTAGGGAATCCATGGCGGAAAGCAGGCAACTCCGGAAATTAACGGCGCACGTCAAAGCCGCGGGTTGAGCGGCCAAACTCAGTCCAAAGGTATTGGACCAAGCCTTAGCCGCACTGCCCAGATGGCCGGACGAGAACGTCCTTGTAGGGTTTGACACTGCCGATGATGCCGGCGTGTACAAGCTGACGGCGGAGCTTGCCCTGGTGCAGACCGTGGATTTCTTCACACCCATCGTGGACGATCCGTACACCTTTGGCGCCATCGCCGCCGCCAACTCGCTGAGCGACGTTTATGCCATGGGCGGCCGTCCCATCTCTTCGCTCTCCGTGCTTGCCTGGCCGGCGAAAGGCGAGATCGATGATTTGAAGGCCATTCTCAAAGGCGGCGCCGAGAAGATGCACGAAGCCGGCTGCTCCATTTTGGGCGGCCACAGCGTCACCAACGACGAGATCATGTTCGGCTACGCCGTCACCGGCCTGGTCCATCCGGCGCGCGTCAAGCCGAATGCCGGAGTGGTGGCGGGAGACGCGCTGGTCTTCACTAAGCGCATCGGTACCGGGGTCATCTCTACCGCCCTGAAGCGCGGAATTGCATCCGAAGCGCATGTGAATGAGTCCATTCAACAGATGCTGACTCTCAATCGCGCCGCGTGCGAAGCCATGCTGCCGTTTGACGTTCATGGCTGCACGGATGTGACGGGCTTCGGACTGATCGGCCATGCGCGCGAGATGGCGCTGGGCAGCAAGGTGACTCTCGAAATCGAGGTGGACGCCGTGCAATACCTGCCCGGGGCGCTGGAATACGCGCGCCAGGGCGCGGTGCCCGGCGGACTGAATAATAACCGCGAATTCGCTTCCTGCGCCGTGGAAACGCGCCGCGAGCTGCCGCGCGAGATTGAGGATCTGCTCTACGACCCGCAGACTTCCGGCGGCCTGCTGATCTCCCTGCCTGAATCGCAAGCGGCGGAACTGGAGCGGGCCTTTGCCGGTGCCTACCGGATCGGCCGGGCGGTCCCTCGCCAGGAGAAGGCGATCGTACTCTTATGACACAAAACCCCATCATCGTTGCCCTCGATGTAGAATCGGCTGCCGACGCCCGTGCCCTCGTTGGGCGACTCGGCCAGCACGTCAACTTTTACAAGGTCGGCATGGAACTGTATGCCGCGGCAGGAATGGAATTTGTGCGCGAACTGGTCGGGGAAGGGAAGGACGTCTTCCTCGATCTGAAAATGTATGACATTCCCGAGACCGTGAAACGCGCCGTGGCGCAGGTGGCTCGCACCGGGGTCCGCTTCCTGACCATCCACGCGGTCGGGTCCGCCATGCGGGCGGCGGTCGAAGGGCGCGGCGATTCCGGTTTGAAACTGCTCGGCGTGACCGTGCTGACCAGCTTTGGTCCCGAAGACATGGACGACCTCAACTACCAGGGCAGCATCGCCGACCTGGTGGAACGGCGAGCCCGGAAAGCGGTCGAAGTGGGCATGGACGGCATCGTGGCATCCCCTCTGGAGGTGTCGGCTGTGCGCCGAATCGCCGGACCGAAGACCATTCTGGTGATCCCCGGCATCCGGTCGGCGGCCAATGACAAGGGCGATCAGAAGCGTGTCTCCACTCCGGCCGAAGCCATGGCGGCGGGCGCCGACTACCTGGTGATTGGCCGCCAGATCACGCGTGCGGCAGATCCGGCCGCGGAGGCAGCCAAAGTGCTCGCGGAGATCTGCGTAGCGGGATGAAGCTTCCGGCCACACTGCGCGCCCTGCAATATCGCAACTTTCAACTCTTCTTCAGCGGACAGCTCATCTCGCTGGTGGGCACGTGGATGCAAAACGTGGCCCAGTCGTGGCTGGTTTACCGGATGACGGGGAGTTCGGTGTTGCTGGGCGCGATTGGCTTCGCGAGTCAGATTCCGTCCTTCCTCTTTTCGCCGGTCGCCGGGATCGTGGCGGACCGGTACAGCCGCCATCGGGTGGTGATTGCCACGCAGACCGCCTCCATGTTGCTGGCCTTTGTACTGGCCGCCGACGTACTCTGGGGCGCTACCAAAATCTGGCACATTTTCGTGCTGGCGGCGCTGCTGGGCGTGGTCAACGCTTTCGATATCCCGGCGCGCCAGTCCTTCATGGTGGAGATGGTGGGACGCAGCGACCTGATGAACGCCATCGCGCTGAATTCGTCGATGTTCAACGCGTCGCGCGTGGTGGGCCCGGCCATCGCCGGGATTCTGGTGGCGAGCATTGGCGAAGGCTGGTGCTTTTTCGCGAACGCCGTGAGCTACATCGCGGTGCTGGTGGGACTCTTCATGATGAAGTTGCCGCCGCATACCCGGGAAACGCCGCAGGGGTCGCCGGTCGCGCACATTGTCGAGGGCTTCCGCTTCGTGCTGCACAATACGCCGGTGCATGCGCTGCTGGCGCTGCTGGGTGTGGTCAGTTTGACGGGCATGCCGTACTCGGTGCTGATGCCGATTTTTGCCGACCGCATTCTGCACGGCGGCGCCAGGGCATTGGGAACGTTGATGGGCGCCACGGGAATCGGCGCGCTGGCGGGAGCGCTGATCATGGCGAGTCGCCAGCATTTGAAGGGATTGGGTACGTGGGTGGCGGTTTCGGCAGTGGCCTTTGGCGCGGCTTTGATCGCGTTTGCCTTCTCGCACTTTTATTGGCTGTCGGTGGTCCTGCTGGTGCCGGTGGGGTTCGCCATGATGATCGAGATGGGATCTTCCAATACGCTGATTCAGAGCATGGTGCCGGATCGGCTGCGGGGCCGCGTGATGTCGGTGTATTCGATGATGTTCATGGGGATGGCGCCGATCGGGTCACTTCTGGCCGGGACGGCTGCGGACCGTTTGGGCGCACCGTGGACCGTCGCTGCCGGAGGCATCATTTGTATGGCCGCGGCCGGAGTCTTTGCGATCTTCCTGCCGCGGATCCGGGTACACGCCCGGCGGCTGATTCTGGAACAGCAGACCGAACTGGCCCGGGACTAGATCTTTGCCCGGACCTGGCGCGCCTGTTCGAGGTGCCGCTGTTCGTGGGCGCTGATCTGGGCGAACATCATTCCCAGGCTCATGCGCAAGAAGCGCGAGATGGGTGTTTCCACCTTTACGCGTGCGAGGTCGAGACCGTCGGAGCTTTCCACCAGTCCGATCAGTTGTCGTTGCACATGGAGGAGACTCGGTAGAATCCCAGTGATGGGCTGGCCGTGAAGCGGCTGCAAACGCTTCGGGGCGGTAAACTTGTGGTGCTCGGTGAGACTCACGATGTACCGGTCCACAATTCCGTAGTGGAACGGAGGCTGCGCCTTGATTGCGCGCGACTTCGCGTCGTCGATGGACCGCTCCAAGTGGTGGATCACGATGTTTCCCACCATCACCAGATGGGAGAGGCACTCTTCGATTGACCAGCTCACCTGAGCCGGACGCCAGTTAAACTGAGCTTCCGTCAAGCCTGCGGTGATCTCCTGCGCCTGCGTTGAAACTGTTTCAAACTGCTTACGATACGCGTCGAGTTCCGGAACTGGCATTACCGGAATTATAAACGTTCGTCATTGGAAATTGACAGGACCTCGTGCGCTTTGCTGGTAAGGAGCGCCATCGACTCCTTCTCGCCGAATTGAAAATCGTCCGAGAGGAGGTTCTGCACGCTGTAATCGGCCTTGCCGACACCCTCGGACCCGTGATGCTGCGTATTGGCGAAGATGTGGTACAACTCATGCGCCACGACGCGGCCCAATGCCCGCCCGAACAGCTCTTCCCGATCCCCCGAGTGAGCGGCCAGCAGACCCATTTGGAGGAAGTTGCGGATGCCGTCGCAATCGATATCGGCGAACGGCAAAATTGCGCCCTCGCTGACATGCGTCCAGCCCAAGGGCCCGGCCTGGCCGCTCCGAGGAGCGAGATGGGTCACCTCGCAATGGCCTTTAAAGGTCAGGACAGCCAGTTCGACCGCCGCTTTGCTGCCACTGGCATCCTTGAGCGAGTGCCAGCCGAACCGTAGGCCCATAGGGGCCATAATCATCGCCAGCTCATCTTGCATGGCTTGCAGCACCACTGCGGAGGGTTCCTGCTGGTACTGAGTGTAGAGCGCAATAGGAGCTAAAGGAGCTCCCTGTTGCCCGCCGATTGCCGGGAAAACTGCCAGCAACAGGACGACGGACAGATATTTCATTTCGAGTAAAGCCCTTTACATTGCAGCTATCGGCTGTCAGGCCGTTTTTCAATAGTCCGGTTGGTCACCAAGTCCGGATTCGCCTTCACCCACTCGGTTGCCGTGTGGCAGGAAAAACAAATCGGTTTGGCCGTCGCCAGCACCTCGAGCAGCCGTTCGGCGGGAATCAGATCGCAGGCTACGGCAGTTCCATCCACCAGCAAGGCCGGCTTCTGGACAGCCCATTGAATTTCCTCGAAGCCCTGCCGGCAGTAGATGCACTTCTTGCGGGCGTACCATTCCGAAAGGATGGAGCGGACCAGGCACTCCTTCGGGTGCGCCTCGATCTGGCTGAGACATTCCTGGCGGCAATCGGCGCGATCCGGCCAACGC
>DASZMZ010000185.1:0-8583 GCA_035551455.1 Candidatus Sulfopaludibacter sp.
CCAGATTGAAATCGCCCAAGCCCCATACGGCGCGGACCAGCCGGTTCCGCCCGGGAAACTGCGTGGACACCGTCACATCGCCGTTCGCCGCCTTCTGCACGGTCAGCTTGATCCGGTTCAAAAAGGCTTTGCCGGACTCCTGGTCGCTCGATGCGGCGTGCCGGAAAGCCGTCCGCGTCAACGTGATTTCGATGCGAGGCTCGTCCCACGTCTCCACGTTGAGTTCGCCATAGGTGCTGTTGAGATGCAGTGTGCCGCCGTTGAAATCCACGGTCTCGGTGGTCACCACCTGCAGCGATCGCTCGGGCGCCTTCGCCACCGCCAGCAGACTCGTGCAGGCAGCCAGGAACGCAAGTTTCCGTATCATGAATCGCTCCTATTCCCCCTTCGCGGCGAAGCGCCGGAAGAAGCTGTCGCCATTCCATTGCGGACGCGCCGGAGCGTCCGCCACGCGCTGCAGCAGACTCATAATGATGCGGTCGAACTTCGCCGCCGACGCCGCGTCCACCGGCTGATTCAAATCGTCCGCCGGCTTGTGATAGATGTTGCGCACCCAATCCCTGCGAATCTTCTCCTCCGGCGAGCCGGGCTCATACCCGAACTTGAAAGCCAGCGAGGGCACACCGCGCCGGATGAAACTATACTGATCGCTGCGGATGAAGCGATTCTGTTCCGGCTCCTGATCCACCTGCACGGCCACTCCCGAATCGGCCGCCGCAGCGCGCACCGTTTCGCCCAACGTCGATTCCGCCAGCCCCTGCACCTCAATCACCTTCAGCGCATACAGCGGCAGGAACATGTCCAGGTTGATGTCCGCCACAATCTGTCCGGCGGGCACGGTGGGATGCGCGGCAAAGAATCGCGAGCCGAGTTCGCCCTTCTCCTCCGCCGTCACCGCCAGAAAGATAATCGACCGCTTGGGCTTCACGCCCGTGGCCTTCATCAGGCGCGCAATCTCCAGCACGCTGGCGATTCCCGACGCGTCGTCCATCGCCCCGTTATAGATGTTGTCGCCGTTCACCGCGCGGCCCACGCCCAGATGGTCCAGGTGCGCCGACATCACCACGTATTCGTTCTTCAGCTTCTTGTCCGTGCCCGGCAGCAGGCCCACCACATTCGAAGCTTCCAGTTCGCTATGCTTCACCACGCTCTTGGCGCGCAGCGTGCCCTTCAGCGGGAACGTAGGCAGCGGCTCGTTGGCGTTCGCCAGTTTCTGAATCTCTTCCATGGTGTGGCCGGAGCCGGCGAACAGCTTTTCCCCGCCCTGCCGGGTCACCGTCACGGCCACTTGCTCACCTGCCGATTCCTGCAGCGCCTTATCGGCCAGCACGAAGGCGGGCTGCGGCGCTCCCCGTCCGCCTCCGCCTCCCGCGCCTCCACCGTTTCCGCGACCACCAGCAGCGCCCGCCGCCGCCGCGCCATCGGCAGGAGGAGTCTGCCCCGCCGCCCCGTTCGGTCCGCGACCACCCGGTATCGTCGCAATGCCGATCGCCCCCGCACGCCGCAGCGCGGCCCACCGCTCCGCGCCCGACGAGTAGTGCGACTTCACATTACCGGGCGCCTTCACCGGACCGCCGGCACTCACGTAGACGGCGATCTTGCCCTTCAAATCCAGCCCCGCCAAATCGTCGTACTGCGCTTCGGGAATCACCATGCCGTAGCCCACGAACACCATGGGAGCCTCCACTTCGGGCGCCAGGTCTCCGCGCGCGCTCAGGCTGGCCTCCGCGCCCATGGTGAGCGGCGTCACCTCGCCGTCGCGCACCAGCGCCAGGCTGCTCTCGGCGGCCACCAGTTCCTTCTTGTCGAACTGCACCGGCTGCTGGTAGCCGTTCGTGCCCAGCGGCTTGAGTCCCGCGCGCTCGAACTGCGTCATCACATATTGCACCGCCTGCCGGTAGCCCTCGCTCCCGGTGTCGCGGCCTGCCAACTTGTCGTCAGCCAAAAATTGAATGTGGGACCACCAGAGTTTGCCCTCGGCGGCGTAATCGACGGCAACTCCCGCCGCATACAGCGAGACGGCGATCCAGATCAGGAGCACGGGTTTCTTCATAGTGGTTTCTTCGTAGGGGCTCTCTATAGAGATATCATGCCGTCAGCGCAGGGCGGCGAAGCTGCGCGCGTCGGCCGGCCATTCCGGCGCGCCGCGCAGAATCTCCACCACCGTCTCCGGCCCCGCCGCCACTTGCCACATGGCGCTGTGCTTGGCGTCCATAAACTGCTCTTCCACGCAGCGGGCCAGCAGCGCCAGGCAGGAATCGTAGAAGCCGTTGACGTTCACCAGCACCACCGGACCCCGATACAGTCCCAGCCGCTTCCACGTAATGGCCTCGAACAGTTCCTCCAGCGTGCCGCAGCCGCCCGGCAGCGTCACCACCGCGGTCTCCGCCAGACGGCCCATCGATCCCAACGAACTGCCGCCGTACACGATACACTGCCGCCGTCCGCTCGCTCGAGGCGCAGTACACACACACATTCCGGATGTCCATTCCTACCAAGTTACCTGAAGTTGCGATAAGATCGACGCAGCTACTTCTTCAGGAGACCACCATGCTGTCCTCTTTCAACCTACTGTGGGCTTTCGCTCTCATTGCCCTATCGCAGACCACGCCGCAAAGGCCCGCGCGCCAGAACCCCACTCGCGATCCCCACACCGAAGGCTATGTAGCGGCCAAGGAATTGCCCGATGGCGAAAATGCCCCCGCCGCCGCCGACGGCAACTTCATTCTCGGACCCACTCACACCGCCGCGCCCGAAATGACGGTGCATGAGGGAGTGCCGCAAGGCACGGTCTACAACTTCACCATCGAATCCACCGGCAGCAAAATCTATCCCGGCATCGCCAAAGGTCCGGCCACGCCTCCGCCTGCCGACGCGCCTCCGAGACCACGCGGAGCCGTCACCAGCCACGCCGCGCCTTACACCCGCAAGGTGGCCGTCTACGTTCCCAAACAGTATGTGCCGGGCACGGCAGCGCCCCTGCTGGTAGGCGCCGATGGCCCCGATCGCTCTCTGTTCACCGCCCTCGATAACCTCATCGCGGCCCACAAGGTGCCCGTGCTGATCGCCGTCTCCATCGGCAACGGCTCCGGCGATGCGCAGGGTAGCGAGCGCGGTCTGGAGTACGACACCATGTCCGGCCTCTACGCCGAATTCGTGGAGAAGGAAGTGCTGCCGCTGGTCGAAAAGCAGTACAAGGTGAAGTTCACCACAGACCCAGACGGCCGCGCCACCATGGGCGGCAGTTCCGGCGGCTCGGCCGCCATGGCCATGGCCTGGTATCATCCCGAGCTATACCATCGCGTCCTCACCTACTCCGGCACTTACGTCAACCAGCAGTGGCCCGCGAATCCCGCTACTCCGCACGGCGCATGGGAGTTCCACGAGCACCTCATTCCGAATAGTCCCGTGAAGCCCCTCCGCCTCTGGCTGGAAGTCGGCGATCGCGACAACTACAACAACCGCGACGATTACCACGATTGGGTCCTCGCCAACGAAAAGATGGCCGCCGCGCTCGCCGCCAAAGGCTACCACTACCAGTTCGTCTTCGCCCGGAATTGCGGCCATACCGATGGCAAGGTGAAAGCCCAGACTCTGCCCGAAGCCCTCGAGTATATCTGGCAGGGCTATCGCAAATAGCATATTTCCTGGCATCGGGCCGTAACTTTTTCGCCTCCTCCTTCGAAGTACTGCACAGAAGGAGGGAATCACAAAATGGCCCGCGTCGAACAGAAACATCCGCGCGCAATCCGCTGGTTTCACTGGATCAACTTTCCGCTGCTGTCCCTGATGATCTGGAGCGGCCTGCTGATCTACTGGGCCAACGACGTGTACATTCCCTTCCCCGAGTGGTTCTATGACTTTTTTCACATTCCGCAGCGGCTCGCGGAAGGTATGGCCTGGCACTTCCTGATCATGTGGTTCTTCGCGCTCAACGGCGTCAGCTACGTCATCTACACCCTGGTCAGCGGCGAGTGGCGGTATCTGGTTCCTAATCGCCACTCGTTCGTGGAAGCCATTCAGGTCACGCTCCACGACCTGCACCTGCGCAAGCAGCCGCCGCCAAAACGAAAGTTCAATGGCGCGCAGCAAATTGCCTATACCAGCATCGTGCTGATGGGTGCCGGATCTCTGCTGACGGGACTCGCCATTTTCAAATCCGTCCAACTCGGCTGGCTCACCGCGCTGCTCGGTGGCTATAAGGCAGCGCGGCTGGAACACTTCTTGCTCACCTGCGGCTACGTGCTGTTCTTCTTTGTCCACATCGGACAGGTCATTCGCGCCGGCTGGAACAACTTCCGCTCCATGGTGACCGGCCTCGAAGTGGTCGACGACAAGGAGGCCATCCGTGGAGAGACAGCTTAAGGATCAGACCCGCCGCAGTTTCCTCACCGGCGGCATCGCGGCGCTGGCCGGCTACGGCGCATGGCGCTGGATCGGCAGCCGCAATCCCGATGGCGGCGTGGCTTGGCCTCTGCGCCGGGTGCTCCAAACCAATGAGGAATTCGCCCGCGATTATTACCGCCCCGGCCGCCTCGCTCGCCAGTTTCCCCGCGCTGAAAGCGAGATGCCCAAAGTGAACGGCACCATCGGCATCGACGATGACGATTTCGATATCAAGGAATGGCGTCTGGAAGTCAGCGGACTGGCCAATGAAGAGGCAGCCAGCCTGACCCTGGCCGATATTCAGGCCTTTCCCAAACACGAATTCGTCACCGAATTAAAGTGCGTGGAGGGCTGGAGCAAGCGCGTCCACTGGGGCGGCGCCAGGCTGGCTGATTTCGCCCGGCGCTACCGCCCGGCCTTCCCCGGACCCGATTCGTACGTCGCGCTCGCCACCCCCGGCCGCGAATATTATGTGAGCCTCGACATGGCCTCGGCGCTCCATCCCCAAACTTTGCTTTGTTACGAAATGGAGGGCCGTCCGCTCGAATACTCGCACGGCGCGCCGCTCCGGCTGGCCATTCCCATCAAGTATGGGATCAAGAACATCAAGTGCATCGGCCAGTTGCAGTTCACTAAGAGCCGTCCGCCGGATTTCTGGGCGGAACGCGGCTATGACGATTACGCAGGCTTTTAAAACACCAATTCACAAGGAGAAACAATCATGAAACGTACACTCGCACTTTGCCTCACCGCCGCCACCCTCATGCTGGGCGCGGCTTTCGCCCAGGACAAGATGGACAAGATGGGCAAGATGGACCAGACCGGCAAGATGGATAAGATGGACACCACCGCCAAGAAAAAGAAGGCGCCCAAAAAGAAGAAGACCGACAAAATGGACAAGACCGGCGACAAGATGGACAAGTAGTCTTTTTTCCCGACACCAGCCAGGGCTGCCGCCTACTCCGCCGAGAAGCGGTAGCCTTTCGTACGCACGGTCTGAATAAACTGCGGCTGGTGCGTGTTGCGTTCCAGTTTCTGGCGCAGCCAGGCCACGTGCACATCCACCGTGCGCGACGAAACGTCGTTGGTATATTGCCAGACGTTGCGCAGAATCTCTTCGCGCGACACCACGCGGTCGCGATTGTTCACCAGGTATCGCAGCAGCTCCAGCTCCTTGGCGGTGAGATTGATGCGCTGTCCGCGTTTGAATGCCTCGGCGCGGTCGAAATCGATCTCCACATCGCCGATGCGATAGGCGGTTACCTGAATCCGCTTCTCTCGTTTCACTCGGCGCAGCAGCGCCTGGACCCGCGCCACGAGTTCGGTCGGCTCGAAGGGCTTGGTCACATAGTCGTCGACTCCCAGTTTGAGGGCGCTCACGCGGTCGGCCAGATCAGTTCTCCCCGTCAACATCAGGATGCCGCCGTCGAAGCCCCGTTGGCGCAATTCGCGGCAGATGTCGAAGCCCGATTTTCCCGGCAGCACGGCATCGAGGACGATGAGATCGAATTCACCGGATTCGGTGCGTCTGAGTCCGAGCAGTCCATCCAGCGAAAACTCCACCCGATATCCTTCCGCGCCCAACAGGTCTGATACGGTAACCACTACCCCGGGGTCGTCCTCAATCAGCAGAATTCGGTTTTTCATCGATCGTCTTCCGTCGCCACCCTCCGTTGGTTACGGTGAATGACGTAGAAGCTTCGATAACGGTTCCGCGGGAATTCACCCCGACGCCAAAAGGCGAGCCGAGCTCGCCTTGGACAGACGGCAAAAGGCGACCGTCTATCCTACCTGCCAGTACACCGAATAGCGTTTGTCGAAAATCGAGTTGATCGGCGCCAACTCGACATCTCTCTTCTGACCAGAGGTGCGGAACCTGAGCGGCCCATCCGCCGGCTTGATCCACGACGCCGGGTCGCCTTTGAACGAAGGGATCTCGATCGCCGGCACGGCCCGCATCTGCGGAGCATTAGGCCCGACCACGCGCGCCGGCGAGAGACCCTCGCCGCCGAGATCGCCGGCCAGCACCACGGGGCCGTAAAGGAAGGCCTGCGTCTTATGGTCGTCGGGCATGGCTTCCACGGAGAGGTGCATCGGCAGTTCCAGTTCCACCTTGTCTCCGGCTTTCCAGGCACGGGTGAGCGTGAGATAGCTGCCGGGAGCCGCCGAAGCTTCGATCACCCGGCCATTGACCTTCACACTGGGGCTGGACTGGAGCCAGCCGGGAATTCGCAGCCGCAGCGGCATGGGCGCGGCATGGGCGGCCGTAACGGTCAGAAGCGTGGACTGCTGCTCGGGGAATTTCGTCTCCTGCCGAAGCCTGAAGCCCTTCTCACTCCAGTTCAATTCGGACGCCATGAAGAGATTCACATAGACGCCCTCGCCATCGTGCCAGTAAATGCTGTCGTTGAGTTTGCTGTACTCCTCGACGCCGGTTCCGGTGCAACACCAGAAGGATTGGTCCTCCGTATTGAATGTCTTCCATGCGCCGGGAGTAAGTGAGAGATAATACTGCGTGTATCCCGTCTTCGGCTGAATGGTGCCCAGACGGTGATTGATCATGACCCGCTCATAATAGTCGAAGTAACGCGGATCGGCCTTCCAGGAGTACAGGTGCCGCGTGAGCTTCAGCATGTTATACACGCAGCAGCACTCGGCGGTCGCGACGCTGCGCTTTAACTCGGCGGCCAATTCGCGCGGCTGCCCCTGCCAGGTTTCTCCGTTGCTGGTGCCGCCGGTAACATAGGAGCGGGCCGAAGTTACTTCGTACCAGAAGAAATCGGCGACGTCGTGGAACCGCGTGTCGCCGGAGATCTCGTACCGGCGGCCCCCGGCGATTACCTGCGGGATGTGCGTGTTGACATGCAATCCGCGCAATTCGTCGCGGCGCAGGGCCAGTGGATTGATGAAGCGCTTCTTCTGGTAGCGGTCGCCGGCTTTGGCCCACTGATCGTTGCCGGTTGCGGCCGAAAGGTTATAGAGCACTTCGGCCATCCCGCCGAACTCCACGTTCAGGATCTCCTGCATGTGCGCTTCGCTTTTGGAGGCGCTCCAGGAATCGGCCCACCCGGCCATGCCTTCCACTACTTGCAGGGCCTCCCGGTTACCCGTGAGGCGGTGCATATCGTAGAGGCCCGCCATGATTTTGTGGACCGTATAGAAGGGCGCCCACGGTAGTCCCGGCGCGCCGGGGTCGGTGGAACGGGGCTTGCCGGAGAGGTTGTCCAGGCGGTCGAACAGCTCAATCGGAAAGGCGCTGAGGTATCCGCCGCTCAGCTTCTGCTGGCATTTGGCCAGTCCCGCCACCATTTCATCGCCTTTGGCTTTGGCGTCTTTGTCGCCCTCGGAGGCATAGAGTTGCGCCGCCGCCGAAAGGTAATGGCCGGTAAAGTGGCCGCGCAGTTCGGTGCCGCGCTTGCCATCCGCCGCGGCCTCCCATCCGCCGAACGGCTTGGCGTCGCCCGTCGACAGGCCGGCATTCTGGCGGAAGTTGAATAGCAGGCGATCCGCCGTCAGCCGGCCCATATAGCCCCGATTCCACTCCGCAGCCTCGCCGTAGATGCCGGGCAGCAGTTTGACCTGTTGCATGGGGAACGGAGTCACCTTGGGGGCGACGTCCTGGCGCGCGAACTCGATGGGACCGTCGAAGGGCGGGACTTCGGGAGGCGGTCCCGGCCGCCGCGCCGACGTGTTGGGATTGGGCGGAGCGGCCTGCTGCGCCAGAAGCGGCGCGGTGGCGGCGGCCGCAAGAAAGCCACGGCGGCTGGATTTCGTCAGGCTCATAGAACTCCTCCGATACGTTGGAATTGACTACATATTATGACACCGGTCGAATTGCTCCTGATTTGTGCCATTTTGCACAAAAAGAATTTCGGCTTCGGTACTGGAACTTTTCGCACGAAACGGCCGGGACTTCCGGCCGTCAGTACTCTACCTTATGACGTACCGATGTTAGGTAGTAGCCCTAATCGGCCTAAGCCTTTCGGAGGCTCCCGCGCAATTTGAACAGCTTAGCCAGAAACGTATGCCATTACGTACAATTCAGTGGAAAGTATCAAAACATGCAATAGTTTGTCCGACCGGGACCTCTGGTACTCGCGGGTATGGAATCCATGGTGACTCGCCTAATTTGTGATGCTAGTATCTCTTGGTAGCCCTAAATGGCTGTTATAGCACGGCTAAGTTACTTTGGCCTTC
>DASZMZ010000186.1:0-6032 GCA_035551455.1 Candidatus Sulfopaludibacter sp.
TGAGCGAACACCCTTTTCCACAGCCCCGCAGGGCGACGGCTGTGGATAACTCTCAAATCAATTGCTCCTCACGGACCAACTATAAGGAAGCGTTGGTGACATTCCGTGACCTACCTGATTCCCTTTGCCTGCTCATGAACCGGAGCTGGAAACCGCAGCATGTCTCGGCGGCGATGCAGTACGTAGTCGCCGAGCGTGTTTGAATCCACGCCGTTGCACTTTCGTGTCGCGCACCCAAGCCCATCCCACTCCCGGCATCTGGTTGGTATATAACACATCGCTCCCAGGTCCCGGCGGTAGAATGTCGAGTGTGATGGTCAAAGCCCTCAAACAGGTGCGCGCCGCCTTTTCGCTGCTCAGCCCGGATGACATCCGAGCCCTCTCGCTAAAACCGGTGCGTTTTGGACTCGTGGCGGTCAGCGATTCCGGCTACGAAGAGATGGAAGAATTCCTGTCTCCCACCCAGCCCTCCCAGGTGTTTCGCGCTGGCTCGAGCGATGCTCCCGGCGACGTCGACCTCGTCCTCTACCAGCAACAACTCGCCGCGCCCTCCGGCACCTACACCTACTGGCCCAACGACCAGGAAGCCACCATCGCCGCCATTCTCAGCGGGAATGACGATATCCACCTGGCTCTGGCGCGCCAGTTCCCGGTCTTCCGCAAACAGGTGATCGACCGCCTGATCCATACCATCGCGCGCGAAAATGCTCTGTTCGCCGTTGCCACCGCGCTGCCCGACGTGGTGCCCAATCTCATGGAATTGCCCTGGGTCTTCGGAGAATGGGCCTCCGACACGGCCTTCCTCACCGCCAATCAGATCCGCATGGCGTTCCTCATCGCCGCCGCCTGCGACAAGGAAATCGGCTTCAGTCACCAGAAAGCCGAAGCCCTCACCATCGGCGCCAGCGCTTTCGGATGGCGCGCCATTGCCCGTGAACTAGTGGGCAAAATCCCCCTCGGCGGAGGCCTCATCCCCAAAGGCGCAATCGCCTATGCCGGTACTTATGTCATGGGCAAAGGCCTGGAGCGGCTGCACCATGCCAGCCTGCCGCTCACCCGCGATGAGAGCCGCGGCGTCTACTCGGCCGCCTTCGAGCGCGGTAAGAACGTCGTCCAGGCGCTCGTAAAGTAAAGTCTGTTAAGGGAAATCCGCTGTAAACTAACCGGCCCTCATTCGCGTCTACAATGAGGAATAGTTATGCGCCTGCTACACATCGGATTTGCCCTGATTCTTGCCACGGCCGGGTACGCGGACATCATTACCCTCAAGACCGGCCGCGTGATAAACGGTACCTATCTGGGTGGTTCGCCGCGCGAAGTGAAAGTCGAAGTCGGCGACCAGATCGAAACTTTCGAAACCAGCCAGGTGGCCAAAATCGAATTCGGCAACGGCACTACCTCCGCCGGTCCGGACCGAAATCGGCCGGTGCTGCGCCGCGCCGATTCGCAGGATTCGTCGGATGAAGCTCGTCCCACGCTCCGCCGCGATCCTTCCTACGGCAGCAGCGACAGCCGTCCCACATTGAGACGCGATACTTCAGCTTCGTCTGACGACGGACCGCCCACTCTGCGGCGGAGCAGCAACAGCACGGGCGACGCCCCCACGGTGCTGCGTCCCGGCGATACCGGTCCGGGCGCTGCATCCACGCCGGCATCGGTGGCGGCGGCGCGTCAGCCTGTCGAAATTCCGTCGGGCACCAATCTCGTGGTCCGCATCATTGATCCGGTGGATTCGGAGAAAGCCACCACCGGCCAGACCTACCGCGCCAGCATCGATCAGCCCATCACAGCCGGCGGCGATGTGGTGATTCCGCGCGGCGCCGATGTCCTCATGAAGCTGGTGGAATCCAAAGAAGCCGGCAAATTGACCGGCCGCGCCGAGCTGACCCTGGCCCTGGTCTCGGTGACCGTGGATGGCCGCGTGATCGACATCAACACCCAGAACATCACCCAGGAAAGCGACGCACGCGGCAAGCGTACGGCCACCAAGGCCGGCGGCGGCGCGGTGCTCGGCGCCATCATCGGCGGTCTGGCCGGCGGCGCGGGCGGTGCGGCAGCCGGAGCCGGCGCGGGAGCCGCGGCCGGAACCGGTGTGGAAGCCATCAGCAAGGGTCCCAAGGTGAAGATCCCTTCGGAAACCCGCCTGACCTTCGTCCTGGACAATCCCGTTACTATATAGGGGCTTGCCCAAACCAACCGCCATCATCACGGGCGCCAGCCGGGGAATCGGACGCGCCATCGCGACAGAACTCGCATCGACCCACAGTCTCATCGGCACCTATCGTGCCCGCGCCGACGCCGCCGAACAGTTGCGCGCCGAGACGGGATGCGAAATCTTCCCCTGCGACGTAGCCAGCGGCGCGGACCGCGACGGCCTCATCCAGTTCGCCCGCGCCCGCTTCCCTGCCCTGGACCTGCTGGTGAACAACGCCGGCATGGGTCCGCGCGAACGCCGCGACATCCTCGACGCCACCGAAGAGAGCTTCGACGAGCTCATCTCCACCAATTTGAAGGGACCCCATTTTCTCACCCAACAGGCGGCCCGCTGGATGGTCGAACGCGGCGAAGGCCGCATCGTTTTCGTCACCTCCATCTCCGCCTATACCGCGTCGGTGAACCGCGCCGAGTATTGCATCTCGAAGGCCGGACTCAGCATGTCCGTAGCGCTCTACGCCGAACGTCTGGCGCCGCTCGGTATCAAGGTCTTTGAAATTCGACCCGGCATCATCCGTACGGATATGATCGCCAAAGTGGAAAAGGTCTACGACGAGAAGATCGCGGCCGGCCTGCTGCCCCAGCGCCGCATGGGTGAAGGCAGCGATGTGGCCAAAGCCGTTCGCGCCATTGCCGATGGCCTGCTGGACTACTGCACCGGACAGGTCATCAACGTGGACGGCGGCTTTCACCTGCGCAGCTTGTAGACTACTTGGCGGCCGTCACCCAGGTCATCAGCGTGCCCTTCGGAATCCCGAGGCTATCGGCGCGAATGAAGAAGACACTGGCGCCCGCCATTTTCGTAGCGCCCACCTGCGTGCGGGTGAGCATCTGGCCGCTGTAAACGCCGCTCGAAATCACATCCAGACGGACATTGGGAAGCTCGGAATCGAAGCTCTTGAGCAGCGCCGTGAACTGCGACGTGTGGCCCTGGAACTCCAATTCCTCGAAGGAGAGTCCCAACTCCGCATATTGACTGGCCGCCGATTCGCGCGAAACCAGCCGGACCCGGCCTCTCACCACGGCACCTCTGGGAACGATTTCCCGATCCCCGTCCCGCAACGCCGCGACCAGCGACGCCTCCACCGGGTCGCCCACGGCCGCATGCGCCAGGGAGAGATCCTGGCTCAATCGGAGACGCAGCACCGTTGCGGGCGGCAACTGAAACTCCTGCACCTGTACGGGCGGCGCAACCGGCGCGGCGGCCTCCGGCGGCAACGCTCCGAAGCTAATGGTCGACTGGCCCGCGTACTGGCGGCAATTGCTGTACTGGGTGACATTGCGATTCCCGCCGCCATCCAGGTCCACGGTCTTCATCTCGCTGCGGACGGGCATCAGCACCTCCTGCTCGCCGATCCGGAGCTTGCCATAGTCGACACGGCTCACGGCCCCCTGCAGCGGAAACGTCGGGAGGAAATCGGTCGCATGGTTGTCCATGCGGACCAGGTCCAGCGTCTGAGCATCCACCCAGAACGACCCGGCCGAACCCACCAACTGGCTGGCGCCTTTACCGCTTACCGTCCAACCACTCTCATAGCTGGAGATGGTGTAGTCCCAGCGCAGAAGGCCGCCCTCCGGCCCCGCGTAAGTGACAATGCCGCCGCCGGAGACGAAGACGTTGTGAGCGTGCACCGCGAATTCACCGTCCCCCACCATACCCACTCCCACCATGCGGGTGATGGGCGTATCGCTGAACTTGTTCTCCCCCGGCCAGGAATACAGCTCCTTCCCGCCCACGTATGCCACTTCCACGCGCACCGTGTCCAAGCGTTGTTCGGCGGAGGCTTTGCCTGATGCTGTGGCGGGACGGAGGAAACGTTCGAGTGTGGCCACGCAGGTGAAATCCGGCTGGTTCGCCAGCGCCGCCGCCACCTTCTGCTTCACGTGAGCCAACCGGACCGTGTTCTGCCAAGCGACGTCGGCAGAATCCTGTCCGTAGGCCAGGAAAGCGAACAGCAATGCAGCTCGCATGAGTTCCTCTCCCAAAAGTGTAACTGAAGCGAAGCCTCACCAAGTCACACGCTTCAAAAAATACTTTTCCGAATCCCCTCTATCGTTTACCGGGAACCGTCGCTTGACAGCCCAACCTCCCAAGCTACTGTGGTGTTGGATATGGAAACGGAACAGTTAGAAACTTTTCCCAAAAGAGACCGTCGCGCTCTCAACGCCTGGCGTCATGGAATCACCGGCCAGGTCATGATGTTCACCAAAGAAGAGTGGGATGCCTATCTCAAACACACCAACTCGCTCCTCGCCTCTCTAGGCGCCGCCCCAGGACTCGAAACCGTCCTCGCAAAAGCCATCGCCGATGACACCTGGCGTCTCAATCGCGTCTCCTGCATCGAAAACACCCTGATCGGTATCGGTCTCAACACCAAAGAAGATCCGTACCCCACCCAGCCCCCGCAGGTCTCCGACGCCTTCCTCCAGGCCTTCGCCTGGGTCAAGAACGCCAAAAACCTGAACCTCCTGACCCTCTACGAAAGCCGCATCCACCGCAAGATGCAGCGCAACCTCGACCTCCTCCGTCAGGAGCAAGCCAATCGCATCGCCGCTGAAAAACTCAAACCCCAAGTACAAGAGGTCCCCAAAGCCGCCAAAGGACCCGAGCCGCTCCCGCCGCCACCTGAATTTGTTTTTTCAACCCCTGTTTTCAGCCCGATGGTGAACCAAATCAGCGTGGAATCGCCGCCAATGGCCCTCCCCCTGGCAGCCTAACCCCGTCCACCGCAACCGATCTTTGACAATCGAAAGTCTTCTCGCCCTGCCAAGGGCCTCCGCGTCTTCCTCAGCGCCTCAGCGCCTCAGCGGTGAAAATCCATCCCGCCCCCGGCGAATACCCCGCGCCCTTCTGTCTCCTGTCTCCTGTCTCCTGCCTCCCCTATCGGCTGCCCGGCATCTCCAACTCCTGTCCCTCGTCGAGATGAATCTTCTGCGCCGTGTATGCATTGTAGGCGTCGAATGTCGACTGAATCCGATAGTCCCCGGGCGCCAGCCCACTGAAGCGGAACTGGCCGTTCATGTCGGTGCGCGTGGTGCGGATCTCGCCGGGGCGGCCCTCCAGGTACACCCGAATTCCCGGCGCGCCCTGGACCGTCCCGTGAATCGCGGCCGGGCTGGTGGAAAGCACAAACTTCACTACCGTCGACGCTTCCCTCAACAGCACCTGATGATCGCCCACCACATAGAAGCCGGCATTCGGCGCCAGCGAGAATTCCCAGCGGCCGGGGTCGAAGCTCTGGCGATTGTTAGCCGGCCGGATGAACTGCACGGGAAGGTCGCCGGAGAGCTGTTTCTGCCGCGCCATAATCTGCACGGAGGAGCTATCCACCGGCGCGCCTTTCGTATCCTCGAAAACGAACTGGACTTCGGGCTGCGGCCGCAGCGACAGATTGGTCTCGGTCTGGTCCCGGTCGATCTCGAGCGGCTGGTACGCGGCCAGCATGCCAATCGCCCGCCCGCCGAATCCCTGGGCGTAGATCTCGTATTTTCCGGGCGCCACGGGACTGAACTTGTACCGGCCGTCGCTATCCGGCGAGACCGATTCGGTTCCCATATCGGAAATCAGCGTCAGCATAATTTGCGTCCGGCCGGAGCCGTAAACCGAGCCCGCGATGTGGTACAGCCGGCCAGGCGCGGGGCGTATGAGAACATCCGGCGTATCCTGATCCAGCAGCACCTCGACCGGGCGAGCCCCCTCCACCGTGGCGACGTTGTTGAAGAACGTGGGCAGGTATCCGCCCTCGTCATACTGCTTGGTGGCCGCGCGGACCACGTAGCTGCCCGGTTCCAGCCCGAAGATGCGGTAGACTCCGCGA
>DASZMZ010000187.1:0-21648 GCA_035551455.1 Candidatus Sulfopaludibacter sp.
TCGATGGTCCAGTTGGTGTTGCCCAGATGCCAGTCGAAGTCTCGCTTAAACTCGCTCTGCCAGTCGATATGCAGATGCGTGGTGGGGTACATCAGGCGCGCAAAGGTCCATTCACCGGGAACCTGATAGTCCGGGGGAAGCGGGAAATTGTTGTATTCCCAGGCCGGATACTCGCGGAAAGGTTTCTGGGCGAACAGCGTGCAAGCCAGGACACACGCGCCCACCACACCCGCAACCGGCCAACCATGCCTCATTAATTCATTATATCGGCGTTACTGGCCTCTGCCGCCGCGACCCCGTCCAATCGACGCCGTGAGACGCTGCGGCATGTCGGCAATGGCGTAACTCAGCACCGCCAAAGCGGCGACGCTCTTGCGGAAATCTTCCGGATTCACCTTGTCCAGGGTATCGGCTTCGGTGTGGTGCCAGTCGAAATAATGTGTGCCCACGGTGCGCTCGGCAATGCCGGGAACGCCGTCGCGCATCAGCGGGGCAATGTCTTCCCCGCCCCCGGCAGCGGTGATTTCACCGGCCCCGATCCGCTCCAGCAGTTTGCCGATCTGCTTGAGTAACGCTTGTGAATTCTCGTCCACCGCGGCCCCGAATCCCCGTGGAGTTTCAGCCCCGCCGTCCATCTCCAGAGCCGCCACCTGATTCCTGATGTTGTCGCCCACAAAGGTGCGATAGGCCTCGCCCCCGCGCCCGCCGTTTTCTTCGTTCACCCAGAAAGCCACGCGCAGCGTCCGCGCCGGCTGCAGACCCATCTTGTGCATCAGCGCCAGCGCCTGCAGGCACGCCATAATCGAAGCGCCGTCGTCCTGCGCGCCCTGTCCCACGTCCCAGGAATCGATGTGGCCGCCGATCACGACCACTTCCTCCGGATGCGTCTTCCCGGGAATCTCGCCGATCACGTCGCCGGAATCCACGTCGGGTTCCATGCGCGCACCCATCTCCAGGTGGACTCTCACCGGGACGCCTTCCTGGTATAGCCGCTGCAGCATGGCGGCATCCTCGGGCGACACAGCGGCCGCCGGAATCTTCGGCTGCGCCTCATCGTAGTCCATCGCCCCGGTGTGCGGAATCTGCATGGCCAGCGGAGTTGCCGACCGGACCAGCACGCCCACCGCTCCCAGAGCCGCCGCCCGCGATGCGCCGGTCGACCGGTACCCGCGAGCCGACCCGTAACCCTGAAACGCGTAGTTGTAGACCACAATCTTGCCCTTGATCTTGTCGGCGCCCAACGCGGTCAGTTCGTCGAAAGTCGAGACGGCCACCACGTCGGCCGTGATGCCGCCGGGCGGCGTGCCGACGCTCATGCCCAGGCCGAGCATGTGCAGCGCCTTCTGCTGTGGCTCCAGCATGCGCGCCGATTCCGCGCCGCGCACCCAGTGCGGCACCTTCACCGGCACCACCCGCACGTTGCTCAAGCCGGCCGCCTTCATCTGCTCTACCGACCAATCGATGGCCCGCTGCAGCGATTCCGACCCGCTCAGCCGGTTGCCGATCCGGTAGCAGAGATACTCCAGCCGTTTGTAGCCTTCGTTGTCGGCCAGCGCGGCATCGATCAGTTTGTCGGCGATGGGCCGGTATTTCTCGGTCAGTTCCTGCGAGCGGCCCGCACCGGCAACACAAGACGCAAGCAGAGCAAGGGTACAGAGGCGGCGAAACATAAGATCCACTATCGCATAATCGCTACCGCAGCCAGGGAATATACGCCGGCACCGTCCGCCGGTACTGCTCGAACTGTTCGCCGAAGCGGGAAGCCAGCAGACCGTCTTCGGTGCGGACGCGGATTTCGGTTCCCGCAATGTAGAGCACTAGCGAAACGATAGCCCATCGCCAGTCCGTCAGCAGGAGCAGCGTACTCACCAGAATTGCCAGCAGCGACGAATAAATGGGGTGGCGCACCACCGCATAGGCGCCGGTATGGACCAGTTGATGATCGTGGTACAGGCCGGCATTGATGCGGAACTGACGGCCCAGATGCTTCACCGCGCTCCACGCCATCACGGGCGCAACCGGCGCCACGAGCATTGCCAGAACTACCCGCACGATACCTGGATCGGGCGTGCGAAACAGAAACGCGATGCAGATACCCACCGACTCCAGAGCCAGCCCCACACGCGTAGGAGTTGCCAGCGTAATCGACTCCCGCTTCTGCACGTGCGGCGCGCGGAAGATGAAGGGATACCACCACGCGAACCAGCAGACCATCACTTCCAAGAATGATACGAAGCGCACATCTGCATAGTAGCAGCGTCGTCCCGAAACAACTTCGTGGAACAAATTCACGGAATCGCCGTATACTATTCTTGAGTCCCATATAAGGGACCACACAATATGACGCTCATACCACCAGATCAGGAATGGAAAAAGGGCAGCGCCGAACTGCTGGTGCTCTCGCTGCTGGAAGATCAGTCCCGCCACGGCTACGACATCTCCAAGTTGATTCAGCTTCGTTCCGGCGGGGCCTTAAGCTTTCACGTGACTTCGCTCTATCCCCTGCTTCACCGGCTGGAGGCGGAGGGATCGATCGAAGGCAAGTGGGTGGAAAAAGCCGAGCAGCGCCGCCGGCGGTATTACAGCCTGACTGCGAAGGGCCGGAAGGTTCTGCGTTCCAAGCAGCAGAGCTGGAAGGATTTTGTCGCCGTCATCAGCCGGGTAACGGGTATCGACCATGCATGATTGGAAGCAACTGATTCGAGAACGGCTTCAACCCCTGCGATTGAACACCGCGGCCGAAGCCGACCTGACCGACGAACTCGCGCAGCATCTGGAAGACCAGTACCGCGAAGCACTCAGCGGCGGCGCCACCGACCAGGACGCCTACCGGAAGGCGCTAGAGGAATTGGACGACCTGCACCCGCTCCGCAAGCAGGAGCGGCGTCACGTGCAGCGGCGCGATGCCGTCCCCGCCGGGGACAACCGGCCCGGCAATTTCGTAGAGGATCTGTGGAGAGACTTGCGCTATGCGCTTCGCACCATGCGGAAGAGTCCGCTTTTCGTGATGGTCGTGGTGGTCACGCTCGGTCTGGGGATTGGCGCGAACACAACCGTCTTCACCGTGATCAATACCTTCATTTTGAATCCTCTGCCAGTTCCAGACGCGGGGCGCCTGGCAGCTGTGAGTCTGATCGAAGGCGGAACCACTTCGAAATCCTCTCCGCCTCTGCCCATGTCCTATGCCGACCTGAAGGATTACCAGGCCAGAAACGGCGTGTTCCAATCCTTTGCCGGATACACCACGTCGCGCCTGATCACGCGGCAGGACGGCCCCACTCCCCAACAATTTTTCGGGGAACTGATAACGGGCGATTATTTCGCCACGCTGGGCCTGACACCGGCGGCCGGCCGATTTTTCGCGCCGGACGAGGACTCGACCCCCGGTGCGCACCCCGTGGCCGTGATGAACTACGCTACCTGGCAAGTGCATTTTGGCGGAGCACCCGACGTGGTGGGCAAAACTCTGCGGCTGAATCACATTCCGTTCACGGTAATTGGCGTAGCTCCTCCCAAATTCCTGGGAGTGAATGCGATCTTCGGTCCCGACTTCTGGATCCCGGCCGCGATGATGGAGCAGCTGTTTCCGAACGAATTGCCGAACGGGTTGACGGATCGCGACAAAGCGCTGTTCCTGGGGCTGGGTCGGCTGAAACCCGGCGAAACGCCGGCACGCGCGCAGGCCAACCTGACCACCGTGGCAAGCGACCTGGCGCGCGAATATCCGGCCACCGACGAGGGCCACGCAGCCAAAGTCATGGCCGTCCGCGATGTGGTGTTCGGTAGTTCGATGGGAGCGAGCTCGCCGATTCTGTTCGGCAGCGCCGTGCTCCTGATCGTCGTCGGCATAGTCTTGCTCATCGCCTGCTCCAACGTGGCGAATCTGCTACTGGCACGGTCGGCCGCACGGCAGCAGGAGATGGCGGTGCGTCTGGCGATGGGCGCCAGCCGACCCAGGCTGGTGCGCCAACTGCTTACCGAGAGCGTCTTCCTGGGAATCCTCAGCGGACTGACAGGCTTGGCGATGGGTTACGCCGGACTGCATCTGCTATTCGGCATGTTGCCCAGCGCGGCCAATTTCCCCTCGCCGAAAATCGATGGCGCGGTGCTCGCCTTTTCACTGGCCGTCTCGCTGGCGACGGGCTTCATCTTCGGCGCGATCCCGGCATTCCGGACTTCGCGCGACGGAGCGGTGGACGGCCTCAAAGAGGCTCGCACCATGGGCGGCAGCCGCCGAAAGGTCACATTGGCGAATGCGATGCTGGTAGGTCAGGTGGCGCTCTCGTTTCTTTTGCTGGTGACGGCGGCCCTGTTCCTGCGCAGTATCGGACGGGCCTACCAGGTGGACCCGGGATTCCAAACCGACCATCTGGCAGTCTTCACCACCAATCCCGGACCGGCCGGATACAGCCGTGCGCAGACCCAGACCTTCTATAGGGACGTTCGCCAGCGCATCGAGCGGCTGCCGGGAGTGGCTTCCGTATCGTGGTCGACGAACCTGCCATTGTGGGGCCGTAGTGTCACGGGCTTGCAGGTGGAAGGCTGGCAGGCCCGGTCGCGATCGGAGAAAATCCGGACCATCGTCAGCATCGTGGACCGGAACTTCTTCGAAACCGCGGGAGTCGAGATCGAACAGGGCCGCGGCTTCACGGAGTCGGACCAGGAGAGTTCCATGCCGGTGGCCATCGTGAATGAGAAGGTGGTCCACGATTTCTGGCCCAACGGAGACGCGCTCGGTAAATGGATTCAGGCGCCCGGAGAGACACAGAAGCGGCGCGTGGTGGGGATTGCGCGGAACGCGGTTTATTCCAGTTGGTCGGAACCGGCACAGCTCTGCGTGTACTTGCCCTCGCAGCAGAAATACTCCGACTCCATGACACTTTACGTGCGCACCAGCGGCGATCCGCGACAAGTGCTGACGCCAGTGCAGCGGGAGATCCACGCGGCCGGTCCTCAGATTCTGTTGAGCCTGCGAACGGGCCGCGAAATCGTGGATGGCGGGCTGTTTCAGGCGCGGGCCGGAGTGGTGCTGTTGACTGTGTTCGGACTGCTCGCGCTCGGGCTGGCCAGCATCGGACTGTACGGCGTTCTGGCTTATGCGGTGAATCAGCGTAGGCGGGAAATCGGGCTGCGCATGGCCCTCGGGGCGGCGCAGGGGAAAGTGCTGGGGCTGATCCTGAAACAGGGGATGGCGCTGGTGCTTGCGGGACTCGGGATCGGCTTGGCGGCATCGCTGGTGGTCGGCAAGCTGCTCTCGCGGATGCTCTATGGCGTCAATGCGGGCGACGTGGTGAGTGTCGCGGCGGCAGCGGCAGTGCTATTAGCGGTGTCGCTGGTGGCTTGCTACCTGCCCGCGCGCCGCGCCAGCCGGGTAGATCCGCTGGTAGCCCTCCGCGAAGGGTAGAGTGGGGCGGGCCTCCCGTCCAATTCTCAAGCTTGCAATTCGTTCGGGACGCATGCTCTAGTTGTAGGGACGCACTCCCGGAATGACTGGCGCAAACATCGTTCGGTGCGCGGTAGTGATTCCCGCGTACCGGCCCACCTCGGCACTGCTCGAACTGATTCAATCCCTGGACGGTAGCGGCGATCCCATTCTGTTGGTGGATGACGGCAGCGGACCGGATTTCGAGGGTGTCTTCGCGCGCGCCGCCGCATTTCCGAGCGTCCACCTGCTCCGCCACGATTCCAATCGCGGCAAGGGCGCGGCCCTCAAAACCGCCATCCGCTACGCCCTCGACGCCTATCCCGACCTGACCGGCATCGTCACCGCCGATGCCGACGGCCAACATCATCCAGCGGATATCCAACGCGTCGCCGCCACGCTCATGACCTCGAAGGGCTGCCTGGTGCTGGGCGCGCGCGCCTTTCAGGGCGAGGTGCCGCTGCGCAGCCGTATCGGCAACGTGCTCACACGCAGCGTGATGCACCTGCTGCTGGGCCGCAAGTTGGCGGACACGCAGACCGGGCTCCGCGGCATCCCGGTGGCTGTGCTGCCGCAACTGCTGCAACTGGAATCCAACGGCTACGAGTTCGAGCTCGAGATGCTGATGCTGGCCCATCAGGCCGATCTCGCCATCGTGGAAGAACCCATCCGCACCATCTACGAAGCGGGCAACAAATCTTCGCACTTCAATCCGCTCGTGGATTCGATGAAGATCTACTTCGTGCTGCTGCGGTTCGCGTCGATTTCGCTGCTGACGGCAGTGCTGGACAACCTGGTTTTCTACGTCGCCTATCGGCGGACCGGCCACGTGTTGGGGTCGCAGGTGATGGGGCGCGCGGCGGGCGTCTGCTTCAACTATTGGATGGTGCGCAAGTCCGTCTTCTATTCGCACCAGCGGCACCTTTCCACGCTGCCGAAGTATCTGGCGCTGGTGGTGGTCAGCGGGTCGGCCTCCTATGGCGGCATTCGGCTGCTGGGCGCCGCGCTCGCCATTCCTCCCGTGGCAGCGAAACTGATGGTGGAATCGGCGCTGTTCTTCGTGAACTTCGCAGTGCAGCGTCTGGTGATTTTCCGCGGCGCCAGCGAATCGCGCCGGCTCAACGGCCGCAACTGGACAACCGCCGCCATCTGGATTCTGCTCGCGCTGATCGTGGCCGTGGAAATTTATGGCTTCCGGACCGGCAACCTGTTCGCGCAGGACATTTGGCGTCCTACCGGCCTACAGCGCTTCTGGCGCTACTGCCGCATTCTGGCTCTGTTTTCCGTACCGGTGTTGGGCCTGTTTCCGCGAGCGTTCGTGCCCCTGGTGACCGCGGCCGTTCTGGTGGGTACCGGCCTGGCGGCCGGACCTCTGGCACTGGCGGCGGTGGCGCTCTTTCTGCTCTCGGCTTACATCTTAGGCTCGCGCTTCGTGCAGGACGGCATCCTGGCGACCCTGCTCGGTACCGGCGTCTACATCCTGCTGATGCTGGCGACGGCGCGCGCGCCCATCCAATATGCGGCAGTGTGGACTTGCATTCTGCTGGCGCCGATCGCGCTGGATCTCGGTCGGACGCGCGAGGCCTTGACCGCCGGAGCTCGAGCGCTGCTGACGGTAAGACCGGGGCCTTTCAGCGAGCGCGCCGCTGCTGCCCTGTTGACCTTTGTCCTCGGCATGCATTGGCTGGTGATGTTGACGCCGGAGACCAGCGCCGATGGACTGGCCATGCACCTGGCCATTCCTGCCCACATGGCCGCGAACCACGCCATGACGTTTCAACCCTCGCGCATCCTGTGGGCGGTGATGCCCATGGGCGCCGATTGGGCTTATTCCATCGTCTATCTGCTGGGCGGCGAGTTCGCCGCGCACCTGCTGAATTTCGCGATGCTGTTGGCCATCGTGGGCCTGCTGTATAGCGGCGCTCGCCGCTGGGTAACCCCGGCCGTGGCCCTGCTGCTGGCCGCGCTCTTCGCATCGTCGCCGCTGGTGCAACTGGTCACCGGGTCGCTGTTCGTGGAGAATCTGCTGGCGGCCATGCTGCTGGGAATGCTCACCGCGGTGTGGCGCTTCGGCGATACGGGCGACCGGCGATACCTCTTGGCAGCCTCGTTTCTGGCCGGCATCGCGCTCACCACCAAACTGGCGGCTCTGCCCCTGGTGCTGCTGGCCCTTCCCTTCGCTGCGCTGGACGTGCGCCGCCACTGGAAGCGCGTGGGGGCCGCGGTCTGCGTAGCGGCGCTGCTGCTTCTGGCGGCAACCGCGGCTCCGACCTACGCGATCGCCTGGGCCAAGACGGGCAATCCGGTATTTCCCTTCCTCAACAGCAAATTCGTCTCGCCGCTGCTGGCGCCCGATGTAGAGTTACGGGATTTTCGTTTCCGCCAGCCGCTCACCTGGCACACTCCTTTCGACATCACCTTCCACACCACCAACTACTACGAGGGGCAGAACGGGTCCCTGGGCTTCCAGTTCCTGTTAATGGCGCCGCTGGCGCTCCTCGCGCTCGCCGTGATTCGTCCGCGCGCCGTGGTGTGCGCCGCGGTGGTCGGGCTCGCCGCCATGACGGCAGTGCTGCGCACGGAACCCAATGTCCGCTACCTGTACTCGAGTCTGCCGCTGCTCTCCATCCCCGTCGCGGCACTGCTGGGCTGGACTGGGCGCAGCCGGCCGCTGCTGCATGCCGCACTCATCGGGTATGCGCTGGTGTGCACCGGATTGAACGTCTACTTTCAGCCGGCATCGGGCTGGTATCACAAGGATTTCTACGCGCACTACGAGTTCCGCCCGGATGGCCGTGAGCGCTTCTTCGAGGAAGAATCGCCCATCCGCGCGGTAGTCGAGCACTACAACCGCGCGCATCCAGGCGCCACAATGCTCCTAGTGACGGACGTCGACCTGGCCGACGCCCGCGGCAACGTATACGAGAACAACTGGCATCAGTTCGCAACCTGGCGAGGGATTCAAGCGAGCGAGAACCTGCCGCAAATGGCCGCGCTGGTGGAGCGCTGGAAGCTTCAATACTTCATCGGCCGCGCCGTTCCCGACCTGCCGCAGGGACTCCGCCTTTTCCTGGCGCAGTGTACGGAGACCGAGTTCGAACACGGCGGCGTTTATCTGGCGAAGCTGCGGGCCTCCTGTTCCGACGGCCCCATCGCCGCGGGGACCTACGATAATTTCGACGGAGCCGTGCGCTATCGCGGCGATTGGCTGCACACGGCGCAGTTCCCCGAGGCATGGCAGCGCTCCATCAGTTACACCGACACCCCGGGCGCGGAGGCAGCACTGACCTTTGAGGGGAGTTGTTTGACCTACGTATTCACGCGCGCGCCGAATCGCGGCATCGCCGAACTGTTGCTGGATGGCGCAAGTCAGGGCGCCATCGACTTGTACTCCGCGCAAATCGAGTGGCAGAGCCGCTATCGCGTCTGCAGCGCGGCTACCGGCCGCCACACGGTCACACTCCGGGTTCTCGGCAAGAGCCGCCCGCAAGCCAGCGGACGCTTCGTAGACGTGGACGCCTTCATCGTCGAGTAACTCGGCTAAAAATGCAGCCGGATGGAGGCCTGAAAGGCGCGCGGGCCGCCGGACTGGAGAATCGGCGACAGGCCGCTGCCGGGGCTTCCGGTCCCCAGTTCCATGTTGAGCATGGAGGAGGATTGTCCGAACAGCGGGCTATCCATGAACTTCACCGGGTCGGCGAAATCGGGGTGGTTCAAGGCGTTGAAGGCCTCGAGACGAAACTGGATGCTCACCCGATCACTGGCGCGAAATTCCCGACTCACCGAGAGATCCACCTGCGACATGCCGAAGCCGGGGATGATGTTCCGCCCGAGCGTGCCCTGCTGCCGGTCGGGCGTTGTGTGAAACGCCAGCGGATTGAGGCGGCGTCCGCCGGGGGAGTTGCCATCCGGTACCCAGATGGGCTGGCCGTACACCAGGTCGGGACGGAAGGCATTGACCAGGCTGATGCCGGTGTATTCTTCGGTCTGCTGAACGGTGAGCGGGAAGCCGCTGCGCGCGCGCACCACGGCGCTGGCCAGCCATCCACCGAAGAGGCGCCGCTCCGATCGCCTGGGGAACTTACGCGGCAGTTGATAGCTCACCGACCCGGTGAACGACTGCCGCAGATCGAAGTCCGACGACGCATGGTCGTTGGACGCAGGCGATCCCGGGCCGGTCCACACGAGGAAGGAATCGCTCGAATCGGTATCCAGGGAATGCGACCACGTGTAGGATCCTTGTAACTCCAAACCGGCCTGGAACCGGCGGCGAAACTGGACCTGCAGGGCGTCGTAGTCCGACATGCCGTCGTTGTTTGTAAGTGCGGTGAACGACGTAAAGCTATCGGCGGCAGTGCCGAATTCGCGGCGAATCAGACCGCGTCCGGCCGAACCGACATAGGCCAGCGACAGCACGTCATTGGCCGTGAAGCCGTGCTCCAACGAGACATTCCACTGGGCGATTTCCGGCAGCGAAAGGCCGGGCATGAAGCCGTAAGTGAGCTGCGAACTGAAGGGCGAGTGGCTGCTGCTGGTGAACGAATCGATATTCAACGGTCCGCCATTCAGGATGTCGGTCGCGATGCTCAGGCTGGAATCGTAATAGAGACCGCCTCCGGCGCGCAGGACGGTGGCGCCGCTTTTGCTGAGACGCCAGGCGAGTCCGAAGCGCGGAGCAAAATCGCGATAAGACGTGTTCCACAGCGGCTGTCCCGACACGAAATTCAACTGCTGCGCGACGGGATCGAAGAAATAGACTTTAGACGCGGGCACGGGCGCGGGGCTGAACTCCCAGCGCAGACCAGCGGCGATGGTGAGCCGCGGCGTGGGCTGCCACGTATCCTGGAGCCACAGCGAAAGCTCCTGCACCTGGGCCGTTTCGTTCACCGGATTGTGGAAGGAAGTCCAGAGATTGCGCGTGCCGGCGAGGTCGGTGACCTGATCGGCGATGAGGGCCAGCGCGCCGAAGCTCTCGCGACGGATGGCGGTGATTCTCCGGTAGTCCACCCCGAAGCCCAGAGCATGGTTGCCATGGCGGTAGGTGATGGCGCCGACGGTCTGGAACTGCCGCTGCTTGCGATCGCCCTCGCGCCCGGACTCCAGTTGGCCGATGCCGCTGATGGTGAGACGGACCAGGTAATCGCAAGGCTCGGTGACGTTGAGGAATTGGGTAGTCAGCGGCTGCAGTGCGCATTCGGGCGAAGCGACGCCGCCGGCCTGCAGCCAGACGGACGACGCGATCGACTGGGATTCGTTGACGCGCACATCGGCTGTGAGGTTCGAAGTGGGGCGGGCATTGACGCCCAGAGTCAGGCTCTGCGAGCGAAGCTCGAGGCGATTGATCTGGATGCCGCCGAAGTTATTGGTGGACGGCGAATCGTTATAGCGCGCGAACAGAGTGAGGCGGGCGGTGAGCGCCTGATCCAAACGGGCTCCCCCGGTGTTCAACCCGGCGGGCTGAACGTTGTGGCCGGTCCATGCGCCGACGTTGCGCGTGAGGGCCGTGCCGGTGGGCGCTGGAAAAAGACTGACCGCCGTCTGCGCCCACGGGGCGAAGGTGGAGCGGATTGCCAAAGACGGCACCGGCTGGGTCCAGACGAAGGGCTGGTCGAGACTCATGTGCTCGTACGAAAGATAGAAGAACGTGCGATTGCGTTTGAGGGGACCGCCGAAGGTCTGCGTCACCGAGTTTAGCCGCAGACGGAGGCGATCGAGTGCGGCCTGGTTGGCGAACCAGTCGTTGGCGCTGGTCCATTCGTGGCGCAAGCGGTAGACGGTGGATCCGTGGAACTCATTGGTTCCGGACTGGCTGTTGAGGGCGATGCTGGCTCCGGGCAGGCGGCCGAATTCGGCGACCGTGGTGGAGGTTTGGGTCCGCACGTCCTGGACCGCTTCCAGGGAAATCAGGGAATCCATGCTGCCGAAGGCGCTGAGCGCGGGGAGTGTGCCGCCGGTGGATTGGGCCGGAAGGCCGCCGGCGGTGATGCCGTTGTTGACGCTGACACCGTCCACCGTGAAGTAGTTGGCATTGGGCCGCTGGCCGTTGGCGGTGAACTGGCCGGCTTCGCCGCGCGTGGCGGGCGTGATATTGGTGCCAGGCACCATTTCCAGCAGGCTGAGCAAGCCGCCGCCGTTGAGGGGAAGGCGGGCGATTTCGTCCTGCTCGAATTGGGCGCCGGTAGAAGCGTCGTTACGCTCCAGCATGGGCGCGGTACCGTGGACCGTGATGCTTTCGAGCATGCTGCCCACCGGCAGGTTGAAATCGGCGCGTGTGGGAGCGCTGGGGTCGAGCCGGACGCCGAAGCGGATGGCGGCGCGGAAACCTTCCTTGCGGACGGTAACGGTGTAGAGGCCGGCTTCGAGCGAGCTGACCGAGTAGGCGCCGTCGGGTTCGGACCGGGTGACGCGGCGCGCGCCGGAATCTTCATTTACGACGGAAACGGAGGCGTCGGTGATGCCGCCATCGGAGGTATCGGCCACACGGCCGAAGAGCGTGGAATTACCTTGGGCCGCCGCCGGTACAGGGCCTGAGACAACGAAGAGGAGGAGAGGTACGAGTCGCCGGAGCGACAATTACCTTAGCCCCCGCCCTCCTGAGCCAGAAGTTGTTGGCAGCGATCCAGGTCTGCCCTCAGGTCGGAAACGGCATTCAGGACATCCGAGGGCAGGTCGGCCGAATTCTGGCCGGCGGCTACACCTAAGAGCACCGAAATCCGCATCTGCAGGCGAAGCGAGGCGCGCACCAGATCTTCCGAGGAAGCCTGCCACGACGCTGCCTGAGACGCCGAGTGTCGCGCCGCCGATCCACCCAGAGAAGTCATTACGGGGTTGAGGGCGTGCTGCAAGGTCTGGACCGTCCCGGAGATTGCGGTGACGTGTTCCAGGGCCATTTCCTTCAAAACGCGCCGGTCTTCGGCGGTCATCTGCGTCTCATCGGAAGGTTGGAAGCGCTGCGCCAGCTTCCGCAGGGCACGCGCGCGAGACATAACATCCTCATTAACATCAAGGATTTGCGAACTGAAGCGTTCCAACTCGGCGCGTCCGCCCAACTGCTCTTCGAGACGGGTTTGAATCTTGCTGTTCGGAGCAGACGAGCGCGCGGTACCGGACGCCGCTGGTGCTGTGCTCGAACTCACCTCGGGAAGCGTTACGGCGCCAGGCTCAGAGAATTGGACCGCAACGTTCGGCATAGACTCCAGTTTACGCTGGATTAACTGCCGGCGTTGCGGGGATACCCCTACGCCGCTCACTGTGATTTCATCCGAGGTACGGGAGACTTGTATCGGATCGCCCAGGTCGGCCCCAATCTGGTGCAGCGCAGACAGCACTTGCAACTCGTCAGAGACTGAGACCGATTTCCTGGGCGTACCCGCGGCTAGCCGGCTTGGTGGTTCGGCCAACCGCTCCGGAGTCTCGACGGAAGCGGTGCTTGTATCTGAGCTTCGATTGGGAGACTCCGTGAACTCACTAAATTCAATCCACTGGTTATCGCGAAACTCGAGCAGCCCTTCCACCGGAGCCAGGTCCGTGGTGCGGAGCATCAGAGTTGCGGCGGCCACATCCCCGGTGGCAGTGGTGGTGTGAAGGCGATAGCAGTTTCCATCGTGGGTTTGGGGATCGGGAACGGTGGAAACCTCGTCCTGCTTTTGCGGTTGCTCATCGCGCCAGGTCTGGAAGGCGTGGGCGCTCAGCGGATCGGCGGAATCGTACCGGGCCTGTTGGAACCGGGCTTCCAGATTGGCCGGGAGGGCGGCAAGATTCCTGCCCGCGGCAACGTTGCGGACGAACTGCTGGGAACTGGTGCGGAAACGAATGTGGCGTACGGGCTTAACGGGTTGGGTTGCAGTGGCGGCGACTGCGCGCTTCAGCAGGGTTGCGGCCTGAACTGAGGGCGTCTCACGCAACTGATAAACCACCGTGCACACCAGAGCGATTGCCGCGGCAGCGGCCAGACTCCAGCGCAAGGATGCCATCGGGCGTAAAATGCGCGCAAAGAACGGTTCCGCCGACACAGAATCGTCAATGCGCGCAAATTCGCGGGAGAGGTCCGCCCAAGGATTTGGCGGAATTGGCAGATGGACACCCAGTACATACTTGCGGTAGCGAATGCATTCGGCCACCGTCGATTTCAATTCTTCAATTTCGGTGCGGCACTGCCAGCAGGCCTGCAGGTGCTTTTCCACCTGACGGGCTTTGCGGGCCGGCAATTCGCCGTCGACATAGCGCAGCAACTGGCCGTCTTCGGGATGGCGGGTGACGTTATTCACCTTGCACCTTCCTTAAACGCTGCACGGCGCGGCGCAAAAATTCACCCACGGCCGACGCGCTAATTCCGAGGGCGACGCCGATTTCGGGGTACCGCATGCCTTCCATACGGAGAAAGAGGCAGCGTTTCTGCTGCTCGGAGAGACCTTCCACGGCGCGGTGGAAACCGACCATCTTTTCGCGCTCGATCAGGTCGTGTTCCGTATTGGCGGCCGGTGAAGTGAGGCGCGCTTCCATGCCGGGGTCGAAGGGCTCTTCGTTCGACTGGCGGGCGCGGACCTTTAAACCGTAGTTGTGGGCGACGCGGAAGACCCAACCGCGAGGATTTTGGATGTCCTCGCCTTTCTTGAGGCTGGTGTAGAGCCGCAAGAAGACTTCCTGGACCGCTTCCTGGGCGACCGGCGGATGCAGGCCGAGCGTTAAAAGGTAGCGATAAACGTCGTCACGTGACTCTTCAAACAGTTGAGCCACAAGAGCTTGTAGAGGCGTAGCCGTTTTGTCCTGCCGGAGAATACCCACGAACTGGTCACCGAATATGGACGCGGCTATCTTCACAAGTCACTCCCTAAGACCCCTAGGGGCTACGCTTCAACTACAGTTGGAGTGTTTTTTTACGAAGTTTTTTTTGCCGTAACCCTAGTGTAGTGGAAACACCCCTGTTGCGGGTCTTTGGGATAAGCGATCGGAATGAATCAGCAAAAAGTATGCGTGACCATCGTCACCTGTAACAGCGGGCGCTACATCCGGCGTTGCCTGGAGTCACTGCTCCGTCAGGAAGGGGTTGCCCTCGAGGTGATCGTGGTGGACAACGCGTCCACCGACAATACCCGGGAGATCCTGGAGGAGCTGCAGAGCCGGGCGGTCCGGACCATATATAGCGAAGTCAATCTGGGATTCGCCGAAGGGCAGAACCGGGCGATCCGCGCATCGGACTCCGAGTGGGTGCTGACCCTGAATCCCGACGTGCTGATGCGCGCCGGCTTTCTGCGCCACCTGCTGGACGCGGCGCAGACGGACGCGGGCGTGGGCACGGTTTGCGGAAAGCTGCTTTCGATCGGTGCGGGCTTCGAACCGCTGCCCGATAGCCGGATCGATTCGGCCGGCATCTACTTCACCCCGGCGATGCGCCATTTCGACCGCGGTTGGCACGAACGGGATGAGCGGCAGTTCGACCGGACCGAGTACGTCTTCGGTGCCACGGCGGCGGCGGCGCTGTATCGACGGGAAATGATCGACGATATCTCCGTGGACGGCGAGTTCTTCGACCCGGACTTCTTCCTCTACCGCGAGGATGCCGACGTGGCGTGGCGCGCCATGCTGATGGGATGGCGCTGCCTGTACACACCGGCGGCCACGGCTTATCACGTGCGCACCGCGAATCCGGCCAACCGGCGTTCCCTGCCCGCGGTGGTCAATATGCACTCGGTGAAAAATCGCTTCCTGATGCGCATCAAGAACGTCACGCCAGGACTCTACCGGCGGTACTGGCTGCCCATGACCGCGCGCGATCTTCTGGTGCTGGCCGGAACGCTGCTGTGGGAGCCGAGTTCGCTGGCCGCGTACTGGCACCTGGCGAAGGCTCTGCCGCGGACCCTGGCCCGCCGCAAAGCGATCATGTCGCGCCGGCGCCTGTCCGATGCAGCGATTGGCGAATGGTTCGGCTTCGCGCCAATCACGCTCCCGGTAATCCCGACGAGCGACGAGCTCCGTCCGGTCCGCACCACCACGCGCCGCTACGTGCCCGACGTGGCTTAAGGGGCGGAGTAGCAAATATTTGAAATTCCGGAAATGGATTTTCATCGCGGAGGCGCTGAGGCGCTGAGGAAGACGCGGAGGAGTGCCCGACGTGGCGTAAGGGGCGGAGTGGTCTGGTTAGAGGCGCCATGCGGGCGGCTCATTTCCGGTCCAGCCGGCGGCTTTCTTGGATGCCGGGTTGGGCTGCGGGGGCTGGCAGGGCGATGTGCGGAACGAAGCCAATTGTTGAGTTTTCTCTTTGGTTTGTTCGGGTTGCGGAGCTGGTTTTTCGACCTTCTTTTCTTCGTCCTCCTTTTTCAGGCGCCGATAGGCGGCCATGGACTCCTTGTAGGTCTTTTCGGAAGCGGCGACGCGGCGGTGTAGGCGCATGAAGGTGGGGCTGGTTTTGTCGAAAGCTTCGCCGAGTTGGATGCCGGTGCCGGGTTCGGCTTGTTTGGCTTCATGGATCCAGAGTTCGGCTTCCACGCGGTGGAAGCGGCGGAGGAGCCATTCGTGGCGGATGGCCGAGTCGAGGTAGAAGCGCTGCTCGGGGCTGGTGGCGGTGTAGTGGGTGTCGTATTCGGATTGGAGTTTGGCGAAAGCTTCGCGCGATTCCCCGATGACGAATTGAGATTCGGCATCGAGTCCTGATTTGAGGGCGTTCATAGAGGAGATGGCTTTTCCTTCTTCGGACTTGGGTCCAGTGGAGAGTTGGGCGTTGCGGCGGTTGGCTTCGAGTTGTTTTTGAGTAGACATAGGTTCCTCGGGTCAATTTCATGGTGACAGAGGGGGTGGGGGGAGTCTGAAATTGCGGACTCGGAAGTCCTTTGTTTTGTAGGTATCAAATATTTGAAATTTTGGAAATGGATTCTCACCACGGAGACACGAAGGACACAGAGAAGAACACGGAGAGTTACGTTGGCTTTCTCCGTTTGCCTCCGTGTTCTCCGTGGCTCCGTGATGAGTGATCATTCGCGCTTCCGAAAAGCAGCGTCCGTGGTATGCCTTCTGGAAGTTACAATGAAGGCATTGTGCCTCTTCTCTGTTACCTCGATGCGTTTTCTGGAATCAGCGGTGACATGCTGGTGGGCGCGCTGGCCGATGCCGGCGCCGATCAGACCGCGATTGCCGGCGCCATTGCCTCGTTGAACGCGGGCGCCGCGGTTTCCTTCGAAAAGGTCAAACGCGCGGGAATCGCCGCCACCAAATATCGCGTGTCGATCGAAGAATCGAAAACGCACCGCCACCTGCATCACATCGTCAAGATGATTGAAGCGGGGGACCTGACGCCGCGCGCGCGGCAGAATTCCATCGCGGTCTTCAAGAAATTGGGAGAGGCCGAAGCCGCTGTCCACGGCGTACCCATCGAAAAAGTCCATTTTCACGAAGTCGGCGCGGCCGATTCCATCGCCGATATCGTGGGCGCCTGTGTGGCCTTCGACCTTCTGGATGTCGACACGGTGGCCTGCTCGCCCTTGAATGTCGGGAGCGGCACGGTGAAGACCGAGCACGGCATTCTGCCTGTGCCGGCGCCCGCCACGGCCCGATTGCTGACGGGCGCGCCGATTTACGCGCGGGGTCCCGCAGTGGAACTGACGACGCCCACGGGGGCCGCCGTGGCCGTGACGTTATCCGCTTCTTTTGGCGTGGTGCCGCCGCTCAAAGTGACCGGTCAGGGTTATGGCGCGGGCGACCATGAGTTTCGCGAGCATGCCAACGTGCTGCGCGTGATTCTGGGTGAACCGAAGGGGGCGACGGAGGCCACGACGGTCGACATCATCGAAGCCAACATCGACGATCTGAATCCACAGATTCTGGCGCACGCCGCCGAGCGTCTAATGGACTACGGCGCGCTGGACGTCACGCTGCAACAAGTGATTATGAAGAAGGGTCGCCCGGGCAATCTGCTGCGCGTGGTCTCGAAGCCCGAGCAGCGGGAAGCCCTGGTGCAACTGGTCTTCGCCGAAACGTCCACGCTGGGACTGCGCGTGTACTCGGCCGACCGCCGGGTGCAGGCCCGGTACATTCGGGAAGTCGAGACGCCGCACGGCACGGTGCGGGTCAAAGTTTCCAGCGAAGGCGATTACGCCCCGGAGTATGAAGACTGCCGCAAACTGGCCGTGGCCACTGGCGTCGCATTGAAGCACATCATTGCCGAAGCAAATTACGCATACCTCAATCAATCGAAATGAAATACTACCTCACCACTCCGCTTTACTACGTGAATGCCGCGCCCCACATTGGGCACACGTACACCACCATGGCCGCCGAGACCATTGCGCGCTTCAAGCGCATGCAGGGGTTTGACGCGGTGATGTTCACCGGCACCGACGAGCACGGCCAGAAGGTGGAGCGCGCGGCTGAAGCGCTGGGTCAATCGCCGCAGGCCTTCACGGACCTGATATCCGCGGAGTTCCGCACGCAGTGGGAGAAGCTGAATATTCGCGTGGACCGGACCATGCGCACTACTGCTCCGGAGCATCACAAAGTGGTGCAGTGGCTGTTCCAGCGCTGCATGGACAACGGCTACATCTATAAGGGCAGCTACTCCGGCCAGTACTGCGTCTACGACGAGCTTTACGTAAACGAGGCCAAGCCGGGCGACCCGTGTCCGGAATGCGGCCGCACGACCGAGACGGTTACCGAAGAGAATTACTTCTTTAAGCTTTCGGCCTTCACGCAGAAGCTGATCGACCTTTACGAATCGCAGCCCGGCTTCATTCAGCCGGAGACGCGGCGCAACGAGGTCCTCTCCTTCGTGCGGGCGGGTTTGAACGACCTTTCGATCAGCCGCACGTCGCTGAAATGGGGCATTCCGCTGCCGGTGGAAGGCAAGCACGTTTTTTATGTCTGGTTCGACGCGCTGATCGGGTACATGAGCGCGGTGGCCGACGGCGGCTTCGACGGGAACGGATTGTGGCCTGCCGACCTGCACCTGATCGGTAAGGAAATTGTCCGCTTTCACGCGGTCTTCTGGCCGGCGTTTCTGATGGCGGGCGGCGTGCCGCTGCCCAAGCAGGTGTTCGCACACGGCTGGCTGCTTTTCGAAAACGATAAGATGAGCAAGTCGCGCGGGAATATCGTGCGCAGCGAACCGATTCGTCAGGTGATGGGGGCGGACGCCCTGCGCTACTTCCTGCTGCGCGAGATTGTGTTCGGGCAGGACGGCAGTTTCAGTTTCGACGCGCTGGTGACGCGCTACAATTCCGACCTGGCCAACGGGCTGGGCAACCTGGCCAGCCGCACGCTCACGATGATCACGCAGTACCGGAAGGGCGCGATCCCGGAGGGTTCCGACCCAGCGATCGCGGAGTTGGCGGCTACCACTATTAAGACGGTGCAGGATACCTTCGAGCGTTTTGAATTCTCGAAGGGTTTGGAAGCGGTGTGGGGCCTGATTTCGGCGGTGGACAAGTTTATTGTGACCATGGCACCGTGGAAACTGGCGCGCGACTCTAGTGAAGAGGCGCAGCAGAATCTGAACAAGACGTTGTACACGGCGGCGGAAGCGCTGCGCGTGGTGACGGCGCTGCTTTCGCCGGTGCTGCCGCAATCGGCGCCGAAGATCTGGGCGCAGCTTGGCATGACGGAATCGATTGAAGACGTGAAGTTCGCCACGCTGGCGTGGGGCGGGCTGGCGACTGGTCAGCAGATCGGCGAAGTGGCGGGCGTGTTCCCGCGCATCGAAATCAAAGAAGGCGTGGCCCGCATGCGGGAACTGGAAGAGAAGGTAGCGGCCGAGCAGGCGGCGCTGCTGGGCAAGAAGCCGGAGGAGGCGCCGGCGGCCGCGGCCGATCCCAAGATTCCCATCGACGATTTTCTGAAGGTGGATCTGCGCGTGGGACTGGTGCTGCAGGCCGAGCGGGTGAAGGGCTCCGACAAGCTGATGCACATGAAGGTGGACATTGGCGAAGCTCAGCCGCGCACGATTGTGGCGGGGATTGCCGAGGCCTATGGCCCGGAACAACTGCTGAATCGGAAGGTGGTGATTGTGGCCAACCTGCAGCCGCGCAAATTGAAGGGGATTGAATCGCAAGGCATGATTGTGGCGGCGTCGGTGGAAGGTGGCAAGCCCGTGCTGGCTGGATTCCACGAAGACATTCCGGTGGGGGCGCGCCTCAAGTGAGGCTGGTGGATTCGCACTGCCACCTGGACGACCAGAAGTTCGACGAAGACCGCGAGCAGGTGATCGAACGGGCCCGGGCTGCGGGGGTGGAGCGGATGATGGCGATTGGCACGGGCAATCCGGCGGACTTGGAGGTGGCAATTCGTCAGGCGGAGCGGTACCCGTTCGTGTACGCGACGATCGGTGTGCATCCGCACGATGCCTCGAAGGCGGTGCCGGAAACTTTCGCGCACCTGCGGCAGCTTTGCGGACATCTCAAGGTATTGGCGGTGGGTGAAATCGGGCTGGACTATCATTACGATTTTTCGCCGCGGGATGTACAGAAGTCGGTATTCGAACAGCAGTTGGAGGTTGCGGCGGAGGCTGGGCTGCCGATTGTGATTCATACGCGGGAGGCGTGGGAGGACACGATCGCGATCCTGCGCGCCGAGTGGCGGGGCGGCGGTATTATGCATTGTTTCACGGGCGACGAGCAGCAGGCGCGGGAGGCGCTGGACCTGGGCTTCCACTTGAGTTTCGGCGGTGTGCTGACGTTTCCGAAGGCGGAAAACGTGCGGCAGGCAGCGCGGATAACGCCGGACGATCGATTGCTGGTGGAGACGGATTGTCCTTATCTGGCGCCGGTTCCGCATCGTGGAAAACGGAATGAACCGGCCTTCGTGGTGGAATCGGCGAAGCGGCTGGCGGAGGTACGAGGGAGCACTCCGGAGCAAATTGCAGAGGTTACAACGGCGAATTTCGAAAGACTGTGTTTGCGGCAGCGGGCCGGTAACAGTTAAACTGGTTAACTTACATGAATTTAGGCAAGCTGGGGCAGGCCCTTTCAGCACGCGAAATTTTCGACTTGATTCAGGACGACCTGGAGCAGGTGGAAAAGAAGATCAGCGCCGAGTCGGTGGCGTCGGTGGAGGCGGTGACGGCCATTGGCCAGTATCTGCAATCGGCCGGCGGCAAGCGGCTGCGTCCCGCGCTGCTTCTGCTGTCGTCGCGACTGGTGGGCGAGTCCAATGGCGCGGCGATTCAACTGGGCGCGGTGGTGGAGATGATCCACGCGGCGACGCTGGTGCACGACGATGTGATCGACGCTGCCCAGACGCGGCGGGGACGGGCTTCGACGAATGCCAAGTGGGGCAATCATACGTGCGTGCTGGCCGGCGACTGGCTGTATATGCAGGCTTTCCAGATCGCGCTGCGGGAACGCAATTTCCAGTTTCTGGATCTGCTGATCGGTCTCACCCAGATGATGGTGGAGGGCGAACTGCTGCAGCTCGATCATATCGGACACATCGATATCAGCGAGGCGGATTGCATGGAGCTGGTGGATCGCAAGACGGCCTGCCTGTTTTCGGTGTGCGCGCGGCTGGGCGGTCTGGCGTCGCGGGCGGATGCGCAGACGCAGGAGAAGCTGGGCGAGTACGCGTGGAATCTGGGGATGGCTTTCCAGCTTGTGGACGACGTACTGGATTTCACGGCGCGCGAAAAGACGCTGGGCAAACCGGTGGGTGGCGATCTGCGCGAGGGCAAAGTGACGCTGCCTTTGGTGTATGCGCTGGAATGCGCGACTCCGGCGGAGCGGCACCTGGTGGAGACGATTTTGCGCCAGCGCACGTATGACGAAGTCCCGTTCGCGCGAATTCTCTCGCTGCTGGAGAAGTACCGTGGGATCGAGCGTGTGAAAGAGCGGGCGCAGACATTCACGGACAAGGCGCGGCAGATCATCAACGAATTCCCCGATTCTCCTTATCAGCGGGCGCTGCTTACGGTGACGGAGCTGGTTACCGACCGGGACCACTAGGAAGAGGGCGGCGGGGGTCGAAAAACCGGCTGGACAGGCTAAAGCCTATCCTACAAAAACCTCCTCCCCCGAAAACATATTCACCCTCACCGCGGAGGTGCGGAGGCGCGGAGGAAGACCGGAGACAGCATCCGGCAAATTCCCGGGGCCCAGGCGTCTTTCACTGCCGACAGGGTCGAAAAACCTCCCCCCGAAGGTATATCAGGCTTCGGCTGGGAGGGCCTCCTTCTCTACTCGATATCCGAGTTTGCGTAGGTCCTTGACCATGCGCGCTTCGCGTCGACGTTTGGACTTGGCGCTTACCGC
>DASZMZ010000188.1:0-7110 GCA_035551455.1 Candidatus Sulfopaludibacter sp.
TTCCGGCGGCTCCGGCGTAGCTACCCTGACCTCCCCGGTCACCATCGCACCTCCGGCAGCGGGCCAGACGGCCACCGGCACTTGCACGGACAACGCCGGCAACTCCTCCACCGCAGTTTCGGGCCCGGTCAATAGCAACGCCACGCCGCCCAGCCTCACGGCCAGTTACGGTGGCTACACGCCGGGGGCCTGGACCGGTCAAGCAGTCACCGTCGTCTTTAGCTGCGTGCCCGCCAGCGGAATTTCCGTGCAATCGGTAACGCCGGCTGCCACCGTCAGCATACAGGGAGCCAATCAGTTCGTCGCGGGAAGATGCGTAGATGCTGCCGGCAATGTCAGCCAGATCAACGCCGGGCCGATCAACATCGAAACCGCGCTGCCGACTCTTTCGCTGCCTTCCCTTCCGCCCGCCACATCCGGCTGGTACAACTCGCCGGTTACCATCTCGTGGACCTGCACGGATCCGCTCGCCGGTCAAACCACCATCAACCGCACCGTCTCCACGGACGGGGCCAACCAGACCGTCACCGTAAACTGCACGAACCTGGCCGGCGCCACGGTATCGGCGTCGCGCACCGTCAGTGTGGATACCACTCCGCCCGTGATCAACGGCTCCGTCAATCCCGCCGCAGGGGGCAGCGGCTGGAATACTACTCCGGTCAACGTCAGCTTCACCTGCCAGGACTCGCTCTCGGGTGTCGCCAACGGGTACCCGCAGGGAGGCACCACCATTACGTCCGACACCAACGGAGCGATCGTCAACGGGACGTGCCGCGACATCGCCGGGAATACTTCCACCGCCACGCTCGGTCCGGTAAAGATCGACCGCACCGCGCCCGTGATTCAATTGCAGAGTGTCGCGCCGGTGAATGGCAACGGCTGGGCGAATAGTCCGGTGACGGTCACGTGGGCCTGCCTGGATGCCGGTTCAGGACCCGTATCGCCGACGGTCACCGCGCTGGTCTCGGGCAGCGGCTCCAACCTCTCGGGTTCCGGCACCTGCCGCGACATCGCCGGCAACTCGGCGTCGGCCACCAAGTCGGGCATTCAAATCGATACCATCGCGCCGCAGATCAGCTTCACGTCTCCGGCCGCGAGCGGAAGTTACACGCTCAATCAAACCGTCGTGGTGAGCTTCAGTTGCTTCGATTCCGGCGGCTCCGGCATTTCAACCTGCAGCGGTTCCGGCGGCAACAACACCCAAGTCATCACGATGAACACACCCGGTCCGGGCAGTTTCACCGTGACCGCCACGGATCGAGCCGGCAACACCACCTCGATCACGCACAACTACACGGTCCACTAGGACCCGAGTAGGACGGACGATCGCTTTTCGTCGTCCGTCCAGACGAGCGCAATTTCACATCGCCGCGTAGCCCCTGGCACCTGAACTGCTCTTCTTCCTAAAGAAGGGCATTTCACCATGAGCACAACAGCGTTAATCGTTTTGATTGGAGTGATCGTGATTGTGGCGATCGCCGCCTGGGCATTTTTACAGAAGCGACGCACTACTACGCTGCGCAGCCGCTTCGGTCCGGAATACGATCATGCCGTGCATGAGTATGGCAATCGCACCAATGCCGAGAAGGCGTTGGAAAAACGTGCAGCCAGAACAGAACGGTATCACATTCGTCCTCTGAACGAAGGCGAACAAAGACGCTTCTCCGATGAGTGGCGTCAAACACAAGCCCGCTTCGTAGACGACCCGGCCATCGCAATCCAGGAAGCCGATCATCTGGTGGCGGAAGTCATGACCTTGCGCGGATATCCCATGGCTGATTTTGACCGCCGTGCGGAAGATCTCTCAGTCGACCACCCCAACGTGATTCGAAATTACCGGGCAGCGCATACCTTGGCGGCCAGCGACCGCGAAGGCCGCGCCTCCACGGAGGATTTGCGGCGGGCGATGGTCCACTACCGCGAACTTTTTGACGAACTGCTGGAGGCTCAGCCCTCCACGATCAGGGATAGGAGATAAAGGATGCCTGTTGAACAACAATTGACCACCGCCGATCTGGCGAATACGGCCAATGGCCGCGACATGGAAACCGGGGAGAAAGTGACGCATAACGAGCCGCTTCTGCCTCGTGATTTTTCCGACGACATGCGAACCCGGTGGGAGGCGATTCAGACCGGCTTCGTGGATGACCCGCGCGTTTCCGTGCAGCGGGCCGATGAGCTGGTTGCCTCGGCAATCAAGAAACTGGCGGAAAGCTTCGCAGACGAGCGCGGCCGGCTCGAGCAGCAATGGTCCAGGGGCAACGATGTTTCTACCGAAGACCTGCGCCAGGCCTTGCGCCGCTATCGCGAGTTCTTCAACCGCTTGCTGACGGTCTAAAACCGCGTGACTTCGGTGAAGTTGAAGCCGGATACCTTCATGGCCGGCGCAACCATGTCGAACGACTCCTCGCCGGATGCACGGACCGGCGAGGAGAGTGCTTCGACATTCGAAAGCATTTCAATCAGGCTCTGATTGAAGCGGAAATTTCGCACCCCCGCCGTCACTCGCCCGCCTTCCACCAGGAACGTCCCGTCTCGCGTCATGCCGGTAAAGATTTTATCGTACGGATCCACTTCCCGGATGTACCAGAGCCGCGTCACCAGAATGGCTCGCTCGGCGCCTGCGATCATCGCGTCTACAGGGGTATCGCCTCCGGCAATCACGATGTTCGCGGGGGCTTCTCCGTACTCGTTCGGCAGCGGGTAGCCGTGGCCCGTGGCGGCAACTCCCGCCTTCGCCGCGGCTTGACGGCAATACGCGATGTCCTGCACCGTCCCGTTGTTCACCAGGGTCAGTCCCTTGCGGCGCGCGCCTTCTCCATCGAAGGGTGCGCCGGCCTGCCGTGGATGCTCTACGTCGTCCCGAATCGTGATGTTCTCGCCGAAAATCTTCTTGCCGATCCGATCGTTCAGGAAGCTGCGGCCGTCCTGAATTGCGGTCGCGCTGAAATCTCCGAACATCTGTCCCACCAGATCGAGTACCGCGGCCGGCTCCAGAATTACCGTGTACCGGCCGGGCTCCAATTCGCGCGGCGCGGCCGATTGGGCTGCCTTGCGCGCGGCCGAATGCGCCAGCGCCACCGGGTCCAGATCGCCGTGATAACAGGCGCTGCCCTTGGCCCAGCCCGAACTGTCGGCCGCCATCGCCGTGATCGAAAAGCGCGCCAGGCTCTCGTTGTACCAGGCCGAAACGCCGCTCGAATTGAGCAGCGCCAGGCTCGATTCGCCCGTCGAGTAGATCCCCGCGGCCACTTGCTTCGCGTCTTCTACCGCGGCAATGGCCTCGGCGACGGCGAGAGCGCGCTCTTCCGGCGTGGCCCTGGCGGTAGCTTCATAGTGGCGATGCACCTCGGGATAGTCCGCGGGACCGGCCAGCGGCAGCAGTTCCGGATCGGGCTCGCACAGTCGCGTCAGCGCCACCGCCTCTTCGACCACGCCGCGGATGGAATCGCCGTCGAGTCGATTCGTGGAAGCCCGCGCCGTCCGCCCCTCGATCACCGGCCGCACCGAAAGAAAGGAGGTCCGCTCGGCCACGTTCTGCGAGATGGCGTTATTGGCGAATCGCGTCAGCGCCTGATTGCCGGTCGCGATCATCGCCTCCACGTCGCGCACCCCGAGCGCCCGCGCGGCCGCCTGCACCTGTTCGAAGATTCTGCCGGCCGCGGCCCTACCCGGCATACGCGCTCCCCACCTTAATGGCGCGGAATCGCGCCGGGCTCGCGCCGTGGCCCGTACCCATCACCTGCTCCGGCTGACCCTTGCCGCAATTCGGCACGCCCCACAAAGTCCAATGCTCCGGCCCGGCGATTGCGGTGCAAGCGTTCCAAAACTCCGTGGAAATTCCGCTATAGCTCGGGTTCTTCAGCATGCGCACCCGCTTGCCGCGCCGAATCTCCCAGGCGATCTCGCAGCCGAACTGAAAATTGAAACGCTTATCGTCGATCGACCAGCTCTTGTTGGTCTCCATGTAGATGCCGTGATCCACGTCGAAGACCTCTTCCAGACTCTGCTCGCCGGGCAGCAGGCTGACATTGGTCATCCGAATCAGCGGCAGCCTCGACCATCCGTCCGCGCGCATGCAACCGTTCGACCGGGTCTCCCCGATCGCCGCAGCCGTCTCCCGCGAAGTCATGTAGCCCACAAACTGGCCGCCGCGGATGATGTCGTTGCGTTGCGCCGGGACGCCCTCATCGTCGAAGGCGAAGGTGCCGAGGCCGGGACCATGCTCCTCGCGCGCATCGCAAACCACGTTCACGATCTCCGAGCCATACCGCAGGCGCCGCAGTTGATCCAGCGTCAGAAAACTCATGCCGGCGTAGTTGGCCTCACTGCCCAGCACGCGGTCGAGTTCAATCGGATGGCCGATCGATTCGTGGATCTGCAGCCCCAGTTGCGAGCTGTCCAGAATCAAGTCGAACTGTCCTTCGGGACACTGATCGGCCGAATGCAGCGCCACCGCCTCCTCGGCGATCCGGGGGGCGTGCGCCAGCAGGTCCAACTCCTCCACCAACTCATACCCCTTCAATTGGTACTGGCCGCCGAACGAGTTGGGGTACGACCGCTTCTGGATCTCGCCATCCTTATAGCAGAGCGCCGTAAATCCCGCCCCGGAGAGATACCGCGTCTGGTCGATCACGCTTCCGACGGTCGACACGAACACCTGCCGCTTCCGCTCGAAGTGCATGGAAGCTTCGGCCAAAGTGACGGCCGGGTCGCGCCGCAGCTCCGTATCCACCGCCAACAGGGTGGCCAGATTGCGGTCTACCGGAATCGAGAAGGGATCCACGCGGAAGGAAGACACCCACAACATCTGGTAGGCATTCTCCTCAGCGAGTGCCACATTTTGTTTTTTCACGGCGCTTCCGGAGTGAGCGATCTCCAGCGCCAGCCCAGCGGCGGCCTCGATTCCTTCCTTGGTCAGATCGTCGGTGGCGGCGAATCCCCAGCAGCCGTTGGCCAGCACCCGGATCCCCAGACCCATGGATTCGGAGCTGGAAACGTGGCCGGCCTTGCCGTTCTTGGTGCTTACGTCGCGCTCCCGCGATTCGATGGCGCGGACGTCGGCGTACGTGACACCGCGCCGCGCCACCAGATCGAGCGCTCGCAAAGCCAGGTCTTTCATCGTGGAGTGATCAGCCCGCCCAGCTTATCCTGCTCGCCGGAAGCGCTGCGTGGGAATCGCACGGAATAGGCCTCGGGATACTTCAGACCGCTGCCCGTGTTGTAGAGGACGATCTTGTCGCTGGCCTTTAGGAAGCCGGACGCCAGCAGTTTTCGCAGCGCCGCCACGCACGCCGCGCCTTCCGGAGCCGCGTAAATGCCCTCGTCGCTGGCCAGTTGAACGCCGGCATCCAGCATCTCGTCGTCGCTCACCGCCACCGCCGTACCGCCGCTTTCGCGCACGCCCTGCAGCACCAGGAAATCCCCCAGCGCTTTCGGGACGCGAAGCCCCGCCGCCACGGTGTGGGCATTTTCGAAGAAGACGCTGCGCGGTTGGTTCTCCTCGAACGCCTTGACGATGGGTGCGCAGCCTTCCGCCTGCGCCGCGATCATCTTGGGCCGCTTGCCGCCGATCCACCCCAGCTTTTCCATTTCGGCAAAGGCTTTCCACATGCCGATCAGCCCCACGCCGCCGCCGGTGGGATAGAAGATGGCGTCGGGCAGTTCCCAACCCATCTGCTCCGCCACTTCGTAGCCCATCGTCTTCTTGCCTTCGATGCGGTAGGGCTCTTTCAGCGTGCTGACGTCGAACCAGCCCTCCTGGGGACCGCGCGTCGCCACAATCTTCCCGCAATCGCTGATCAGGCCGTCCACCAGGGTCACGTTCGCGCCGTATGCCTTGCACTCCAGGTAATTAGCCTGCGGCACATCGCGCGGCATGAAGATGTAAGATTCGATTCCTGCGGCCGCGGCATAAGCAGCCAGCGCACTGGCAGCATTTCCCGCCGAGGGAATGGCGACCTTCTTGATGCCCAGTTCCACGCACATGGAAATCGCGCAGGAAAGTCCGCGAGCCTTGAAGGACGCCGTGGGATTCATCCCTTCGTCCTTCACCCACAGCGCGTCGGCGCCCAAGCGCGCGCCCAGGCGCTTCGTGCGGATGAGCGGAGTCCAGCCTTCGCCCAGCGTGGTGATCGCGTTGTCCGCCGGGGGCAGGACCGGCGCGTATCGCCACATGCTGGCCGGGCCGGCCGGGACGTCGCGCCGCAGCCACCGGTGGCGGATCTTATCCAGGTCGTACCGCACCAGCAACGGCCCGCCGCAAGTACAGAGATTGGCAATTTGCCCAGCCTCATACCGTGTGCCGCACAAACTGCATTCCAAATGCGTCGCTTTGCTCATGAAATACAAAGTCTAGCAGCACGCCGGGCTTCCCGGTCTGCCCGTGCAGATCGCGACCAAAAGGGGCCACCCGAAAATGGGTCGAAAGTCCTATTACCGCCCTATTACCAAACTACGGTTTTCAGGCCTTTGCAGCCGCACTCTCGCATGGTTCAATCGAAGCATGAACGGAGTGGATGGGCTTCTTTTTGCCTTGCTGGCACTAGGCGACTTGGCGCTCTTGGCTTATCTCAGACGCAGGCGCTCCAAGATTCTTCGTCTGGAACGGATGTCGCGGAGCCTGGCAGTAGCGATCCGCCGCGAGTGCCAGAACTCGTCCGCTACCCCAGTTGCTCCAATTCGCCTTCGAGCAAAGCTACATGTTCTTCCTCTTCGGCGGCCAGTTCTGAGCAAAGGTCGCGCTCCAATCCGGCTGGTAAGTCGGTAGCCAGTCTCCGGAAGTGATCCCGCGTCCGCCGCTCCATCTCGAGCGCCGCCTGATATAAGTCCGCCACGCCAGACTCCGACGACAGCTGAATCCCGCGGAAAAGCCAGTTGGAAAGCACGGCGTTTTCGTCGTTGCTCAACTCCACCACGCTGCGGTCCAGATGGGCATGATACTTCTCCTCCAGTTCATGCAGGTGGTCCAGTTCGGCTTCAAACAGTCGCTCCAACACGGCACGCTGCTCCGGACTCTTGGCACGGTCGCGCGCCAGCTTGTAAAAATGGAAGGAGTCGAGCTCGAATTGGACCGCGTCCCGGATGGCCTGAAAGCGCATGGAATCGCCC
>DASZMZ010000189.1:0-16246 GCA_035551455.1 Candidatus Sulfopaludibacter sp.
GACGCGCGCATGCTCCAGGGCCAAACAGACGAACGATCTCAACTTCTTCACTGTCCAAACAGCCTCACCGGCCCGCTACTACAAGCATGCAACGTTTTTCATGAATTTTGGCGGGCCGCAGGCCCATCCCCAACAGACGACGAAAGGCGATCGTCTGTCCTACTTCAACTGGGCGAGGGGGGTTGCGTTGGGGGCTAGGGGATTGGTGAGGTGGTGGGCGGCGTAGTAGCCGGGTTGGACGCGTTCGACAATCTGGGCTACGGAGCGATCCAGGGTGTGGAAATACAGCTGGGGACTGAGGCCGATCCAGAAGGCCCAGGCCACCAGCGGGAGGAACACCATGATTTCGCGGAAGGAGAGATCCTTTAAGCCGGCGTTCTTTTCCTTCACATCGCCGAGCATGGTGCGCTGGAAGAGCCACAACAGATAGGCCGCGCCGAGCGCGATTCCGACCGCGCCCCAAACTGCCCAGGTCTTCGACATCTGGAAGGCGCCGCCTAGGATGGTCAACTCGCCGATGAAGCCATTGAGCGGCGGCATGCCCATGGAACTGAGGGCGGCGATGCCGAAGATGAGGGTGAAGATCGGCATGATTTTGAGCAGCCCGCCGTACTCGGAAATCTCGCGGGTGTGACGCCGCTCGTAGACCACACCGACGACGAGGAAGAGCATGCCGGTGGAGATGCCGTGATTGATCTGCTGAATGATGGAGCCCGAGATTCCGGCGGGATTCAGAGCGAAAATGCCGAGCGTGCAGAAGCCCAAATGGCTGACCGAGGAATAGGCGACGAGCTTCTTCCAATCCTTTTGCATCAAGGACGCCAGCGCGCCATACACAATGCCGATTATGGACAGCACGGCCATGATGGTGATGACGGTGGAGTTCTTGGCCGAATCCGGCAGCAGCGGAAGGGAGAAGCGCAGGAAGCCGTAGGTCCCCATCTTCAAGAGCACGGCGGCCAGAATCACCGAGCCCGCCGTGGGAGCTTCCACGTGAGCATCAGGCAGCCAGGTATGGAAGGGGAACATGGGCACCTTCACGGCGAAGCCCACGAAGAAGGCCCAGAAAACCCACCATTGGACGCTGGTGGAGAGATGGGTCTGAATGAGGTCCGCGATATCGAAGCTGGGAACGCCGAACTGGGACGAGTGCTGGAAGTACAGAGTCAGAATGCCGAGCAGCATGAGCACGCTGCCGATGAGCGTGTAGATCATGAACTTGATGGCGGCATAGGTTCGCCGCGGACCGCCCCAGATGCCGATGATGAAGTACATGGGCACGAGCACGGTTTCCCAGAAGATGAAGAACAGCAGGAAATCCAGCGACATGAACACGCCCAACATGCCCGTTTGCAGCAGCAGAAAGAAGGCGTAATATTCCTTGAGCCGGATGGTGATGGCATTCCAACTGGACAGGATGGCGATGAAGCCGACCACCGTGGTGAGCATGACCAGCAGCAGGCCGAGACCATCGATGCCGATGTGATAGGTAGCGCCGAGCGTAGGAATCCAGGACGCCTTTTCCACGAACTGAAAGTCCTTGGAGGCGTCGAAATTGATGGCTAGGGGGACGGAGACCAGAAAGCCCACGAAGGCGGCAATGTTGGCCCAGAGCTTGATGGCGCGCTCATTCGACGAGGGAATGAAGAGCAGCACCAGAAGGCCGACTATCGGCGTAAATAGAACGATGGAAAGGATGTGGTCCATAGTACAGTCGCCACGGACTAACGATAGTACCACCACTTTTACTCCTGTGTACGTTTCCGTGTAGGAGAATAGAACAAGATGTCCCCCAGGATCTTTTTGTACCTTGCGTTTGCGGGCTGCGCTCAGAGCCAGGCGGTTCACTTCCAGTGGGTGCAGCAGATCGGCGGTTCGCAGGGCCAAAGCATTGCCGGGGTGGGCACGGACTCGCAAGGCAATACCTACGTGGTGGGCAATACGGCATCGCTGGATCTGCCGGTGAAGGGGGCAGTGCAATCGAAGCCGGGCGGGTCGGGGTTGTTCATAGTCGCGGGACCCGGAAAGGCGCAGAACCTCTTTAATGCTGGATTGGCCGGGGTAGGCGTGCTGGCCAATGATCCTTCGAATGCGCAGGGCCTGTTCGCGAGCGATGGCCAGACGCTGGAGCGAACCAGGGACGGCGGCGCCACGTGGACCGCGGTCTCCAGCTTCACTACGGTATTGAGCTCGATTGCAGTGGACCCTTCCGCGCCGAACGTCCTATACGCCGCCACTTTTGGCGGCGGGGTTTTCAAGAGCACTGACAGCGGAGCCACCTTCACGTCGATCGACAACGGCATTCCACCGAGTAGCAGCGACGGGAAATTTTATGCGTATGGGGTGTGGGTGGATCCGCGGCAGAGCAACGTGGTGTTCGCCAATACGTACGTGGGCCTGGTGCGCAGCAGCGACGCAGGGGCCAGCTGGCAGGTGGTGGTTCCGGCCTCGGATCTGTACAGTTCGGGCACCGTCTCCTTCGATCCCACTACGCCGGGTGTGGTCTACCTGGGCGGCGTGGGTGCAGTCCGCAAGAGCACCGACGACGGAGTGACCTGGACGGCGCTGCCGGGTCCGCCGAACCAGCAGTTCTATCCCAATTTTGTTCTGCCCGACCCGAGCCACCCCGGCACGATTTACGCCGGAGGATTTTCGGGACTGTATAAGAGCACCGATGGCGGCAACACGTGGGTGGTGAAACTGGCGCAGACCGGCATCTACGGGCTGAAATTCGATGCCAACGGCGTCATCTACTACGCCACTTTCAGCGCGGTATATGCCAGCACCGACGGACTGGACACCGTGACGCAGGTGGGGCCGTCCTTTGCGAGCGTGACGACGATTGCGACGGTGGGCGCGCGGCTATTCGTGGGGACGCAAGGCAGCGGCGACGTCTTCGTGAGCAAACTGGATGCGCAGGGCAACGTGGTGTACGCGACTTACTTCGGCGGATCGGCATTGGACCAGGCGCAGGCGATGGCGGTGGACAGTTCGGGCGCGGTCTATGTGACGGGCGTGACCGGGTCCAGCGACTTTCCGGTTTCGCAGAATGCGTACGCGAAGAGCGGCGCCAGTTTCCTATTCAAGCTGAACACCGACGGATCGCTGAACTACTCGACGTACTTCGCGCCGGTGGCGACGACGCCGAGCGGTCTGGCGGTGGATGCGGCCGGGAGTGCGTACATCGCGGGGCCGACTCAAGGAAATCTGCCCACCACGGCTGGCGCGTATCAGACGCAACTGAAGGGGAACGCGGCGGTGTGCTGTAGCATCGGTCCCAGTCCGCCTCCCGTCACGAACGGCTTTCTGACGAAGTTCAGTCCGGACGGAAGTTCGCTGGTGTTTTCCACTTACCTGGGCAGTCAATTTTTGGATGTGAACACGGTGGGCTTGCGGCCCAACGGCGAGGCGATTCTGACGGCGGGAAATCAACTCTTCCGCATGAGCGCCGATGGCGGCAGCCTGCTGAATAGCGGCTCGTTTGCGGGCACCATCTACACGTTAATGGTGGATCCGGCGGGGAATATTTTCGTCGGCGGTTCGACCCTGATTCCACATTTTCCCGTGACGGCGGGGGCCTTCCAAACGGCAGTACACCCCGGCGCCAACTACAACACCGGCGCGGGCTTTGTGACGCGGTTCGACGAGCAGTTCAATGTGGTGGCATCGACTCTGCTGGCCGGTGAGAACGGTGACACAACGCTGGCGCTGGCTTCGGCGCCGAACGGCAATGTGCTGGCGGCAGGCGCCACGTCCTCGGAGAGTTTTCCTCTGCGTGGACCGGCGCAGGGCGCCTTTGCGGCGGCCACCGGCTTTGTGGCGGAGTTGACGCCGGACCTGACCAGCGCGGTGTTCTCGACGTTCGCCGGGGATACGCGAAAGTTCAATGTGCGCGGAGTCGCGCCCACGCCGGACGGTGGCGTGGTATTCGGCGGCGCGACCAACAATGTGCCGTACTACTCGCTCTTCGGACTGGGCAATAACCTGGCGCCCGACGGGTCGCAGGCCTTTGTGGTGAAGGCGGTGCTGCAGCCGGCGATGCCGCGCATCGATTCGGTAGTGAACGCCGCCAGCCAATTGGGTGTGGCGTTGGCGCCGGGCGAGACATTTGTGGTGGGCGGTGTAGGTTTCGGGGACGATGCCAGCCTCTGGCTGAACGGCACGCAGGTTCCGCTGATTAGCCATAGCGGCACTTCGTTGACGGCGGCGGTGCCGACGGACTTGCAGGTCAGCGGCTCGGTGGTGGTGACGGTGCAGTCGGGCGGGAACACGTCGAATGGTTTCCTGGCGCGGTTTTTGGTGTCGTCGCCGGGAATTTTTTCGGCGGACGGCAGCGGCTTCGGCCAAGGCTACATTCTGAACGCGGACGGCACGCTGAATTCGCCAAACAATCCCGCGGCGGAGGGCACGGAGATTACGATTTACGCTACGGGGGTGGGCCACCTCTCGTTCGACAACGGGTATGCGGTGACCGATACCACGCCCGTGGTGGCAATCGACAGCTTCGGAGCGCCGGGGATTGCGGCGGTGTTCGGTCCGGTGCAAGGCTTCGCTGGCAATGTTTACCAGATCTCGGTCTACATCCCGCATCCCGCCGACTTCGCTGCCGACAATCCGAATCTGAAGGACTTTAAGATGCCGCCCACGGTCCCGGTGTTCCTGACCGTGAACGGCATCACGAGTCAATACGGCTTGACGCTTTCGGTGCAGTAAGACTTCACCACAGTCTGGCTCCCCGAGATGCGTCCTTTTCGGGGCCTGCTCCGTATACCAAGTGCGGGTATGATGATTTCAACTGCATTTGCAAAGGACGGATTGGTGGCGCAGGACGACGAACTGGAGCGACTTCGGCGCCGCGAGCCGGCCGCCGTCGCCTGCATCGTCGAGCGGTACCAGCATCGTTTGTACCGCTACCTCGTTCGACTCGTAGGGCCGGGCGCTCCGGCCGACGACCTGTTTCAGCAGACCTGGCTGCACGTGGTCCGGCAACTCGAACGGTTCGACGCGCGCCGCAGCTTCGATACATGGCTTTTCGCCATCGCGCACAATGCGGCCATGGACGTCCTGCGTCGCAGGCCCGGTGAAAGTCTCGACGAGGAAAGCGGCGGATGGCCGGCCGGCGGTCCCGATGCGCTGGCGTTGCTGCTCACGGCGGAACGCGCGGCCATTGTCGCCGCCGAAGTGGACGCGCTTCCGGCGCTCTATCGCGAGGCGGTGACGCTGCGTTTTGAAGAGGGCATGAAGCTGGAGGAGATCGCCGAAGTGACCGGCGCGCCGCTATCGACGGTGAAGAGCCGACTGCGCCGCGCGCTGGAAACTCTGCGGCACAGCATGACCAGCCACTGGCGAAAGGAGGATCTGCTATGACCCATCAGGAAGCGCAGGAGTTGCTGGCTCTCAGCGCCGCGGGCCTGTTGGACGGGGAGGGCGAACGCGGACTGCGTGAGCATGCGCGCGCGTGTGAGGCTTGCAGGTCGCAAATGGAGGCCCTTTCGGTGCTATCGGGAGCGCTGAGTTCGCGGCCCGCGCCGGCTATGCCGGAGAATTTGATGTTGCGCACGCAGGCGCGACTGGCGGCGGAACTGGCTCTCCGGGTGGAACGGCGGCGCAGCGTGTGGATTGCTGCGGGGGCAGCGCTGCTGGCCTGGGTGCTGAACCTGGCGACGTGGCTGCTGATCCGCTGGTGGCGTCCGGAACTGCCGGGCGTCTGGACCTGGCTGGGGCTTTCCACGGCGACGGCCATAGTAGCAGCGCCGGCCGCTGCTTTCATCGCCCGTCAGGGCACGGAAAGGAGAATCTGATGGCCGAACATTTCTTCGTAGCATTCGCCATGGTGGTGGGGTGCGCTTTTGTTGTGGGACTGATCCTGCTGTTCAGGTACATCTACCTGGACGCGAAGCGGCGCAACATGAACGCAGCGCTCTGGACCGTGCTGGCGATCATCGCGCCGAGCGGGATCGGCATCATCCTCTACTTCCTGCTGCGCCAGCCGCTGCCGGTATGCTGCACCAAATGCGGCGGTGCGGTTGTTCCAGGCTTCGTCTACTGTCCCTATTGCGGGGCCGCACTCGCCTTACTCAAAACGTAAATCGGGCATCGAACTCGACGCGCCGGTTATTGGCCGCCGCCGCGCCGCCGAAGCCGCCGAACCCGCCGCCGCCGAAGCCCGTATTCACGGTTGTAGGCTCCAAGAACTGCGGCGAAGTGATCACTCCCTGATATCCTCCGGGGTTGAAGTGATTCAGGATATTGGTCACATTCACGCCGAGCATCAAATTGAAGCGATGCTCGGTGACATCGCCTCCGCGACCCCCGCCGCCGCCCGGACCCATGCGCATGCCTCCGCCGCCGCCGCGATCGTGACCGCCGCCGCCACCGCCGCCGGGTCCGCCACCGCCAGGGCCGCCCGCTCCGCGACCGCCGGCCACCGGTCCGAAGCCGAATGTCCGGTACAGCCGCAAATTCACGGAGATCAGGCCGGCCATGGTCAGATAGTTCCGGGGGACCACGTTACTGCCGTTTGCCACGTTATAGGCGCCGGTGAAATTTCCGGCTGAAGAGCAGACCACGTCGCCGATTACGCCCCGAAAGCCGGGCGGGCACGCGCCCTGCGGAGCGAACGCCGCGCGCGCATTAGTCAACGTGCTGCCGAAAAGGTCCTCGCCCACCAGCACATCGTACGGACCTCCGGAGCGCAGCGTGATGAACGGCGCCAGGTGAATCGCCAGCGGGGCCACCACGGAGCCGAACACCTGAAAGTTGTTCCGCCGGTCCAGATTGCTGCGGCCATAGTCGAGCGCGAAGTTGTAGGGATTGGTCGGCGTCCCCGGCAAATCGTTGGCGTAGGTCAGTTGATAGTTGGCGTACAGGGAAACCTTGGGGCTGAAGCGGGTATTCATTGTAACCATGAAGATGCTCTGGCGCAGCACGCTGCCCGATTCGTACTCGAAGATATTACCGGCCCCGTAGCCGTAGGGAAAGATTCCGTTGGACGGACCCAGCGGCGCCAGTGGATTGAAGCTGCCCGGAAGCGGCGTATTGATGGGCACCGTCTGCATCATATGCTCGCCCCGATTGTTGGTGTACGTGGCGCTCACGGTGGTGTTGCGAGGCAGTTGCCGCTCCACCCCGATGGCGCTCTGCAAGCTGTAACTCGCGCGCAAATTCGGGTCGATGCGGTAGATGGCGTTCTGTCCTGCATTCAACGTGGAGAGGGAGGGAATGTTGGGGTAGAACACGGGATTGTAGACGGTGTACTGCAACTGGGTGAAGCCGTTATTCAGCGCGGCCTGCTCAAACGTTCCCAAGCCGATGCGGTCGTAAAAAATGCCGGCGCCGCCGCGGATCACGGTCTTCTGCCGTCCGTTCTTGGAACTACCGGGCGCCCAGGCGAAGCCCACGCGCGGAGCCCAATCGCGATAGTCGCTGAGCAGGGTCTGCACCTCATAGCGCAGTCCCAGGCTCAGCGTGAAGTTGGGATGAATGCGCCAATCGTCCTGTATGAAGGGACCGAAATCCCAGCGCGTCATGGAAATGTAGGAGCTGCCGCCCTGAATCGAGAAGCGCGAAGGTCCGCCGCCCAGCGCCTGAATTTGAGTTTGCGAGAGTCCGGCCTGTGAGAGCAGCACGTTGCGCTGATACTGCTGCAGCGAAGTGAGCACCTGCGTTACCGGATTACCGGCCGCGTCGTAGACAATCTGATTGGCGGCATCCAACTGCGGCTCCACTCCTCCGAGAAAGGAGAAGGTTCCGTTGAAGCCGGCAGGGTTGTTGCTCTGATCGCTTTCGCGCCGGATGCGAACGCCGAAACGAACGGTATGCACACCTTGCGAAAGGGAAGTGTAATTCTGTAACTCGTAGTGGTGAGCTTTATCGTACGTGTTGCCGATGCCATTGCCGCCGGTGACGAAGGAATTGGCGACGTTGATTTGCGGGAGTTCATTTCCGGTGGACTGACTGGAGTTGCGCGTGTATTGGAAGCGCGTCTCATTCACCACCTTGGGAGTGAGCACGGCGGTTTCGGTGAGCATCAGATTTTGCGCGTTGCTCTGCGAGTTGTAGGCCAGGTTGGCATAGGGCGGGGGCAGACGATAGCCGCCGAGGCCACTGTTCTCGAAGTTGTTGAGCCGTTCTTCAAAGCGGGCCGTCAGGGTGTTGTTGGTGGTCAACTGATAATCGATGCGCGGCGAAATGGTGCGATTGGTCATGGGCGTCACTAATGACGTATTGATGGGTATGGTGGTGAGGGCCAGCGGGTCGAAATAGATGGCGTGCGTGATGGCGTTATTGGTGATGTCGCGCTCGTTATAGTCGAGGAAGAAGGATGCCCGATGGTTCAAGGGGCCGCCGAAATTGCCGCCGTACTGGCGATTGGAATAGTCGGGCTTGTTGCTCGCGAAGGGATTGCGCGAGTCGAATTCGGCATCGCTGTCGTTGAAGAAAACCATGCCGTGAAACTTGTCGGTACCAGGCTTGGTGAGGATCTCAATGCGGCCGAAGCCCAGCCGGTCGAACTCGGCGGAGAAGGGATTTTGATTGATGCGGATTTCGCGGATGGATTCCTTGGGCGGAAGTTGTCCGCCGGTAAAGCCATCGATATAGAGTTGGCCGCCATTGGGTCCGGCGCCCGGTCCGGCCAGGGCGGCGAGGGCATCGGAGAGATCGTCGGGGTCGTCGGGCAATGCCTGCAAGTCTTCACCGCGAATGGTCAACGCGGTGGCATTGTTGTCGGGCTCCACGCTGACGGTGGCGCTGCCCTCGGCTGCAACGGTGACTTCCTGTTTCTCGGCAGCGACGGCAAGTTGGATGGGCGCCTGCACCGTGCCTCCAGCAGTGACAGCGACGGTCTTCGCGGCTGCCTGAAAGCCCGGCACATTCACGGCGATGGAGTAGGAGCCGGGGCGCAGGCCGGTGAACGTGTAGGAGCCATCGGCCTGAGTCTGCGCGGTCTTGGTGGCACCGTTGCCGGTGATGGATACGGTTGCCGCTGGAATCACGGCGCCGGAGTCGTCGGTGAGCGCACCTTTCACGCTGCCGGTTTGCTGGGCTTGAACGAGTAGCGGAAAAAGTACGAAGGCAAGGGAGAAGAAAGGATTCCTGATGTGTGCTGGCATGCTTCCTCAGTGAGATGGCGAGTCTCTGCCTGCATTCGTTTCACCGCGGCGCGCGCCGGTTGTTTGCTCTTTCACCAAAAGGCGCGCCGACGCTACGGCGTTGGGGCGTAATAGCCCGCTCTCCACGAGGCTCGCAGCCCTGCCATCCCACTGGGCGCCACGAGTTTCACGCTCAGGTGATGATAACGGCCATCGTCGCGGACCTTGGTGGGAGCGTATCCCAGCACGTAGCGATTGCGCATCTCGATGCCGACCTTAACTGCGATGTAAGGCAGCTCCAAGATATCAGTGACCGGAATCAGACGGCCGCCGGTACTCTCAGACAGGCTGCGCAACAGTCCTGGACCGGCGGCTTCTTCCTTGGATTTGGCGGCATGCCGGCTGAAGACGCCAATAGAGTAGATCACGACGTCACTCTCGCGCAGGGCGCGCCGCAGTTCGTTCAATGTGTAGCGGCTGTCGTTGTCGCCGCCATCGGAGACCACCAGAATCGCCTTACGCGGCAGATGGGATTTCCTCATTTCATTCAACGCGAGATAGATGGCGTCCAGCAGCGCCGTGGGGCCGACCGAGTGGGCACTGGCGATCCGCTCTTCGATGGCGGACACGTCGCGCGTCAGAGGCACGGAAAGTGTCGGAGTGTTGGCGAAGTCCACGAGGAAGAATTCGTCTTCGGGATTGGCGGCGTGAAAGAAGGCCTCGGCGGCCAGGCGCGAACGGTCCAGGCGGAAGCGCATGCTGCCGCTGGTGTCGAACACCAGGCCAATCGAAATCGGCGCGTCGTCCTTTGAAAAGTGGGTGATGGTCTGTTCCACGCCGTTGTCGAAGACGCGGAAGCTCTCTTTGGTGAGACCTTGGACGGGATGTTCGCGGCAGTCGGAGACGGTGACCGGCACCAATACGAGGTCGCTCTTCACGCGCAAAAGTTCCTGCGAAGAGACGCGCCATGCCAGCAATAGTGCACAGCAGACGCCGAGGCCAACCAGTCGCTGTGCGCCCATAGGGGATCCCCGTTTTCAGCTTAAGCGGCTCCGGCGGCGGGCGGCGCTCGCCAAAGAGCGCAAAGTGGGCGGTTGGCAACAGCGGCGACGAAGAAATGTAGTCGAGTATCCGGCGGGCTGTTTTTACTTGCGGAAAAGGCTGGGGGGCAATGCACCCAAATAGCCGGAAAGGATGATCGGAGACCAATGCAGAAAGCCGGCGGTGCGAGGGTTCCGCAGCAGTTGGAGTTGTGCCTGACGCAGCGCTTCAGCGGCATCATTACCGGTGCTGAGTTCCTGGTAGAAGCGATCCATCAGCACCTGCTCGGTTTGATCGGCCACTCTCCACAAGGGGGCGACAAACGTGCGCACGCCGGCGATGGCGGCGGCGCGGCGCATCCCGTAAACGCCTTCGCCCGCCGAGGAGACGCCGTCGGCCATGCGGCATTGCGAGAGCACCAGCATGCGCGTGCCCTGGAGGTCCAGCGTCTGCAGTTCGAGCGCGGTGAGCAGCCCGTCCTGCGTGGAGTTGCCGCCGCGGCCGTAAGCTTCTTCGAGCAGGATGGCCGAGAGGCTCATGACGCGCGCCACCGGGTCCAGGCCGGCGAGTTTACATCCGGGGCTGGCCGGATCGTTGCGGCAATCTTCATTGCCGTGCACAATGCCGTGTCCCACAATGTGCAGCAGCAAGGGGCTGTGCAGTTGCTTGATGGATTGCTCGGTGGCTTGGCCTTCGCCCAGGACATGCGCGTGCGGAATCCACTTTTCCACGTCGCGGGCTTCCGTTTCGGCAGCCTCGAGCCGCTGCGACCCGGCGCCGGGGCTGATGGCGATCACGGCTTCGGATGGCTTGGCGCCAGAAGCCGCGCTGGCGGTTGCCAGGTCGCGCCCAGCCGAGACGTAGCCGATGGCGGAGCGCTCGATGAGCGGGTGTCCGCGCGAGTCGACGAGTGCGCCGAAAGGCACCAGGTTCAACATGCCGTCGGGCGCGATCCGCAGCCGGCCCGATGCGCCGGCCAGGGCCGGCCGCAGTTCCACGGAGAGCGTCTGTAGCGCGTCGCGCGCGGTCTGTTCGGCGGAGGCTGCGCCCGCGGTTTCGTGAGCCGCCAGAGAAACGCTCCAATCGTTGGCCGCATCGATCAGGTTCTTGACTGCGCGATCGATGGGCGCGGCTGGTCCCAGGTCGATCCATTGCAAGGAGCCGGCGTGATTCAGTATGAAGACGCCGTATCGGCCCGACCAGGCGACGAATTCGAGCAACCGTTCGGTGGGGCGGAGTTGCGCGCGGATGTCGTCGAGCCGCACCGGATGGACCAGGGAAGCGAACTGCGGCAGGTCGCGGCTCAACTCCAGTTCCATGGAGTCGGTGGCGGCGCGCAAACTCTTGACGGCCTGGAGGGCTTCGCGGGCGCGAGCATCGGTCCAACTGGTGCGCAGATCGTGGAGCAGCCGCTCGTAGCGGCCTTCAAACGGCGTGCCGGGGAGCGAGCAGGTACCCACCAGCGGCGGCTTCAGATCGCGATAGCCGAGCGCGATACCGAGCGAGGCTTCGCACTCGAGGAGGGTCTGGCGCTGGACGAAGCGGGGATTCCGGCGGAGGTCGCGGCCCCAATCGTGGACTACGTCCAGGACGCGGCCCTTATGGCGGGCGACGGCTTCGAAGGCGAGGGCGCGAGCCCCCGGAACGGCAGCGCCGGCGCGAGCCTGAAAGGAGATCAGGGCCGGCACAGGGTCCGCCAGGTTGGTGACGGCGGCCCGTTTGTCGCTCTCCGAGCCTACGGTGAGCATGTCGGTGAGGGCGCGGTCGGAGAGTTCGAAACTGCGCCGGTAGAGCGGGGCGGCAGCGGCGAAGTCGCGCGTCTGGGTGTAGAAAGCGGCCAGGGATTCGAGATAGCGGGCCAGGTCGGGATGGGTGTCGCCCTGCGCCTCCTCCACGATGGCGATGGCGGATTTGAAGCACTGCGCGGCATCGGTATCTTCGTGCGCCGCCTGGTGCACGAGGCCAAGCTCGCGCAGAATGGCGGCGTCCATGGGATGGCGTGCGCCGAGTCCTGCTTCGGCCACGAGGGAAGCATGCTGCAGCGTTGCGCGTGCTTCGGCTAACCCGCCGCGCGCGCGCTGCACCTGGGCCAGACCCAGCAGCGCGCTGGCGTAATCGAAGGCCGGAGGCTTGGTGTTTCGAGCGTACAGGTCCACGGCTTCGCGGAAGAGTTTCTCGCCCTCGGCCGGATTGCGTAAGGAGACCAGGCGGGCCAGGTTGCGCAGGGAAGCGCCGATGGTGAGGGCGTCGGGCGGGTTGGTTTTGCGCTTGAGCTCCAGGGCCTTGCGATAATCGGCTTCGGCCACCGCGAGCTTGCCCATGGAGGCGTACAGTGCGCCACGGTTATTCAGAAACGCGGCATAGACGGGATGCTCTTCGCCTAACTGCTGGGGCAGGAGTTTGCCGCACTCTTCATAGAGCTTCTCGGCGGTGGAGTAGTGGCCCAAGTCGGCCTGCAGGTAGGCGTAGGCCACCAGGCTGGCTGAATACGCAGGATGGTTGGTGCCGGGATTATTGCGCAGAACCGCGAGGCCCTTCTCAAAGAGGGTTTCGGCATTGGCAAACTTGCCGACGCGCTGATAGGTGCCGGCGAGATTGACACAGAGCGTGCCGTACTCTTCGCTGGGCGCGTGCGGTTCGGGCTGGGCTTCGTGAATGGCGCGGGCGGCTTCCAGCCTGTCGATGGCCTCCGAGTAATCGCCGATCAGGGCGAGCGTGCTGCCGAGCGTGTTGAGGCTTTCGGCCACGCGCAGATCGTGCGGACCGAGGATGCGCGTGCGAATGGCCACCGCTTGTTCGGCAAGGGCGCGGGCTTCGGGGAAGCGGGAAGAATCGCGGTAGAGCAGCGCCGTATCGTTGGCGCTCTCGGCGTAGTCGTCGGTTTCGACGCCGATCTTGGTACGGCGGATTTCGAGGGCCTGGAGCAGGTCGGCCTCGGCCGCCTTCACGTCGCCGGCGGTGTATTCGAAGAAGCCGAGGCGGTCGAGACTGTGGGCGGATTCGCTGGGGGACGCGGCGGCATCCACCGACAGGTGAGCGGTATGAATGGCGGCCTTGAGATCGCCGCGCACGTAGAGGTCTTCGGCCTGGCGGCAGAGGGAGTTCCAATCGCCGGCCGCGAGGAGAACGATTGCTGTGAAGAGAGTCACGCTTATCGCGAACCTTTGACGCGATTCAGATTGGATTCGATCACTTGTCTATCGGCCTCCGGCCCGTGGACGAAGGCAGTCAGAGCCTGTGCGTACAATTCCGCGGCGCGGCGTCGATCTCCGGAGATCTCAGAGAGCGCGGCCAGATTGTTGAGGCATTGAGGGTACAAAGAATCGGTGGGCGAGAGAGTGGAGACGGCCAGACGCAGGGGCGCTTCAGCGGCCTGATATTCGCCGTTCAGGATCAACAGCACGGCCAGACGGTTCCACGACGCGGGTCGCTCCGCGAGACTGGCGCTTTCGGACAACTGGGCGGCCTGATACGCAGTGGCGCGCGCGGCGGCAGTCTCCCCGCGAGCGTACTGTGCGTCCACCTGATCCAGCAGCGCGCGGAGACGTGCTGCGGGCGGCACGCGGACTTCGTCGCCGGCGCGGACGGACGGGCCGGACAGCAGGCGCGCCTGAGCACGCTCGCGAAACACGAAGGTAACGCCGAGCCGAGCGGCTTCATGGCCGCCGCGTAATACCGGGAGCAGGCTGCCCTTGGCGAGGCCGTCGAGCGAGCCGAGGTCCACGGTGACCGCGCCATCTTCAATGGATAGGACGCGGCCGCTCATGCGCGGGTCGCGGGCGGCTGTCTCACCGCCACGGAAGACGACGCCATCGTGCTGCAACAGTCCGCTGGCCAGCAGTACGGGCTGCGCCGTCCGCGCGGCCGGAGTTCCCGGATGTCCGAACCTGGTGACGGCTACGGCCAACAGCGCGATGCCGGCCGCTACGGCAATTCCGATACCTGCATTGCGCCGCCACGTGGCGGGGCGGATGCGCTGTGGGGCGGGCGCTACGGCGGCTTTGGCCAGCGCGATCGCGGTGAGCTCTTCGAAGAGCTCCGGGTCCTCCAGCGACCGGCGGGCCAGCTCGCGAGATTCGGCCGGTGTGAGTTCGCCGTGCGCGTACCGGTCAAGCATCAAGCTGCCTCCGGCTGTTCCGCATGCGGCGGCGGACGCATTGAGCAAGGGTGCGTATGCCGCGACTCACCCACGTAGCCACGGTGTTCTCGCTGATCTGGAGAGAGGCGGCGATGTCGAAATATGAGACGCCGTCCATGCGCATCCGGATCACCGTCCGGTAATCGCTTCCGAGACGCGGCAAGCAATGCTCGATGATGGTGTGCCGTTCGGATTGCAGGAGCGCATCGAGCTGATCGGGAGACGGATCCATGGGGTCGAGAGATTCGCCGCTCGACGGTTCGCAGGGAACCGGCACCTCTCGATGAAAGCTGGCACGCGCCTGTTCTTCGCGCACCACGTAGCGGAGTACGCCGTGCAGCCAGGCGAAGAGCTGATCCAGCGGCCACTCCGGCGCGCCGGCGCCTTCCGGCAGTTCGTCGGCAAAGTAGTACTCCACGGCAGAATGGGATTGTGGATGCTGCAGGGATCGCTTTAAGGCTTCCTGCGCGGCGCTCTCCGGGTCGCGCGAGCCTAAACTCCAGGCGCGCGAGGCAAGGCTGGCCAACAGGTGAAGGTGGGGCCGGGCTTCGGGAATGTGGTGGTGAGCCTGCGGGCTCATAATGACCAGTACATTGTCCCTCATTCGGTAGTGGGCCTGCGTTGCAAACTGAACCCAATCGCACTAATCGAGCCGGCCCGCGGCCCCTCAACTGCTATCAATTCACAAGTACGGTATGAGTATGCGCAAAGGTGTCCGTGAAATTCGAAAAGCCGGTGCGGATGCACCAACGAATTCACCGGTGTCGGCGTCATATAAGCAAGTACCTCTGTTACGAACCCGGCGTGGGAGTCGCCCCACGGCTCTCACGCCAGTAGAAAGTCCGGGCGCGGTGGACCCTCCGATCTCCGCGTCCGCTCTCCCCAATCCACACACTCAACAAACTGCAAGGAGCCTTCAGATGAACAAAACTATGCAAAATGGATCGACTTCGTGGCTGTGGCTGGCCGGCGCCGTGGGCGCGGCGGCTGGGCTGGCGGCGCTGGCCTTTAAAAGGAAACCACGCACCCGCTGGGAAGTGGCGCGCGACCGGGTGGTACAAAACGCTTCCTCAGCCCAAAAGACGTTACGCAAACAGGTGAAGCCGTGGATGGGCACCGCAGCCGGTCTGGCGGCAGGCGCCGCTACCGCCACTTACCGCATCGGCAAGTTCTATCCCCGCGTGCGAAAAATGCTGGCGTAGCCCTAAAGAGCCATTCCACTCCAGGCCAGCAACTTGACGCCCTTGAAACACGTCATAATTCTTCGTGAAATTGTAACCGTCTAGCGTGGGATGGGATGGTATTAAAGGGAGTGGGGCACCTGATGAGAAAACTTGTAACGGTGGTTCTGCCGCTATGCTGGCTGGGCGTGTGCCACGGGCAGAAGGCGGCGGTTCGCCCCGCTCCGCACGTGATCATTGTCGGTATCGATGGCTTGAGCGTGGACGGCGTAACGACGGCTAAAACGCCGCGGCTGCACGCGCTGATGGGGCGCGGCGCCTGGACGCTAGAAGCCCGCGGCGTGATGCCCACCTTGAGCAGCCCCAATTGGGCGTCCATGATTACCGGCGCGGGTCCCGAGCAGCACGGCATCACTTCCAACGGAGTTCTGTTACAGAAGATGGTGACGCTGCCGGCGGTCTGCCGGGACGACGAAGGCATGTTCCCGACCATGTTCGAAGTGCTGCGAATGCAGCATCCCGAAAGCAAGATCGCGATTTTCCACGATTGGCCGGGGTTCGCCGACCTGGTGGAGAAGCATGCGCCGACCGTGATGGAGCACGAGCACGGCGCGGAAAAAACCACGCGCGCCGCCATTGAGTACTGGAAGGAGAATCGTCCCGAACTCATGTTCGTACACCTGGACAATGTGGACCATACGGGCCACGACATGGGTTGGGGCACTCGCGAATACTATAAAGCGGTGGCCGAGGCCGATGGCTACGTGGGCGAGTTCATCGACATGCTGCAGAGC
>DASZMZ010000190.1:0-25947 GCA_035551455.1 Candidatus Sulfopaludibacter sp.
CCTGCCTTCCCCGGCGCGAAGCGCCGACACAGCCCCCAACCCCCAGCCCCCAACCCCCAACCCCTGTCTTCCCGATCCCCTGTCTTCCCCGGCGCGAAGCGCCGACAAAGCCCCGGCCCCTGGCCCCCGGCCCCCGGCCCCCGGCCTCTGTCTTCCCCATCCCCTGCTTTCGGATAGTTTGATACGATAGCAGGCGCTGTGATGCGATTGCTTTCCCTCCTTCTTTGCGCCGGACTTCTGGCAGGCCAGAGTCTGCTGCCGGTTAAGGTGAAGGGTAAGTACGGTTATATCGACCGAACCGGAAAGCTGACAATCCCCGCTACTTTTGACGCCGCGCGGCCGTTCGCCGATGGCGTAGGCGAGGTGCGGATTCTGGGAAAGAACGGCCTGGTCGACACCTCCGGGAAAGTAATCACTCTGGAAGCCGTCGACGAACTCGGCGACTTTGCCGGAGGGCTCGCGCCATTCCGTCGTGGGGATCTCTTCGGCTTTCTGAATCCGGCCGGCCACGAGGCGATTCCACCGCGGTTCGACAGCGCGCAGCCATTCTCCGAAGGCCTAGCCGCGGTGCGCGTGAAAGACTACTGGGGCTACATCGACACCTCGGGCAAAATGCGCGTGGAGCCGGCATTCGACAATGCCGGAAAGTTCAGCCAGGGACGCGCCCCGGTGCGGCCTCGGGATTCCGAGAAGTCGGGCTTTATCGATCGGGAAGGCAAGCTGGCCGTAGCAGCCCGCTTCGACGATGTCGGCGAGTATCGTGCCGCCAAAACGGGACTGCGCGCCGCGGCCAGAGCAGGCAAGCTCTGGGGCTATATCGGCGCGTCGGGAGAGACCGCCATCGCCCCGGCCTTCGAGCAGGCCGGCCCATTTTCCGAAGGACTCGCCGCGGTCGAGCAGGGCGGCAAGTGGTTCTATGTCGATGAAGCCGGCAAGCCCTCGGTAAGGCCGGCGGTCAACCTCGAGGCTGCCATGCCGTTTTCCGAAGGCTTGGCGCGCGTACGCAGCCAGGGTCGCTACGGCTTCATCGACCGAAGCGGCAAAATCGTCATCCGCGCGGCTTTCGAGAAGGCGTCGGATTTCCACGAAGGTGCGGCGGCTGTTTCCGTAAACGGCAAGAGCGGGTATATCGATAAGTCCGGTAAGTACATTTGGGCTCCCAGCGAGTAACATATGACAAGCGCAGACAGAAAAGCGGCCATTTTGCAGGCCTGCAAGGATAACTTCGACAGTAATCAGGATTTCTGCAATTACTTCGTGCAGGCTGTCTTCCTAACCCTCACCAAAATCGTCCTGACCGGAACGGCTGACGAGTTGGTGGATTACTTCAGCGCCACTCCCAGCGGCTGGTTTCAGGTAACCAGGGAAGAAGGAATCCTGAAAACCGATGACGGCTGGCTGGTCCTGGCGGGCCTGAAATCAAAGGATCACCACGATGGCCGAAGCCACGGTCATCTTGCCGTCGTCGTGCCTGGGACCTTATATCACGGCAAATATCCGCGCGTCTGGTGCGGCGGCGGACCCATGGGTCAAAGCCAGGGCGACAAGACCGTGGGTGAAGTCTGGAACACCAAGGATCGCGACAAGGTGAAGTACTTCTACTACTCGCTGTATCAGTAAATCCTATTGGCCGCGTTTTCGGATGGTGGGCGTGGGCAACTCCGTCGTTGGTTTGGCCGCGGCGGTGGACGGGCGCACCGTGATCGTTACCGGGTCGCTATCCTGCGCCATGGCGAGTGAGCGGACCTCCACCACCTGCGTGCCGGGCAGCAGCGTATCCGGCACCTGCGCCTGAATCTTGCCGCTCGCCGTCTGCAGCAGCGGCACGGCGATATCGCCGAACGTGACGCACGAGCCTCCCAGCACGGTGGGCGGCGGCGTGGTGGACGCGGTGCCCGCGGCGGCCAGATTCTGTCCGCTGATGGTGATGAAGGAGCCCGGCTGAATGTTGGCCGTCCCGTCGCTGGCATTCACGATGGCGCTCGCGCCGGAGTTGATTACCGGACGCGTTGCCGGTGTGGCCGGAGCCAGCGGAACCACACTCAGTCCAGAGAATGTGATGGCGTAGGCCGTTGTGGCGGCGGCATTCACCACCATCATGCGCGGATTCGTGTTGAAGCGCGTCGTCCCGAAGACGCTGAACGCGGGATTCTCTGGCACCACGCCCACCAGCGTATCGGAGCCGTTGGCCACGTTCACCATTTCCAGCGTGGTGCGCGAGTCGTCCGACGTCGCCGCCGTGATGCTGGTGCGGATGGAAGTGGTGAGTCGCAGATAGCTATTGGCATCGATGGGCGCCACGGCGGCCACGTTGCGGGACGGCGTGATGGGTCCGGAAGCGCTAGGGGTTGCGGCGCCGCCCATGGTGCCCAGCGACTGATTCAGAATGAGCGTATCCGCCAGCAGGTAGTTGGCGCCGGGCAGCGCGCCGAGCACGCCGTAGTAGCCCTGAATGGTGGGGAACAGCAGGCGCGCGGCCACATACTGATCGCTGATCGAATCGTACACGTAGGCGTTGCCGTTGCCGCTCATGGTCAGGATGTGGTCGTAGCCGGGCGTGGAGATCATGCCGTACGAAGGACCGTTGGTGGTTACCAGAGTGGTTGGGATCACGGTGCTGGCGGGACGGGGCAGGGCAGTCGTGCCGATTACCTGCCATTGCGTGCCGTTACTCATCAGGAACTGCAGGCCGAACAGGCCCATGGCGAGCGAGCGCGGATAAATGATAGCAGTGGTGCCGTTGCGCGGGAAGGGCGGGAAGACCACCGTGCCCACCACCTGCTGCAGGTTGAGATCGACGATGCTGATGGATTCGCCGCCGGTGTTGCCCACGTAGAGAGTCGTGCCGTCCGTCGAGAGCGCCATCTGGTGCGGAAGCTGACCCACCGGAATCGGATTGAGGAACTTCAACTGCTTCGTGTCGAAAACCTCGATGCGGTTGTACCCCGAATTCGTGATGTAGACGCGGCCGCGTGTCTCGTCCAGCAGAATGTCCTGCAGGCCCTCATTGCCGTTGGCGTTGGTGGTGCCGGTGCTGCTGCTGTTCGGCGTCGTGGGTAGGGGGAAGATGAGGCCGCGCTGATCCGGATTGCGATAGTTCATGTAGACGCGGACCGTGCTCGGCTGATTGATGGCCTCAGCCGATGCCAGCGTCATGTTGTAGGGTGTGCCCTGAAATGTGCCCGCGCCGGTCCACAGGTTGGTGCCCGCCTGGCGGACCACGCCGGACCGGCCCGGTTCCATCGTGAACGTGATCCCCGAGGGAGCCAGTCCACTCGACTGCTGGTAGACCAGCGCGGCGCTATTGGTGGCAGGCGTGACGCTGTAAGAAAGTTTGCCCTTGCCCAGATTGTTGATGGCCAGACTGCCGGCGGCAAGACCGTGATTGCAATCGTCCATGGCCAGGAACACGTCGGTGGTCTGCGGCGAAAGAATCGGATAGTTATAGAGGTTGCCGATGGGCAGATGGAGCAGGCCGGAATCGGAGAGGCCCCAGGCGTCGGAGCCGTTGGCCTTCATCACCATTTTGGCGACGATGCTTTCGGGGAGCTTGATGCCAAGCCGGATGCCGAGATTGCCGGGGTCGTTCACCAGCAGCGTGGAGGCGGTGGCGGGCGGCGCCGGGACGGTGGCCGGCGACGTATTGAAGGCGGCGTAGAGAGTGGCGCCGTCGGGCGAGAAGACGCTGCCTCCCACGTTCTGCACGGTATTGAAGGCGCTGGCGAACGGGAACGGGGCGTTGGCGTTATTTTCCTGCGCGATCACCGAGAGCGTCGCCATATCGAACAGACTGAAGCCGGCCATGAATTTCGACCCGTCGGGCGCCATCGAGAGCACGGTGGACTGTCCCGAAATCGTGCGATTGCGAAGGACGATGCCGGATGCCACTTCGTAGACGAAGACGTAGGTGGCGGCATTGCTCGGCGCGATCACCCCGACGATAAACTGGCCGTCCGGCGTGCGCATCAGTTTGCTGAGGAACGTGGTCTGCGGCCGGCCAGTAGTATTCTGCGCAGGCAGCGGCGCGGGCGTGGTGGGCAGCGCCGGGACGGTGACGGGCAGCACCTGCTGTCCCGAGGTGAGGGTGCTGTCATAGATCGCCAGCGTGCCCTGCGGAATGCCCGCGACCACGCCTGTGCCGTTCATCGCCACCAGCACGCGTCCATCGTTGCCGACTTCGACGCCTTGCGGGGCGGAGGGGAGCAGGACCGAATTCACTACGCGATTGGCACTGAGATCGATGACGTTGAGCGAAGTGTTGCCGGAGCAGGAGACGTACAGCCAGCTATTGTCCATGGACATGGCTGCTGCCAGCGGCGTCTTGCCCACCGCGATGGTGGCGGTGACGGTGTTGGTGTTGTAGTCGAAGACCAGGACCTGGCTGGTGGTGCTGTTGACCAGATAAAGCTGGTGGCGCAGTTCGTCGAGGACCAGGTCGGAGGGCGTGCCGCCGTTGAGGCGGACAATGTCGCCGAATGTGGCTCCGACGGTCTGCTGGGCCCGCACCGGCGGGGCGGCCGCCTGCCAGAGGGCTAGGGCAGCGACGAAAAGTTGAAGCCTATGGATACACCGATCGTTCACGCACGATTCCTCAAGGACGCGATAACTGTCTATGGTACATCGTTAAACCCTTTTCGTGTGTGGAAGTTGCTGCTGTACGCTCGCGGGAGTCGCGCACCCAATTCTAATTCAGAGGGATTTCGAAATAGAGGAGCTCTTTGCCCGACTCGGCTTCCGTGAGGCCGCTCAAATAAATCGTCGCTCCATTTTCCAGTTCCGTTTGAAAATAGAAGAAGCCGCTGGCCGTCTGGCCGGGCGGAAGCATCTTGGCGGCGAAGGCGCGGCCTTCGATTTCCCACGCATCCAGCGGATTCTTCTTCGTGCGGCCGGCCACCGGTCCGCGAGGTCCCACCAGAATCGGAGGACGGTCGGGACCTTTGGCATACCGGACGTCGCGGGCGCTGGTGGCGTCCACCCGGGCGTGGCGCGGACCCACATACTCCACGCGCAGCGTTTCCAGACGAATGGTCTTCGTGCCGGCGTTTTTGATCACCACCAGGACGGGCAGGACGCCGTACTGGGCAGGCACCACTTTGCCGAACGCCACCTTCACTTTGTCGCCGAACACATACGGGTCGGCGCCCACGGTCAGGGGCTCGGAAGTCTGACGGTGCGCCATCTCCTCCACCGGGGGAGCGTGGAAAACCGGCTCCTTGTCCGCCGCGAAGACGGCAGTTATACTCATGAAAAGAGCCAAACGTTTGAAAACAAAAGGCATCTATTTCCTCTTCCGGATCCTGCAGGCGGTCGGGCTGCCCCTGCTGCTATTGTATTTCCTGTACCGCGCCGTACGAAACCGGTCCTACTGGCAGACTCTTCCGCAGCGTTTCGGCTTCCTGCCCCGCTCCTTTAGACAGACCGGTCCGGGTGCAATCTGGTTGCACGCAGTTTCGGTGGGAGAGGTGGTGGCCTGCGTCGAACTGGTGAGCCGTCTGCGGGTGGCGCTGCCGCATACGCGCATCTTCCTTTCCGTCTCGACGCTGGCGGGGCGCGCCACGGCAGAGCAGAAAATCGGCGCGCTGGCGGATGGCATTTTTTTCGCGCCGGTGGATTATGTTTTCGCAGTCCGGCGGGTGCTGCGCGCGCTGCAACCTTCGGTGGTAGTGGTGGCGGAGACGGAAATCTGGCCCAACCTCTTCCGCGAGGTCAAGCGCACCGGCGCCGGCCTCACGCTCGTCAACGGCCGCATTTCCGACCGCGCCTTTCCGCGCTACCGGCCCCTTCGCTGGTTCTTCGAGGCAGTGCTGCCGCAGGCCGATTCCGTGCTGGCCCAGACGCAGGAATTGCGCGCGCGCTTCCTGGCGTTGGGCGCTCCCGCGGAGCGGACTCGTGTGTCGGGGAATTTCAAGTACGATTTCGAGGCGCGCCCGGCGGCGGCGGAATCTCCGGTCGTGCAACTGATCGAGCGGCTGAAACCGTCAGGCGTGTGGATTGCCGCCAGCACCATGCCTCCGGCCGAAGCCGGCGACCCGGACGAAGACGATGTGGTGATCGCCGCCTTTCAGCAACTCCTGCAGCGCCATCCGGGTCTGCTACTGATTCTGGTGCCGCGCAAGCCGGAACGCTTCGATGCAGCGGCGCAGAAACTGACGGCGGCTGGTCTCGCCTATGTGCGGCGTTCGCAAATGGACGGCTCGGGCGCGCCGCAGGCGCTGCTGCTGGACACCATCGGCGAATTGAGCGGTCTCTTCTCCGTGGCCAATGTGGTCTTCATGGGCGGAACGCTGCCGCATCGCGGGGGACACAATATTCTGGAGCCGGCGTTCTTCGCCAAGCCCGTGATCACGGGGCCGCACATGGAAAACTTCCAGGCTATCGCCAATGAGTTTCGCGCCGCCGACGCTGTTGTGGAGATCGCGTCGGGCAGCGAGTTGGCGGCGGCAGTCCAGCGGATGCTCGCGTCTCCGGCCGAAGCGCGGGCCACCGGCGAGCGGGCGCTGGCCTGCGCACAGGCGCGCGGCGGCGCAACGTCGCGTGCTCTCGAGGAAATTCAGGCGCTGCACGGCCGCTTTCTTCCGCACTATCGTCCGGCAATGCCCTGGTACGCCGTGGCGCGAGCGCTCTCGTGGGTTTGGGTAGCGGGCGGACGGAGGCGGTTCGACTCGGCGCTGCGCGGCCAGAAGAAGATTGACGCTCCGGTGATCAGCGTCGGCAACCTGACCATGGGCGGCACGGGCAAGACGCCGTGCGTGCTGCGACTGGCCGAGCTTTTCAAAGAGCGCGGCCGCAAGCCGGCGATTCTCACGCGCGGGTACAAACGCGCGTCGCCGGAAAAGTATCTGGCGCTGGCCCCCGGCGCCGCGTCTAGCGCGCTGCAGACCGGAGACGAACCGCAGATTTTCATCCGGTCGGGCCTGGCCCCGGTCGGAATCGGCGCGGACCGGTACCGCACCGCCATGTTGCTGCGCGGCGAGTTCGATGTCGACCTGATCCTGATGGACGACGCCTTTCAGCACGTGCGCGTGGCGCGCGACGTGGACATAGTGCTGGTGGATGCGCTGAATGGTTTCGGCGGCGGCGAAGTGTTTCCGGTGGGCCGTTTACGCGAGCCCATGGCGGCGCTCGCGCGGGCGGACATCTTTGTGATCACGCGAGCTGAAATTCCGGATTTGATTCCGGCGATTGAAGGCGTGCTGCGTGGCGCTAATCCGAAGGCGCCCATTTTCCATGCGCACGTGGAGCCGCAAGCCTGGGTGGATCAGGCCACCGGACAAAGCTTCGATGTGTCGCAGCGTCCCTTCCAGGCTGCCGCGGCCTTCTGCGCCGTGGGCAATCCGCAATCGTTCCGTCGAACGCTGCTAAAGCTGGGCGTGGAGCCGGTGAGTTGGACCGAATTCGAGGATCATCATCGCTACAAGCCGGCTGAATTGCGGCGGATCGCGGCCCAAGCCCTGACCTGCGGCGCACAGAGTCTTGTGACTACGCAGAAGGACGCAGTCAATCTCTGCGACGATGCCGAACACTTGTTTGGAAGCGTACCTGTTTACTGGTTAAAAGTAGGAATGCGCATCGATCGCGAAGACGATTTCGTGTATGAAATCATGCAACGGCTGATATGATTTCGCGGCATTGTTCTGCCCCTTACGCGAATTTCTGAAATTCTGTCCAAGCCTTCACACCTGGTCATTTCGTGACCTTGTCGAAAATCGAGGTGCGCCCTTATCGTAGAACCATGTCGCTCCGACACCTAGCGTTTCTAACGGTATCACTCAGTACCTGGATGTGGATGGGCAGCGCTCGCGCCGATACCATCAAGATTCTTCCAGTGAATGACGAAGCAGGTCTGCACTCGTGGAAGATCTTCGAAACCGCCAGCGGTGAATGGGCGATCAGTATTCCTGGTAAAGGATCCGTTGGTCCGAATGCCATCGGCAATGGACATTCAGGCGATCCGCAAACGCCCCCGGTGAACGCCGGCGGCGATGGCGGTTCCGGCAATGGTGGTCTCGGCAATGGAGGCCTTGGCAATGGCGGTGATGATCCCGGCCCGACATTCCCGCCGATTTTGAACCCGCCAGACGGGCCGCCGATTTCGAACCCGCCCGTGGACGGGCCGCCAAGTTCGAATCCGCCGGTGGACGGCGGAGGTTCGACTGTGGAATCGATCCCCTCGCCGGCCACCGCGGTGCCAGAGCCGGGCTCCGTGGTGATGCTGCTGATTGGAGCTGCGTTCCTGGCGTCTAAAAGTTCACGATGGACGCGAAGCTAGACGGGTCGAGTGCCGCGCCGCCTACCAGCGAGCCGTCAATTTCAGGCTGCGCCATCAGAGTCTTCACGTTGTCGGGCTTGACGCTGCCGCCGTATAGAATGCGCACGGCGTCGGCGGCGTTCTTGCCAAATTTTTCGCGCACTTGAGCGCGAATCACGCGGTGAGCGTCGGCGGCGATTTCCGGAGTGGCCGTCTTCCCCGTGCCGATGGCCCACACGGGCTCGTAGGCGATTATGATTTTCGCGAACTGCTGCTCGGTGAGTCCGGCAATTCCCTTTTGGAACTGACCCACCAGCACGGTTTCCGTGTTCCCGCTTTCGCGCTCTTCGAGCCGCTCACCCACGCACACGATGGGCGTGAGTCCGAATTCAAGCGCCGCCTGCGTGCGCTTCAAGACGGTCTCATCGGTTTCGCCGAAATACTGCCGCCGCTCGCTATGCCCGATGATGGCGTGGCTGACGCCCACCGCAGTGAGCATGGGACCGGAAATCTCTCCGGTGAATGCGCCTTCTTTCGCCCACGCGATGTTCTGCGATCCGACGTGGATGTTCGATCCCTTAACGGCATCGACAGCCGCGGCGAGGTTGGTGAAGGGAGGGCAAATCACAACTTCGCAGTGTCCGGAGTTCTCCACGAGGGGACGGAACTTCTCGAAAAAGGTCTGGGTTTCCGCGGGCGTCTTGTACATCTTCCAATTGCCCGCCATGACTGGTTTTCTCATAAGACTTGGTTCAAAAAACTGGATCCTTCCTGAATGGTGGCGCCGAAGTTGGCGGCCACGGTCTGACCGATATCGGAGAGCGAGGCGCGCAGCCCCAGGTCCACGCCGTGCCGGACTTTAGGGCCGCTCACCAGCAGCGGCACGTATTCGCGGCTATGGTCGGTGCCGGGAATCGTCGGGTCGCAGCCGTGATCGGCGGTGAAAATCGCCAGGTCGCCGGGCTGTAGCGCGCTCTGAAATTGCGGCAGCCAGGCGTCGAACTCTTCGAGCGCGCGGCCGTAGCCTTCCACATCGTTGCGGTGTCCGTACTGCTGGTCGAAATCCACCAGATTGACGAAAATCAGACCGCGATCCAGCGTCTGCATGGCCTCGAGGGTCTTCGCCATACCGTCGCTATTGTTCTTGGTTTTGGACGAGTCGCCGATGCCGCGGCCCAGAAAGACGTCGAAGATCTTGCCGACGCTGTGGACGGGAATTTTCTGTTCTTCCAGACGATCCAGCAGCATCCCGCGCGGCGGCGGCACGGCGTAATCGTGCCTGTTCGCGGTCCGCGCGAAATGGCCCGCCGCGCCTTCAAAGGGGCGGGCGATCACGCGACCCACCTCGTATGGTCCGGTCAGAATCTCGCGCGCCGTCTCGCAGATTTTGTAGAGTTCCCAGAGCGGGATGACTTCTTCGTGCGCGGCCACCTGAAACACGCTGTCGGCCGAGGTGTACACGATGGGCTTGCCGGTGCGCACGTGTTCGGCGCCCAGCTCTTTGATGATCTCCGTACCGGAGGCGGCCTTGTTGCCCAGCGAGGAGCGGCCGATGCGGCGCTCGAACTCGTTCATGATCTCGGGCGGGAAGCCGTGGGGGTAGAGCGCGAACGGCTTGGCCAGGTGGATGCCCACCATTTCCCAATGTCCGGTAGTGGTGTCTTTGCCGGGCGACGCCAGGGTGCAGCGTCCGTATGCCGCGGTGGGCGCGGCCGCGGCGGGGATGCCGTCGAGCGGTCGGATATTGCCAATCCCCATGGCGGCGAGGTTCGGCAGATGCAGGCCGCGGATGCGCGCGATATTGCCCAGCGTATCGCCGCCGGGCGGGTCACCGAATGCCGCCGCATCAGGCATGGCGCCGACGCCAACACTATCGAGGACGATCCAGATTACTCGAGGAAACATGAACAATTCGACTGTAACATGTGGCTCGCCGCGCCACCCCCGTCACTTCTTCTGCTTCCCGAACAGTCCCTTCAGCAGGCTGCCCCCTACGCTCTTGAGCTCTTCCTTCGCCGCGGCCTTAATATCCGGGCGGAAGACGGGCTCGGCGGCGGTCCCCTGAACGGTGAAAGGGATGGGGGTGTTGTGTATGGCGGCGGTCATTTTGAAATCGAGGGCGTTCGCGGGACTCACGGTGCCGCCTCCGCTGAGCTCCCCGACGGCCGGCAGAATCAGCTTGATCTCCTGTGCGGCGGTGCCCTCGGGAGTCACGCGGACGTTGGCGCTCAGCTCCTGAATTTCAGCATCGTTTCCGCTCTGGATGCCCGCCAGTTTCTCGATCGTCCCCATTCGTTTGGACAGATTGAAGCCCACCAGCTTGGTGTCTTTCACCGCGAGCGAGCCGCCGGAAACCAGCCGATCGGCGGGACCTTCGACAGTCAGCAGGGCGCTGGCGGTGCCGCCCTGCAACGTGGAGCCGAGAGGCAGCACCACGCCCAGCGCCGGGAGCAGCGCGGCCAATTCCTGCACCGGCATGTTGGGACCGTTCAATTTGAGATTCACCTCCATGGCTTCGCCCTGCTCTGCATACGTACCGGTGAGTGAAGCCTTGGCGCCGCCGATGTGGATGTCCCCCTGCCGGATCGCGCCGGAATGTTTGCGCAGATTGTGATCCACCGCGAAATCAAGTTCCAGCGGACGCGCGGCCGCAGTGCCGTTCTTGGCGAGTTTCATCTTCTCGCCTTTGAGCGTGCCTTTGAGATGCATCTCACGGCCATCGGAATTGCCGTTGGCGTCGAAGGAGACCAGGCCCGCGATATCGGGCGCAGCGTCATTCATTCCGGTGCGGACCAGGTCCAGCTGGTTCATGTGCAGTGAGACGCTGATCGGCGTCATGGCGGCGTCGTCCTGGTTGTAGGGTCCGGCCTGTCCATCGAGCTTCAGCGAGCCTCCGCCGGCGATATTGGTAGAGAGCGAGAACGGGAACGCGGCGTTGGCTGCAAAGTTTTTGACTTCGATGTTCACCTGCTCGAGCACCAGCGGCTTCCAGTGGCCCAGGGTGCGGCCCAGCGTGAGACGGCCGTTGGTAATGCGGATCAGTTGCACGGAGAGATCCAGCGCGGCCTTCTGCGGCGCGGTCGTGGGAGGCGCGGCGGCTTTGGCGGCCTTACCTCCGAGACTGGAGAAATTCCAATCGCCGCTCGGGGCCTGCACCAACACGATCTCCGGCTGATCGAGCGTCACCTCGCGGACGTTGAGTTTGCGCGACAGGATGAAGGGCAGGATTTCGACGCCCACTTTAAACGAGTGAGCCTTGACGAAGGCGGGCTTGCCGAAGTGGGGATCGTCCGACACGGAGAGATCGTCGGCGCTCACCTCTCCCGACAGAATCGAGAGTTTCAGATTGCCGAGATGCACTTCGCGCCCCAGGGCCTCGCTGAGGCTGGATTCCAGCGTAGGTTTGAACTGATTGACGTTGATCAGGAATGGCAGGCTGATCGCCACGACAAGCAGCAGGGCCAGAGCGATGCCGACCCACTTCGCAATGCGCTTCATATTCTTTCGAGTGTACTCTCAATAGGTAGCCGATGAAATACAAGAAGAACTTCGCGGCCGTACTCGTAACGGTGCTGCTCGTAGCCTGTCTGGTGGCCGTCTTCGAGACCAGCGAAACGGCCAATCCGGCCGCCGGTAAGAAGTCAGGGGTCAACGCGCCGGCGCCCGTAGTGGACGATCGGTTGCTGCGCACGGCGCGGCAGATGGCCGCGATGGCGGACACTCCCGACGAACAGGACTCGGCCCGCGAGGCCCTGCGACTGAGCGACCACGCCGTGGACCAGGCCTTCGCCACCGCCCTGCGCGAGGCCGAGACTCCGGCCACCGCGGTGAGCGGCGAAGTGAAGCGGCTGACCGCGGAGATCGACAAGCTGATGGACGAGGTGGCCGGCGATCAGAAGCGCGTCGAGCAGCTCTCAAAGGATGCCGAGACCAGCGAGGCCCAGGCGGATCAACTGGACATCGTGAAGGCGCAACTGGCGCTGGAGAAGGACGAGCTCGACGACGCGCAGCAGGATCGCGCGCGCCAGGGCGGCGACCGCCACGGGGCCATCGAACACCTGCTCGAGGAGCACGAGAACAATCAAAAGGCGTCGCCGCCGCTGCCGAAACTGGTGGACCCTGGCGCGGCGTCCACCGTCTTCGAGCAGGTGAAGTTGTGGTTGGCGCTGCGCGGCCGGACGGCGGAACTGGAGCAGGCGCGGCAGGAGTCGGCGAATCAGGCGGCGAGCTTGACGTCGCAACATCAGGCGCTCGAAAGCCAACCAGCGGCCGCGGCGCCGCAGGGCGAGACCACGGCGGCGAAAGTGGCGCGCCTCCACGGTCTCAGCGGTCGGCGAAAGACGCTGATGGAATTCGACAAGCGCGTGCAGGACTGCCAGCAGCTCGCCAGTGTTTATAGCGGCTGGGAAACACTGGTGGCGCAGCGGCAGCGCGGACTGCTCCATCGCGTCCTCGGGTCGGTGGCTCTGATTCTGGCGATTCTGCTGCTGGTGGTGATGGTGGATCGGGCCATCAGCCATGCCTTCCACCAGTCGGATCGCAAGCGCCTGCACCAGGTCCGGCTGATCTCGACCGTGGCCGTGCAACTGGTTGCGGTCGTCGCGATCCTGCTGATCGTTTTCGGGCCGCCCACCCAGCTTTCGACCATCATCGGGTTGGCCACGGCGGGCCTCACGGTGGTGATGAAGGACTTCATCGTGGCCTTCTTCGGCTGGTTCACCCTGATGGGCAAGAACGGAATCCGGGTGGGCGATTGGGTGGAAATCGAGGGCATCAGCGGCGAGGTGATCGAGATCGGAATTTTGAAGACCGTGCTGCTGGAGACGGGAAACTGGTCGGCGCAGGGCCATCCCACGGGCCGGCAGGTGGCCTTCTCGAATTCGTTCGCGATGGAGAAGCATTACTTCAACTTCTCCACGTCGAACCAGTGGCTTTGGGATCAATTGAGAGTGATTGTTCCGCCGGGTGGCGATCCGTACGAGATCGCGCGGCAAATCGCGGACACGGTGGAGCAGGAGACACGGCAAGATGCCGCCGGCGCCGCGGAGGAGTGGGACCGCGTCGCCTCGAAATACGGCGCCAGCAGCTTTTCCGCAAAGCCCGCGGTCGATCTGCGGCCCGGATCGAACGGCCTTGAAGTGGTGGTCCGCTACATCACCAAGGCGCCGCGAAGGGACCAGGTAAAATCGCGCCTATTCCAGGTAATCGTCGAACTCCTCCACCGGCGCGCGCAGAGTTAGATGAGGGATCTCTGCCAGGTGTCGAGACCCCGGACGATGCTATCTTCCAGCCATTTGTCGAATCTGGCCTGGACGTCTTTTGGGTCCTCATCGTAAGTGATCAAGAAAAACTCCGGGCAAACGGGGACAGGCTTGCCGCCATCCTTCACGAAGAATGCCGAAGCGGCCAATAAGCCTCGAAACTGATTTCCTACCCCGTGAAACGAAACCGATATCACGGCTGGTTGCGTAGTCTGCATTCGGAGCGAATTGATGGCGCTGTGCTGTCGGAGATTGGCGGAGTAGTGAAGCTCTTCTGCGATCTGATGAACCTCGTTGTCCCGTGCAGCGCCGTTCACGCTGAACTGGAAATCGGGCCGAGAAATCGATATCTCGGCTAAGAGCTTACCGCATGCGTATTCAAGGCGCGCCTGAGCGCGGGCTCTTAGACCTTGGGCGATCTCGAACGCCTTGGTCCACTCCTTCGGAACAATCGTGCCCATTCCGACCAAGAGATCCCGGGCCGAATCTACTGCGGCATCGATATTGGCCGGCGGCTTGGCAAGTTGCGAAGAGTCCAGCGCCATCAAAAACAGAGTCTTCTGAACATTTGAAAATCTGGAAACCAGCGGGCCGAGATCGCCGAAGTCCGCTCGTTCCAAGGCTTCCAGATACTGGATTTTCTCGTCCGACCGGACAACCAACGGAAACCAGTCGGCCTTGATCAAGACCAAGCTTGCGATGGCCCGGGCGACCCGGCCGTTTCCATCCTGAAACGGATGGATCTGCGTAAAGCGATGGTGCAGCCACGCCGCTTCAACCTCGGGCGGAATCTCGCGCTTCGCGTGTTCCCCATGCCAGCGAATCAGCCTGTCCATCTCAGACGCCACGTGTTCGGGAGGACAGTATTCGTGGACGGAGCCATCACGCATTGTGGGCGTATTCGGCAGGGTCTTGTAAATGCCGCGCTCGAGGGGCACCTCGATTCTCTCGCCGGCTGGAGTCATTGCCTCGGTCGTATCCTGATGGCGGAGCAGCGCAGCGTGCAACTCCTTGATGTAGCCGGTGGTCAACTCCCGGCCGCCCTTGACGAAATCGAAAAGCCAATCCAGAACTTCCGCATGATCTTCGATGATCGAAGCCACATGCTCGGGCGTCAACTTCCCCGACCCATGTGGGATCACGCTCGAATTGATGCCGTGCTCGATCAGAGTCTGCGTAATACCGCGGTCAAACGTATACACGCCCTCAATCATCCCCGTCTCGATCGCCCATTCGCGGCGGAACCTCTGGTGAAATTCAGCCAGGGATGCCTCATGGGCCAAACCGGCCTTCCGGTCCATCCAAATCCTGTGAAGCGGCCGAAGTTCGTTATTCGTGAGCGAACGGACGTCCTGGGGGAGATCCTCGATCTCGCGCCATCGAGAGTCCTTTAACATGGATTCGCACCATCGTACACCACCCGGCTATACTTGTTTTTATGCAGTCCAGGCGTAATTTTATTAATAGCGTGGCGGGCGGATTGGCGGGCACTTTGGCCGCATCCAGCGCCATGGGGGCGAACGATCGGGTCCGCCTTGGCATCATCGGGCCGGGAGCCCGCGGGTCGGAGATTTTGCGGCAGGCGCTGGCGCTCGAAAATGTCGAATGCATCGGCGCGGCCGACGTCTACACCCGGCGGCTCGAACAGGCCAAGCAGATCGCGCCCCAAGCGAAGACCTACCTGGACTACCACCGCATGCTGGAAGACAAGGACATCGACGCCGTCCTGATCGCCACCCCGCAGCATCTCCACATGGAATGTTTCACCGCCGCCCTCGACGCCGGGAAGCACGTCTACCAGGAAAAGACTATGGCGTTCACCGTGGACCACGCCAAGAAAATGCGCGCGGCCTACAAACACGCCGGGGACAAGCGCGTCGTCCAGATTGGCCATCAGTGGACTTCCACCGGCCAGTTGCCCGACGCAGTCAGTTTCCTCAAGCCCGAATTGATGGGCAAGATCACCGCGATTCAGGGCCGCATGTACCGCAACACGCCGCACGGCAAACCGCAGTGGGCGCGCCTGGTCGAGCCGGACATGAACCCCGAAAATATCGTGTGGAAGAGCTTCCTCGGCACCGCTCCGGCCCATCCCTTCGACCCCAACCGCTACATCAACTGGCGGTATTTCTGGGATTATTCGGGCGGCAACGTTTACGAAAATATGTGCCACCAGCTTTCCTTCTGGTACAAGGCCATGAACCTGAGCATCCCCACCAAGGTCACCATGACCGGCGGCCTCTACCTCTGGAAAGACGGCCGCGAAGTGCCGGACACTATGAACGTTTCCATGGAGCATGCCGAAGAGCTGCTGTATAGCTGGGATTCCGGTTTTGGCAACGATCAATTGCGTGTCACCGAGGACGTGCTGGGCGACAACGGATCGATTTCGCATTCGCCTACCGGCATCCGCTACACGCCGCAAAAGGTGAATCGCAAGGACGCTAACGAGATGGTGGGCACGACGAAGGCGGATCCCAAGGCCCACATGCAGAATTTCATCGACAACATCCGCGGCGTCAGCAGTCAGGTGGCATGCCCGTTCGACCTCGGGTACCGTGTGGCCATCGCCTGCCGGATGGCGGTAGACAGCTATCGTAAAGGCCGCACCATGCATTGGGACGCCGCGAAAGAAGAGATCGTCTAATACTGTGGACTTCGAGTACACGCAGGAACAGATTCAGCTCCGCAAGGCGGTCCGGGAATTTGCCGAGGCCGAGATTGCACCGCACGTCATGGAGTGGGACGAAGCACAGACCTTCCCGCTCGAAGTGGTGCGCAAGCTCGGCCAGCTCGGCTACATGGGCGCGATTTTTCCGGAGGAACTGGGCGGCGGCGGACTGGGCTACATCGAGTATTCCATCATCATCGAAGAACTGTCGCGCGTGGACGGGTCGGTCGGCATCATCGTCGCGGCCCACACGTCGCTGTGCTCGAATCACATTTACAAGTCGGGGACCGAGGAGCAGCGCCAGCGGTACCTGCCGAAGCTGACCACCGGCGAGTGGATCGGCTGCTGGTCGCTCACCGAGCCGGAAGCCGGCAGCGACGCCGCGGGCACGCGCACCAAGGCCGTAAGGGAAGACGATTCCTGGGTGCTGAACGGCGCCAAGACCTTCACCACCAACGCGCATTACGCCGACGTTTGCGTGGCCATGGCGGTCACAGACCGCGCGGCGGCGCAGCACGGAATCTCGGCCTTCATCGTGGAGAAAGGCACGCCCGGTTTCCGCTGCGGCAAGAAGGAAAATAAACTGGGACTGCGCGCCAGCGCCACCGGCGAAGTCATTTTCGATGGCTGCAAACTGGCGTCCACGCAACTCCTGGGCAAGTTGAACGACGGCTTCGTGGACAGCCTCAAAATTCTGGACGGCGGCCGAATTTCCATTGCGGCCCTCTCCATCGGCATGGCGCAAGGCGCATACGACGCCGCGCTCCGCTATTCGAAAATGCGCAAGCAGTTCGGCCGTCCCATCTCCGAATTCCAGGCAATCCAACACAAGCTGGTGGATATGGCCGTGGATATCGACGCCTCGCGCCTGCTCAATTACCGCGCGGCTTGGATGCTCGATCGCGGCATGCGCGTCACGCGCGAATCCGCCAGCGCCAAGCTGTTCGCTTCCGAAGCGGCCGTGCGCATCGCCGGCGAAGCAGTACAGATCCACGGCGGCTACGGCTTCATCAAAGACTATCCCGTGGAGAAGTTCTACCGCGACGTCAAGCTCTGCACCATTGGCGAAGGCACCAGCGAGATTCAGCGTCTGGTGATTGCCCGCCAACTCCTCAAAAGCTAATGAACGACTGGCCCCGTAAAATCCGGGAGGGCGACCTACGCGCTCTGGCGCGCGCGGCCACGGCAGTGGAGAATCGCGATCCACAGGCCGCCGAATTGCTCCGCGAGCTCGCGCCCTACGCCGGCCATGCCCTCGTAGTCGGAATCACGGGACCGCCCGGCGCCGGCAAGAGCACCCTCGTCGACGCCATGGCGCTGGCGCTCCGCAAGCAAGGCAAAACCGTGGCAATCCTGGCAGTGGACCCGAGCAGCCGCATTACCGGCGGCGCCATTCTGGGCGACCGCATCCGCATGCAGCAGCACCACGCCGACGCCGGAATCTTCATCCGCTCCATGGCCACTCGCGGCTCCCTCGGCGGCCTCGCCCGCGCCACGGCCGACCTCGCGCAGTTGATGGATTGCGCCGGCCGCGACTACGTGCTCATCGAAACCGTGGGCGTGGGTCAGGACGAAGTAGAGATCGCAGGCCTGGCCCAGGTGACCGTCGTGGTCCTGGTGCCGGGCATGGGCGACGATGTGCAGGCCATCAAAGCCGGCATCATGGAAATCGCCGACGTCTTCGTCATCAATAAGGCCGATCAGCCGGGCGCCGATCGCGTGGAGCACGAGTTGCAAGCCATGCTGAGTCTGGCCCACGGCCGCGCGCCTGCCATTGTGCGCACGGTGGCCATGGACGGCACGGGCATCGCGGAACTGCTGGCGGCCGTCGAAAGGCCGGTGGTGCGGAGGACGGCGGCGGCCGGTCCGACCGTGATCGACCATCTGGGAATTGCCGTTCCTGAACTGGACGCGGCCATCGCATTCTACGAGCGGTTGGGGCTCGCCGTGGACCATCGCGAAACGGTGGACGCGGAGAAGGTGGACGTCGCCATGCTGCCCGCCGGCGATTCGCGCATCGAACTGCTGCAGCCCTCCGCCGCGGATTCGCCGATCGCGAAATTTCTGGAAAAGCGCGGTCCGGGCCTGCACCACATCGCCCTGCGAGTGCCCGATCTCAAGGCCGCCGTGGAGGCCCTGAAGGCCTCGGGCGCGCGACTGCTCAACGAGCCGCGGTGCGGCGCGGGCGGCCACACTTACGTATTTGTCCATCCGGCGTCGGCCGGCGGGGTCCTGCTGGAACTCATTCAAGGAGAATCGCATTGAACGCGGAAATTGGAATCATCGGCGGCAGCGGCTTGTACCAGATGCCCGGCTTTGAGGCGCAGGAGGAGGCCAACATCACAACGCCCTTCGGCGCGCCTTCGGATAATTACGTGCTCGGAACGCTGGGCGGCCGCAAGGTGGCGTTCCTCTCGCGGCACGGCCGCGGTCACCGCATCTCGCCCTCGGAGCTGAACTTCCGGGCCAACATTTACGGCATGAAGTCGCTCGGCGTCGACCGCATCATTTCGCTCAGCGCCGTCGGGTCGCTCAAAGAGGAGCACCGGCCGCTCGACTTCGTCATTCCCGATCAGTTCTTCGACCGCACGCGCGGCCGCGTGTCCACCTTCTTCGGCGAGGGCCTGGTGGCCCACATCAGTTTCGCCGACCCGATTTGCTCCGAACTCGCGGCAGTCGTCGCCGCCGCCTGCGATGGCGTAGGCGTCACCGCCAAGCGTGGCGGCACCTACCTCTGCATGGAAGGTCCCGCGTTTTCCACCAAGGCCGAATCCAACGTCTATCGCAGTTGGGGCATGGACGTCATCGGCATGACCAACCTGCAGGAGGCCAAGCTGGCCCGTGAGGCCGAGATCTGCTACGTCACCGTCGCCATGGTGACGGATTACGATTGCTGGCATCCGGATCACGACGCCGTGACGGTGAGCGACATCATCGGCCACCTGGTGAAGAATGCGGAGAACGCCTGCCGCGTCGTGTCGGCCGCCGTCGCGGCCATGCCCGCGGGCCGTTCGTGCAAGTGCGGTTCCGCGCTGGCCCACGCCATCCTCACGGATCGGAAGGCCGTGCCCGAAGCCACGCGCACCAAGCTGGGAATTCTGATTGATAAGTACTTCGTGTAAGGAGATCGCGCGGGACCTCCTGCGCCAATGCATCGCGGGCCAGACGCCGAAACTGCTGCCGCGCGCGCTGGCGCAGGATCCCTGCGGTCACGCCCTCTTCGGCACGCTGGTGGAAGGGCTGGCCGACCGCTTCGAGCCCGCGCTGTGCGATGCCTACGCGCGCCTGTTTTCGCAAGCTGTGGCGATGGCGGTGGACGATACCGACGCCGCGTCGCTGGTGGCGCGGTATGAGCGCGTGCGGCGCGTGCGTCCCGTAACAAGCAGGCCGCGGCGCGTTTTCGTGCTGTCGCGCGTGACCCTGGGCGCCGACGTGGCCGTCACCAGTGTGATGCTGTCGGCCGCCAAGCGGCGCTTTCCGCATGCCGAGATTGTGTTCGTCGGGCCGCGCAAGAATTACGAGCTGTTCGCAGCCGACAAGCACCTTCATCACGTCGAAGTGGCCTACCGCCGCGGCAGTCTGCGCGAGCGCCTCGCGAGTTGGAACGACCTGAAACCCCTGCTCGCAGGCCCCGATACCCTGGTCATCGATCCCGATTCGCGCCTGACGCAACTGGGCCTCCTGCCGGTCTGCGCCGAGGATCACTACCACCTGTTTGAGAGCCGCGCCTATGGCGGCGAGTCGAACCATCCCTTGCCCCAACTGGCCGCCGCATGGGCCGAAGAGACGTTGGGAGTCGCAGGAGCGAAACCGTATGTCGCGCTCGGTCCGGCGCCCGCACACGCGCCGTATGTGGCGGTGAGCCTCGGGGTCGGGGAGAATGCGGCGAAGCGGCTGCCGGATCCCTTCGAGGAAGAATTGCTGCGTATGCTGGCCGCGCGCGGCGTGCCGTTATGCATCGATAAGGGCGCCGGCGGCGAAGAGGCCGAACGCGTCACGCGCGCGGTGGAAGCCTCCGGCGCGCAGGCGACGTTTTGGAGCGGCTCGTTCGCCGGCTTTGCGGCCATCATCGCCGGCGCGTCGTTATACGTCGGCTACGATTCGGCGGGCCAGCACATCGCGGCCGCCACCGGCGTCCCGCTCGTCAGCGTATTCGCGGGCTTCCCCGCGCCCCGCATGTTCGACCGCTGGCGTCCCGTCGGCCCCAATTGCACCGTGCTGCGCGTCGACCGGCCGGACGTCCCCGAGACCCTGGACCGCCTGCGGGCAGCGCTGGCGTAGGACCGTGGACGGCGAGGAAGAAAAGGCTGCCTAAAGTAGCTTGCGCTCCGGGAGTGGCGGCGTGGGGACGCGGCCGAATTTGAGATTCCAGTAGGCCCAGGAGCGGGGGTCGAAGATGCCGGGTGGAGCTTGTTCCAGGGCTTCCCGGAAATCATCCGCGTCGACCACCCCCTGCAACGCCACCAGATCTTCGATCGTCCCGTACGTCATCACGTGGGCCAGGAAGTGGACTGGATTGGCGAGAGTCTCCGCGGGAGGTTTGAACCAGACCACGCGCTCCGCCACGTGGAGGAGTTCTGCCGTCGGCGTCAGAGTCTTCATGGCTTCAACTATTTTCCGAGCGCGGAACGTAGGCCGTCAAGCGGGGAAGAGCCGTGATATCCGCATTTTCGACGGCCGCGGTAAGAACTGCTTTCACGCGGTCTGAGAGATCCGGCAAGTCACCGAAGTAGCTCAGAGCTTTCAGCGTAATCAGTGGATTGAAGCTGCGCCCATAGACAACTTTGCCGGCGGCCAAAATAGTAGGCATGTCAATGCCATGGTGTAAGAGCGCCTCGACGTCGAGATAATCTTTCACCTCCGCGCGCTTTTGTACGACAGCAGCTTTTGTTCCGGCAAGATCCAAAATGGATGCGACCCGGAGGCCAGTCCCTTGGGCGATATCGGGCTCCGCCACTTGCCCCAGCCCGAGTCCGCCAAAGAACGATACCATCACACCACCGCCACGGTCCACGCGACAGGTCAGCGTGTCGTGGGCCACGTGAACACGCTCGGCATCTTTGAGGTATGGAATCGCCGCAGCGAGGCCCTCGGGGTCGAAAGGTGCATTTGAGAAAAAGTCGAAATCCGCGGAGGTTCGATGTCCTAAATGCAGTGCCAGCGCAGTCCCGCCGTAAAGGACGAATGGGTCAGGCGTTGCCGAGAGTTCCGGCCACAGAGAGAGCTGCGGTGGCGGCAGCGTAGAGAGATTTGGTACGAAAGCCGGCACGCCCCTACAATACCTTGTCCCGCAGTAGAGCGTGCCGTGCCAGCATGCGCACCGCATTCTCCATCAGCCTGAGCCCGTGATCGTCTTCGGCCGTCAAAATGGACTCCGGATGGAATTGGACCGCTTCGATCGGGAGCTCGCGATGGCGGACTCCCATGATCACTCCGTCTGCGGTCTCGGCCGTGATTTCCAGACACGCCGGAAACGTTTCGCGCCGCGCGAACAGCGAATGATACCGACCCACCAGAAATTCCTCCGGCAGCCCCTCAAAGATCCCGACCCCGCGATGGCGCACCGGCGACGGTTTGCCGTGCATCGGGTAATCCAGCACGCCGAGCTCGCCGCCGAATGCCTCCACGATGCCCTGCAATCCAAGACAAACGCCGAACACCGGGACCCCGAGGCGCACCGCCGACTTCACCAGCGCGGGCACTCCAAAATCCGCCGGCCTGCCCGGTCCCGGTGAAATCAGAATCAGGCTCGGCGCCACTCGCGCGATCAAATCCGCCGGAAAGCCGGCCCGATACGTCACCACCTCTGCACCCGTCTGGCGCGCATAATTGGCCAGCGTGTGGATGAAGCAGTCGTCGTTATCCACCAACAGCAGCTTCGTCCCCGCGCCCACCGGCTCGCGCTCCGCGACGGCGGCGGCTTCGGCTTGCGGCTCGCCCAGAGTCCGGAAAAAGCCCGTCGCCTTCAGGCGTGTCTCGCGCTCTTCCATGGCCGGCACCGAGTCGTACAGCAGCGTCGCGCCGACCGGATAGGACGCCACGCCGTCCTTCAAATAGGTAGTGCGGATCAGGATGCCGGTATTGATATCGCCATTCAGCGAGATCATGCCGATCGCGCCGCCATACCAGCCGCGCGCGTTCCGTTCGAGCGATTCCACCGTCTCCGCCGCAGCCTTCTTCGGCGCGCCGATCACCGTGACGGCCCACATGTGGCTGAGGAATGCGTCGAGCGAATCGAAGCCCTCCTTCAGGAAGCCCTCCACGTGATCCACCGTGTGAAAAACGCCGGCGTACGATTCGATCAGCCGCCGTCCGATCACCTTCACCGTGCCGGGCTCGCAGACGCGCGACTTATCGTTGCGGTCCACGTCCGTGCACATCGTGAGCTCGGACTCTTCCTTGGTGCTCTTCAGCAGTTCACGAATATTGTCGGCATCCCGCAGCGGGTCTCCGGTGCGCTGCGCCGTGCCGGAAATCGGACACGTCTCGACACGCGCCCCTTCCACACGCACGAACATCTCCGGCGACGCGCCCACCAGTTGTTCCTCGCCGAACTGCAGCAGAAATTCGTAGGGACTCGGGCTCGCGCGCTGCACTCTTTGGAAAAGATCGGACGCCTTGCCGGAAAACGGCGTGCTGAAAGTCTGACGCAGCACCACCTCGTAATAATCGCCGCGCCGCATGCCCTCGCGCACGGTCTCCACCTTCGCCATGTACTCTTCGGGCGCATGGTCGGCCACAATGGGACCGCGATCGCGCGGCTCGGGCGGCGCCAGGATCTCGCCATCGCGCGGCAGACCGGCAGTCGAAATCTCGCCGCAAAGAAAATCGTACTGGTAGTGCTCGATCTGCTCTTTCTTCCGATCCATCAGCCAGATGTCGTCGCAGAGAAAAAGGTGCAGATCTTTATGGCCGCTGCGAGGCAGCTTCTTGACGATGGGCTCGAACTGAAACAGCAGGTCGTAACCGAAGGCGCCCACCAGACCCAGACGCGAATCCTCTTCGCCCCGGAATTCGTGAATCAGGGCCCGCAAAATGGAAAACGCGGAGGGCTGCTTGCTGCGCTCCTCTTCGGAAAAAAGCGCGGGCAGCGGCTTCAGACGGCCGTGCAAAGCGCCGTCCCGAAGCTCGCAGGCTTCCCAATCCGGCTGAGCCGACACCACGGGATAGACAATTTGAATAATGCGGCGGCCGCGCTCGTTGAGCGGGCGGATCTCCACCTGACGATCGTAAGACACGATCTCCAGCGGCGGGCACGTCGAAGCGAAATCCCAGCGTGAATACCGTCCGGGATATTCATATCCCGACGAAAGATAAATCCCACGATGCTGGTCCAAATCGCGCAACAAATGTTTCAACCCCTTTCGGAAGTTGATCTTGTTTAATTTGCGCGTGACTTGGATGCCGTGTGGAGTCGTATAGCAGTATTCACGCATAAGTGGTGGCCCTCTGGGGAATCTCTTTCAGAATATCACTCTCCCAGCACCGGGCCCCCGCACCGCAGGCGCAATGCCGCTCTGCCAAGGGCCTATGTCGTGAATCCGACGAGGGCGTGGAAGCGTTCCAGAATCTCGGCGGATAGTCCCGGCGCGCGCTTCAGGTCGTGGCCCCCGCCTTCCACCAGCATGAGCTCCGTGCGCGCGGGGATCAGCGCCAATGCTTCGCGCAGTTCTTCCGGAGTCGCAAACGGGTCGGACGTTCCGTGCACAAAAAGCGCAGGCGTTCGCAGGTCCGGGAAGAATGCCGTCCGCATCTTCCCGGGCTGATTCGGTGGATGCAGCGGGTACGAGAAGAGCAGCAGCCCGTCCGCCATACCGGGATTTTCAGCCGCCGCCATGGCCGTCTGTCGACCGCCGTACGAGTGGCCCCCGGCGAAGACGCGGCCGGTCACCATACCGCGCAGCGCCGCCACCGCGGCCACCACGCCCTCCCGGTCACGGGCGGCGCCCGCCGGAAATGGCGATCCTTTAGGACGCTGCCGCCGGAACGGAAGATCGTAGCGCAGCGTCAGGTACCCCGCGTCGGCCAGCGCCTGCGACATCTTTACTAGAAGGGGTGCCGTGTGATTCGATCCCGCGCCGTGCGTGAGCGCGATAGCCTCCCCGCGCGAGACATCGGGACGGTGCAGAATTCCGCCAATTCCGTTCTGATCGAAAAGTTCTTCCATGCGAACTCCTATTGCCCGCCGGAATTGAGGCGGCGTGTCACCTCGGCAAGAGTCGTGCGGGGCAGCAGGCGTGCGCCGCGCATGGTCCAGCGATTGCGCGCTCCCGCAACAATTTCGACCTTGCCCTCCATCATGGCGCGATACCCCTCGCGCGCCACACTGCCCGCATCCATTACACCGCCGCCGCGCAAAAGATTGCTGTCTTCCACGCCGGCAGCCGCAAAAAACTCCGTCTGCGTCACTCCGGGACACAGCACGGTAGCGGTCACTCCCGTCCCTTTGAGTTCGTTGGCAATGGCTTCGGAGAACGAAAGCAGACCGGCCTTGGAAGCATAATACAGCGCCATGAAAGGCCCTGGAACAAACGCCGCCGTGGAAGCCACATTCAGGACGCGCCCCGACCGCCGGCGGATCATCTCCGGCAGAAACAGCCGCGACAGGTGGATGGGCGCAACCAGATTCACCTGCAGCAGCGCGGCCTGCTTGTCCCATGCCAGTTCGGCGAAAGGACCGCGAACCCCGAAGCCGGCGTTATTGATCAGCAGGTCAATGGGTGTACCGGCAACGCCGTCGAACACTGTCTGCGGCCCCGTGGCCACTGCCAGATCCACGGGAAGAATCCGCGCTTGCACGGAATACTCCGCGGCGAGCCTTCCGGCCAGTTGCTGCAACCGATCCGCGCGCCGCGCTACCAGAACCAGATCGTAGCCATCGCCCGCGCAGAGACGAGCCAGCTCGGCTCCGATCCCGCTCGAAGCGCCGGTGACCAGAGCCGTGCCTTTGGCCACAAGCTATTCCTTTTTCTTGAGTTCGCTGTCGTGCAATTTAATGAACTCGCGAATCTGGTCGGAAACCCCGAGCAGCTTGTCCCACTGCTCGCGATACAAGGTCACGGGGAAGCGTCCGAGGCCGTATATGGAAACGGCGCCCTTCTCGCTCACCTTCATGGAAATCGTGCCGCGTTGAGTCGGTTTCTTCAACGCTTCGTTTTCGGCGCGCAGGCGCTCTAGCTCAGCTTGCAACTCTTCATCTGCCATGGTGGTTAACTCTGTAATACCACACCTGCATGTTAGGCTGGAAATTTCCTGCCATGCCGGAGTTCGATTCCGTATTGTTTGACTTCGACGGAGTGCTGTTGGATAGCGAGCCGGTCCACTGGGCCTGTTGGGCCGAAGTGCTGGCGCCGCTCGGCCTGATTCTCACCTGGGATTTCTACAGCGCCCACTGCATCGGCATTGACGATCGCGAAATGCTCCGCATGATGGCCTCGCAGACCCATCCGGCCCGCGACTGGCGCGATTTGTGGGCCCAATATCCAGCCAAAAAAGCGCTCTTCCGCGCGAGAATGGAGACCAATCCGCCCTTCGACCCGGCTCTGGCGGATGCCCTCTCGGCCGTGCGTCCCCGCTACAAACTGGCCGTCGTGAGTTCCAGTTCCTGCTCCGAAGTCGAACCGCTCCTGGTCAGCGGCAAAATCCGCCACTTCTTCGAAACCGTGGTCGGCGGCGAGACCGTCGCCAACCTGAAGCCACATCCCGAGCCCTACCTTCTGGCCGCCTCCCGTCTAGCCGTCCGCGCGCCCCTCGTCCTCGAAGATTCC
>DASZMZ010000191.1:0-6350 GCA_035551455.1 Candidatus Sulfopaludibacter sp.
CATGGGGACGCCCGGCGCGCCGCGGCCGGCATTGTTGAAGAGCACGTCGAGCCGTCCGAATGCGTCGCGCGTGGCGGCGAAGAGAGACTTCACCGCAGCCGGGTCGCTCACATCGGTGGGCACGGCCAGCATTTTGCCGCCCTGCTGTGACGCTAGAGAAACGGTGCGCTGCAGTTCCTCGGGACGCCGGCCTGCCAGGACCACCGAATAGCCCGCCTCCTGTAGCGCCAGGCTGACCGCCCGTCCAATTCCACTTCCCGCACCGGTAACCACCGCGATCTTGCCGTTCATTTATCCGATTGTGCCATATTGCCGCGTGATACCCTCCAGTTACAGAGATTGAGGTCTTTTTATGCAAACCATAGCCAACCTGAAGGAAGCTTTCGCCGGTGAGAGCCAGGCGAATCAGAAGTACAGAGCCTTCGCTAAGAAGGCGGAACTGGACGGCTTTCCCAACATCGCGCGCCTGCTGCGGACTACCGGAGAGGCCGAGAGGATCCATGCCGAGGGTCATCTGAAGAGCCTGGCGGAGATCGGGTCAACCACCGAGAATCTGCGCGCTGCCATTGAGGGCGAGACTTTCGAATTCACCTCCATGTACCCGCCCATGCTCCAGCAGGCCGAGGCGGAAGATCATCGCGCCAAGACTATGTTCCGCTATGCGCTGAAGGCTGAAGCGATACACGCCGAGCTTTACCGTCGTGCGCTGGAAGCGGCGGAACAGGGTCGCGACCTGGCGGAGACGAAGTTCTATCTTTGTCCCATTTGCGGCCAGATCGAGTTCGGCGAACCGCCGGAGAGATGCCCTGTTTGCGGAACCCTCGCCGCGAAATATATCGAAGTCGCGTAAGAGACTTAATGTCCCGGTTTATCCTGCGGCGGCGCCGCTGCGTGATAGTCGCGCGCCACGCGGGCGGCGTAGTCCGCCAGTAACTCGCGGACCCGGCCAGGACTTGCCGAGCGCACAATCAAACCGACGTGGTGCGGCTTGTCCATCCGCCATACGATTTCGGGATCGTTGAACGACGCCGTGTCGGGATGCTCCTGGCGCGCCAGCGAAACCAGCAGCCCGCCGTAATCCTCGCGGACCGGCGGCGGTGCGTACGCCGATTTTCCACCCGCCAGTTCGACCTTGGCCCACTCGGCCCACAGATTGATCCCCGTGGCAGCTTCCACCAGTTCGGCAATGTGCGCCCCGCCCACGCGCGCGGATGTTTCCAGGAAATACACCTTGCCATCTTCGCGCCCGATAATGTACTCCGTGTGCGAGACCCCGCGCACCAGACCAAGCGCAGCCAGCACCTTCTGGTTTTCGGCAAGAAGACGCGCGGCCGTTTCCGAGTCGCGTTCCAGAATGCGCGTGGTAAAAATTCCGCCGCCCTGGGCAACTTCGAGAGGAGGCGTGCCGTAAGCGCTCGCGACGGCGAACAGAATCTCCCGTTCATACACGATGGAATCCACGTGAAAGATGTCGCCGGGAACGAACTTCTCCAGCAGGTAGTTCGACTGCTCGTCGCCCAGTCCTTCGACGATGCTCCAGAATTCGGCCGCCGCGTGGATCTTCTTAATACCGATGGCGCCCGCCATCGACCGGGGCTTCAGCACCCATGGCCCGGGCACGCGATCCAGAAACGCGCCGAGTTGGCCATGATTCAACACGGCAATGAAATCGGGTACGTTGAGGCCGGCTTCCGCTGCACGCAGGCGCATCGCCAGCTTGTCTCTGAAATACCGGGCGGTGGTTTCACCCATGCCCGGGATGCGCAGATGCTCGCGGATCATGGCCGCGAGTTCCACATCGAAATCGTCGAGCGGCACGATGCGGTCGAACATTCGGGTGCGCGCCAGATAGCTGACGGCCTTCCGCATATGCGCGGGATCCCATTGCTGTCCGTTGTCGGGCAGATAGAAGATCTCATCGATGGCTTCCATGGGCCAATGCGCGGTGTGGCGGATACTTTCGGCGGTCACCAGCACGACGGTCCAGCCTTGCCGCTTGCACTCGCGCAGGAATTCGTGGCCTTTTTCGTAGCTGGCCATGCAGAGAATCGTCATAGTGCACGCACCCCGGAAACATGATCCATTCATGATAGCTGTGCCGGGCCGTCCGAGGGGACTACTGTGGCGGCGGCGAATCGAAGGAATCCTAGCGTAGGAGTACGCCAGGCGGAGCCGCGACTTAAGGAAGCGTTGGTGATTCGGGTTACGTCATTGGCGCGCAGCGCGTACATCCGCGAGCATTTTCGAGATCGCCGAGTCGGGGTGAAGGCGCTGCGCTGTTTCCAACTGGGCGATGGCTTCGTCCGTCCTTCCCAGGTTGGCCAGCAACTCTCCGAATCGCGCGTGCACTCTCGCATCGCCAGGGACCAGGCGGAGCGCAGCTTCGTACGCGCGAACGGCCTCGGGAGCGCGGGCGGGAATTCTGGACAGGGACATTGCGAGCCGCACGTGAGCGTCAGCGAAATCCGGCTGGGAGCGAATGGCCGAGGTGAAGTAAGGGACCGCGTCTGCATCGCCGCCGCGGGACGCCAGACAGTAGCCCAGGTTGTAATTCGCTTTGGGCGAATCGGGGCGAAGGCTGAGGGCGGACTGAAAGTGAGGGATCGCTGCCGCGCAATCGCCCAGCTTGATGAAAGACACGCCGAGGCTGTCGTGCACTCGGGCCTCGTCCGGCTTGATGCGCAGGGCTGTCTCGAAGTGCGGAATGGCGTCGGCGGCGCGGCCGGTTGCATTGAGGTATAGACCCAAATCGTTCTCGGCCAGCCAGTTCCTTTGGGTCACGTCGACGGCGTGTTGGAAAAGGGTCTCGTCATTCCGCCAGTAGGCCGTCTGCGTCCACGCGACCGTCGCGCAGGCGGCGCAGCAGATAACAGCCAGCACGCCGATCGCGGGCCTCAGCCTGGGCCATTGCCTGTCAACGTCCACTGCGCCCCAGGCGAGAATCAACAGCAGGCCCACCATGGGGATGTAGGTATACCGGTCGGCATGCGCTTGTATTCCGACCGTCACTAACCCGATGACCGGGATCAGCGTGCCCAGATACCAGAACCAGCCCACAAACAGATACGGATACGCGCGGCGCGCCGTAATCGCAAGGGCGGACACCGCCAAAATTCCGGCGAAGGCCGCGGCTGCCTGCCAGGCCGGAATCGACTCCGGATAGGGGTAGAAGCAGGCCAGGCCGGCTGGCCAGAACATCTGGCCCATATACGTGACGTACGAAACAGCGGCATTTTCGATCCGACTGACGAATGGAACTGAGACCATGGCCCCTGCCGATTTCTGGACCATATATGTCACCACCGAAGCGCCGGCGCAGATCAAAATGAGAGGCAGCTTCTCGGTGATCGTTTTGGCTGAAAGACCTCTGCGAAGGGGCCAGACATCCAGGAGCAGGAGCGTGAAGGGAAAGGTCACCATCATCGCTTTGGACATGAGGCCGAGGCAGAGCGCCGCCGACACAACCAGGAAGCGTGCCTCGGTGGGACGCTCGCAATACCGCAGGTACGCGTAGAAACCGCCAAACCAAAACAGCGCGCTCAGAACGTCCTTCCGCTCTGAAATCCAAGCTACCGATTCGACGTGCAAGGGGTGTAGCGCAAACACCAGGGCGACAAAGGCGCTGGCATACAGGGCGCCCGTGGCGCGCCGCAAGAACAGGAACAGAAACGTCGCCGCGAGCGCATGGATCGCCACATTCACCAGGTGATGCATGCCGCTCTCCATGCCGAACAGCTCGACGTCGGCAAGGTGGGAGAGCATCGTGACCGGCGCCCAGTTACCGGCAACCGGCGCCGTCAAGCTCCATTTGACGGAAGCCGGCGTGATCCCGGCGCGGACGTGCGCATTCTGGGAAACATAGACGTCGTCGTCGTAATTGACGAAAGCGAAGCCGCTGGATTGCGCGTAGACCGCAAAGGTCGCGAGGACCAGTCCGACACAAACGGCAAGATCGAGGAGCATCCGCCGCCGAACCGGGTCACTGGACATTACTGGATTAATCTACCACGTCACTTGTCGCTCAAGCTCGCAGAGCAGCGAGGATCTCGGTCACGGCCGCAGGTGAAGCGCGATCGCGTCGGCGGAATCGAGCGTGATCGCCTCAGGGGTCTGCGAGACCCAATCCAGCGGCGTCGCGATCAAGCGCAGCCGCGTGATCGCCGGACGCGGGCCGGGACGCCAGGCCATCTCGTCCGCGGCGAAATAGTGGACCAGATCCGGCGGGCTCCAGGGATAGAACCAGACTTCCGAAGAGACATTGGGCGGCAGGATGAACCATTGCAGTACGTGGCTGCCATCGGCGCGCGTGATTTCAAGCTGCATCCGCTCGGGCTTTCGGATTCTCCAAAGTGCGCCGTAGTGAACCGTGAGGCGCAAACGGAGCACGTCGGCATCCACCGGCCAGATGGCAGTGCCAAGTTCGGTTGCCGAATTGCGGTCGGAGATCGGAAACGTCTGCGGCGTCAACCCCAGCGGTTGTTCGCCCATCGAAATTCGGGAGCTCCGTGAATCGTCCCGCTGCAAACCAAACACGCCTTGGCTGAGTTGCTGTTCCACACGGTAATGGCGCAGCAGCCAGAACCAGACTTCCGGAGTTCGCGTGAAGTTCGCCACGCCGTCCACCGGCAGGCTGAGGTCGAGGTCACGCCACCGCGCAAGGTCGCCGCCGCCAAATTGGCTGAGATCGGGATCCGGCAGATAGACGCCGGCGGGCACGGGGGCGCGCTCCAGTCCGGCGATCTCGAGCCGCGCCAGGCCGGCACCGCTGGCCGTGTAGGCCTGCATCAGTCCTCCCGCCACGTTCCGCCCGGAAGCGATTCCGAATCGGGTCTGGTAGGGGAAGACCGCGATCGCGCCGGCCGGTCCGCTGCGCTGCCGCAAATAGGTGGCAGCGGTATTCAGCATCTCCGAAAACTGCTGAGGATAGCAGGTGCGGTCGAATTCGGTCGTACCCGCGGGACATGCCGTCAAAGGGTAGCGCAGCGCACGGTAGATTCTGGTCAGGCTCGAAGGTCCGAATGCCGCCTGGCCGAAAAACGCCGACGCCAGGAGCGCTGCGCTCATTCCCGCCAGCGAAACGTTGGGCGATTCGAATGAGAAAAGGATCACGGCTAACAAGAAAATCATCGGGAAACAGGCAGAAACGATGTGGCCGGTGTCGGCTCGCACCAGGCCGCTCTCCATCTCCGCCAGGCCGAAAATGAAGCCGCCCAGCAGAAACGCGGGCCGGCGCAGAAAGCCCGGGCCCAACTCGAGGATGGCGCGCAGCGCAAAAAGGCCCACTCCGGCGGCCAACGTGCCGAACAAATATAGGGTGCCTTCGGGGGACATACGGAACGCCGTAGCCCAGCGATATGCGGAGATCTGGGAGAAGGAATTTCGCCAGAAGCCGAAGTCGAGCGGGGTCGCCAATAGCGTGTTGACTGCCAACACCAGGATGGCGCAGCCGGCCGCGAGCGTGACTAAGGCCGGCAGCAGTTTCTTCAGCGCCTCCGGAGCGCGGCGATTCTCGATTACCGTAGCAGCTAAGGTAATCAGCAGCGATGCCAGCGTGTAGATTCCCTGGTCCGCGGCCAACAAGAAGCCGAGCGCGCACATCACCGCAGCCGCGAATCCAAACGCGGATCCCCTGACCCTTTTCGCCGTGACACCAAGCCAGCCGCGCAGGAAAACCGCGAAAGCCAGAACCGAAAACGCGGTGCGAAGCGACGGCTCCCAAAAGATGCAGAGCAGAAGCAACAGCACGAAGCGCTTCCACGGAGGCTGCCCGCCCAGGAGAAGTCGCAGGGTCAGGAACAGAAACAGCGCCGCGCACCACAAAGGCACGGTATTCCAGGTGGGGTAGATGCTCCCCATCGACACGCCCATACAGCGCGCCGGCAGACTGGATAACCACTGAAAGACCGGGCCGTGAGTGAACGCGACATCGCGGCCGATCCAGATTCCCCGCGAAGCCTTAAATGCTCCGTCCAAGTGCCAGTTATCGTCAATGAAGCCTGGATGAGGGACGAAGGCCAGAGCGCGAGACGACAGCCAAACCGAGGGCATCGAGACCATGACGATCAACACAATTGCCGCAAAGTCCCAGGACTGTCTGAGGCTTCTCACGAGTTCCAGCATACCGCGCGCTCCGCTGAGGCCTGAGAAAGCAGTGCATGCTACACTGGCGAAGGATTTTCTCCAAACAGGAGATCCGACTCACGAGGGTGCATGCCGGTTTCCAGTAGCGATCCAGTAAAATCAGCCAGCCTGGGAAGCAGGCTTGAATTCCTCAGTCTGGTGACGGCGGCGCTGCTGGCGGCCTTCTACCTGGCCACCAGCATCTACATCGGGTCGCAGCGCGTGTTCTG
>DASZMZ010000192.1:0-4829 GCA_035551455.1 Candidatus Sulfopaludibacter sp.
AACCGAATATTCGGGCCAATACCGCGTCGTGTATTTCACCGAGTTGCAAGACCACAACAAGGAAACGGAAATTAACCACGCATTGGCCGGCGAGCATTTCTACGACGGTTTCATCAAAAATTTCGGCAAAGACGAAGCCAAGGAAATTATTCAGTCGCTTCTCACGCGCCTGAATAGCGGCGAGAAGTTCGACGCGCAGGAAATCGAGCGCGCGCTCGGCGACCACGCCGCCTGAGGCTTGCCGTGCACATTACCCGATTCCCCAGTATCACGGAGGCCGAATTCTTCGGCTGCCTGGCGGCGTTCGTGGATTCGCTGTCCGGCGAATTGAACTCCGCGGGCATGGCCTTGCGGCGTTTGGAAGGTCAGGGGAAAGGTCGAGCCTTCGCCTACGAGATGACCCTTGACCAGCATCGCTACGGCGCGCTGATCGTGATCGACCGCTGGGCAGCGCTGACGCGGTCGTTTGGGCCGCACCTGACACTGTCGCGCGGTCCCGGCATCCTGCCCCAAGCGCTCGCACGAACGGCGGTAGCCGAGCAGATTCTGGTGCGCGCCAATCAACTTTTGGATGCCTCGAAGGTCTACAGTACGGAAGCGGTGCAGGCGTGTCTGCTGGCTTTCCAGTCGCTGGAAACAACTTTCGCCGAAGAGCGAGCGGTGACGGAGCAGTACGCCAAGTTGGGACCCATGCTGCCGGAAGATTATAAGGAAGCGCGCCGCATCTTTCTGGAAGATCTGGCGGCGCGGTAATATCTCTGCCCGGCTGGACCGGCTGAAGCCGATCCTACTTGGCGCCGATTTCCTTCAGTTTCTGCTCGAAGGCCACGTAGGGCTGGGCGCCGATTAGCACTTCGCCATCCACGCCGTTCGGGGTACTCTTGCCGATGACGAAGGTCGGAGTGCCATCGGCGCCGATCTTCATCGCCTCCAGCACGTCATTCTGAATCAACTGCTTATACTTGTCGCTTTCGACGCAGCTCTTGAAGGTGTCCGTATTCATGCCCAAACTGGCGGCATCGGCCATGATGCTGGCCATATCCAGTTTGTCGGGATTCGCGCCCATCATGTCGCGGATTTTCCAGAACTGGCCCTGGTCACCTGCGCAGCGGGCCGCCATCGCAGCGCGGATCGCATTGGGGTGCATGGTATCCAGCGGCAGGTCCCGGCTGTAGAAGCGGACCTTGCCGGTGTCGATGAAGTTCTTCTTCAGATCGTGGAAAACGGTAGTGTGGAAGCGCTGGCAGAACGGGCACTGATAGTCGGTGAACTCCACCATAGTGATGGGCGCGTCCTTGGAACCGAGCATCTGCGCGCCTTCCATATTGAGCGTGGCGTGCGCCGGACCCTGCGGCTTGGCGTTGGCGGAACCGCCCTGCTTTTCCAGCAACTGGCGGATCTGGCGCAACTCGTTGAGAATCGCATCGGCTTGATCCCGTGTGATGCCGGGATCCTTCTCTTGCGCCGTCAATGGCAGCATCAGAAGCAGCGGCAGGGCCGCCAATGGGGCGTATCGAAAAAACTTCTTCATTTGGTGCTTAGTCCTTCTCCAGTATCAGCATGTACTGGACGTTGCGAATTCGTTCTTTTTCCTCGACCAGGTGGAAGTGATTGGCCTCCACCTCTTTGATCACATCGGGCATATCGAGCCGGATGTGAGTCAGCGCGCGGCCATTAGGCATGGCCGCCTGGCGTTTGTAATATTCCACGATGACCAGCCGCCCGTCGGGTTTGAGCGATTTATGGATCGACGCCAGCATCTTCTCCGGATAGTCGAAATGATGGTAGGCGTCCAGAACCAGCACCTGATCCATCTTGCCTTCGGGCAGATTCGGACTGGTCTCATTGCCCTTGACGAAGGTGACGTTGGTCAACTTGAGACTATCGGCATGCTGCCGCGCCATCCCCAGAAAATCGTCGGTGATGTCTTCGGCAATCACGTGGCCGGTGTCTCCGACGCGCTTGCTCAGGAAGGGCAGCATGTAACCGACGCCCGTGCCCACATCGGCCACGGTCATGCCTGGCTTGAGACCCATTTCGGCCGTGAGTTGGCCGGGACGGATGCTCTGATCGCGCTGCGGGTCTGCCAGACCCTTGGCTACCTGTTTGCGTCCCTCCTCCGTTTTGTAGCCGGAGTTAGCGTCGGTGGCGACCTGCGCCGTTATCCCGCCGGCAAGCAGCACCGCGGCCAGCGCCGCTTTTCCCGCAAGTCTTCTCATAAGGCAGTCTCCATGGGCATAGCGAAGGGCTTGTCCCGCATAAAATCGAGCCGCGACATTTCCTCGATGGCATCGCGGATGGATTGTTCACTTGTCGGTTCGACGGTGATGACGAAGGGAAGATCCCGCGGGTCTTCCGCCGGTTCCTGGAACACGGCGTCGAGGCTGATTTTCTTTTCGGCCAGGATGCCGGCCAGTTTGGCGATGATTCCCGGCCGGTCGTCCACGCGGAAACGCAGGTAATACGCGCGCGTTTGCAGGGTGACGGAGACCGGTTTATTCTCGCCGAGACGCTCATGCGCGAAAGGCGATACGCGTTCCGGACTGCCGCTGCGAATCTCGCGAGCCACGCGCATCAGGTCGCTCACTACGGCGACGCCGGTGGGGGATGCACCCGCGCCCCAGCCATAATAGAACGTGTCCTCGCCGTATTTGCCCTTCACCCAGACCGCGTTGTACGCGCCTTGCACGCTCGCCAGAATGGTGGAGAGCGGAATCAGCGCGGGCCGGACGGAGAGGATCAGTCCGTTGGCCGTTTTGCGCGCGCCGCAGACCAGACGGATCGTGTGCTTGAGCAGCTTGGCGTAGCGGAAATCAATGGGCGAGATGCGCCGGATGCCTTCCATGAAGATGTCGGACGGCGTGATCTTTTCGCCGAAGGCGAGGGCCGCCAGCAGCACCAGTTTGCTGCGCGCGTCGTAGCCATCGATATCGGCGCTCGGGTCGGCCTCGGCATAGCCCAGCATCTGCGCTTCCGCTAAGACACTGGACAGCGGCACGTTGCGCTTTTCCATCTCCGTGAGCATGTAGTTGCACGTGCCGTTGAGGATGCCATAGAGCGCCATCACGTTGTCGCCGGAAATACCCTCGCGCAACACGGCGTGAATGGGAATGCCGCCGCAGACGCTGGCTTCCATCGCGAGGTTGATGCCGGCGTGAATGGCGCGGTCCCAGATTTCGGGTCCGCAGTCGGCCATCAGTTCCTTGTTGGCGGTGACAATCGATTTCTTATTCTGGATGGCGGCTTCCAGAATTTCGCGCGCCACGCCAGTGCCGCCCACCACCTCGACTACAATCTGGACATCGGGATGGGTGACCACCTCCCGCCAGTCAGTGGTCTTGAAGACCTGGCCAAGGGCCGGCGGGATTTCCTTACTGTGGACCGACCGGCTGCACACGGCGACGACGCGCAGTTCGAAGCCTAGTTTGAGAGAAATTTGCGTCGCATTTTCCGCTAGAATGGCAAGCGTTCCCGAGCCTACATTGCCCAGCCCCACAATGCCAATCTTCACTTCCTGCATATCTAGTTATGATATCAGGACCGTTACCAGGGCTCCCGCCGTTCGTCCAAACAGTCAACAGCAGGCACACGTCTTGGCTATGATGAAAGCAGGAAACACCCATGAAACTTAGGTGGCGATGCGGCGCGCTCATACTGTCCCTTGCGGCTCTTTCGGCCTTTGCGGTGCCGGTCCAGGGACCCGTGGAAGCCACGCCGTCCCAGCAGGGGGAGGTGGTGCTGCCCAGCGGCAAGTTGCAGAAGGATGAGATCCTCAAGGCCGAACAGGAACAGAACGTGAAGGACGCTGCGCAGTTGACCGAACTGGCGCAACAACTGCAACAGGATCTGGAGAAGAACGATCGCTTCGTCTTTTCCATTGGCACTTTAAAGAAGACCGAAGACATTGAGAAACTCGCCAAGAAAATTCGCGCTCGCATGCGCCACAATTAACCTGCTGGCCTGCGTGACGGCCCTGGCGCAGACCGAGTTGCCGGTGCCACCGCCGCAACCGACCGGGAAGACTCCCGCCATCGCGGTGCTGGATTCGGCCGAAGTGCAGCAGTGGCAAGGGTGGGCCGCGGAAGTGGGCTGGAAGGTGATCGCTCCGCCCGCCATGGCGGCCAACGTACCCATCGACACCCGTGTACAGGCAGCGGCGCAAGCGGTGCGGCAGGCGCTGAAAGATGGAGGCGTCGACGCGTCCCACATCTACATTGCGGGGCGCGGCGATTCGGCCGCCGCCGTCTTCTACACGATCTCGCGCATCCCCGATTTGTGGGCCGCGGGACTGGCCTTGGGCGGCACACCGGAGGTGGCGGTCAACACGGACCGGCTTTATGCCGCCAACTTCACCAATACTCCAGTGTTATGGGTGAGCGCGGGAGCCGGCGATGCGGCGATCGCCGAAAAGCTGAAATCCGCCGGCATCGACATGGAGTGGCGGAAGGCCACGGGGTTGACCAACGGGGTCGTCTTCGAATGGCTGCTGAAACATTCGCGCGACGAGTTCCCTGCCTCCATCGATTGCGAAACCAATTCACCGACTTTCGGCAATTGCTATTGGGTGCAGATGACCAAATTCGATGCCAACGAGCGCAACGATGTGCTGCCTTCGACGCACGTCTCGGGCAGCAATGGCGCGGCGCTGGACCTGGGCGGCTTCAGCGCGAAACTGGACGATCCCGGGCCCGGACTGCTCATCGCCAAACTGCCCGAAAAGTATAGCGGCCCTTTGAAAACCGGAGACCGCATCATGGAACTGGACGGCCGGGCCATTGGGAACGCTCATGCCTATGTGGACATGCTTGCCAAGGTGACCGCCGAGAAGC
>DASZMZ010000193.1:0-6131 GCA_035551455.1 Candidatus Sulfopaludibacter sp.
GCGGCCAAACTTTCCGTGATGGCTCACCTGGATTTGCAGCAGTTCAAGTTTCACAAGGAGGACGGCCGGAATCGGAATGAAGTCACGCTCGTCTCCGGCATCTTCGACCGCAACGGAAATTATCTCCAAGGCATCCGCAAGGTGGTGGAACTGCGCCTGAAGGATGAAACGCTGACCGGCCTGACGCAAGGTGTGACCGTGAAGACCACTTTCGACGTCAAGCCCGGCACCTACCTCGTGCGCCTCGTGGTGCGGGATACCGAGGGTCAGGCGCTCTCGGCGACCAACGGCGCAGTCGAAATCCAGTAGGAATTGCCCGGCGTATTCCACACCCGGACTCTTAGCGTGGAAACTTCGTAACCGGATCGCGCAGCAGCAACTGATCGATGTGATGTTGCATATGCACCACGTAGTCTTCAATCAGCTCGGCCAGCGTCACCGGAGCGTAGTTGGAGACCGTGCAGGTGTTAGCCATGCTGCCCTCCGGAATGGCCGCGATCAGCCGCGCCAGCAGCCGATTGTAGCGATACCAGAATTCCACGATTTCGTCCCACGCCATGGCGCGGTAGCCATGCATACGCACCCAGTCCTCTTGTGCGTATCCCGGTCCGCGATACTCCGGCGCGCCGGCGCAGCCCACGAAGCGAACGTGATTGTTCGCCGCCGAATCCACCAGATGGCCTAACTCTTCCTTCGGCGACCATTTCCCCGGAGCCCGTGGAACCTCCGTCTGATCGCCAGTCAGCAGGCGCAGATTCGGCAACTCCCGCTCGATGGTTTCGAGTAGGAATCCGGACAAATCCATCCTACTGACCCTGGCTGGAGGGCGGCACGATGTTCTTGAGCCGCATGTACGTAACCAGGTTGCCGTAATGCTCCATCGTGTGCGCCATATTGAAGTCCATGACGCCCACCTTGGTAATCTGGCGGCCGAAGAACGGAGCCAGTTCGCCCGCATTGGCGTCCGTCATCTTGGCGTAAGCCGCGTCGCAATACGCAAACGCCGCGGTCAACGCCTCCATGATGCCGGCCTTTGTGGTGGCGGATTTCTCGATGCCCTTCTGCAGCGACTTGCCTTCCGCCGCTACACCGCAGAATTCATACTGGCCGTCGGCAATGTGGGCGAACAACTGGCCCACCGTGCGCACTTCCGGAGTAGGCTTGAAACTCCACAACTCCTCGGGAATCTTCTCCGCCGATTTCGTGATGTCGGTCTTCGCAATGCCATACATCACTTTGGAGGTTTCGGTAATCGGATTCTTGGGAGCGGTCTGAGCAGCCACAATGGCGGCAGACGCAAGGATAGCGGCGGCTAGTTTCATGGTAATCACCCTCAGATGATTCTAGCGCGCCGGATACTACTTCACCACCGGGCTTTGGTCAAAGTTTTGAAGTGTGACGCCGGCGGCGGACCCTGCTTGGCCACCGGACTGGCATTCCAGAATTCCGGATCGGCATTGACCCATTCCCGAGCCGGCATTCCCCATGTCGGACGGATGGCGAAGACGTGCGCCGTCGGTCCAGCCTGAGCCGCCCTGGCATCGGCATCCTTGCGCGTCCGCGTCGCGCTAATGAAATATTGCTGCCCCGCGGCGGTCTGGTAGCAGGTCCCTTCGATCCCCGACGGAACCGGCGATACCGCGATTACCAGATAGTGGCCGCGACCCATCAACCACGAGCGTCCGCGCCGCCCGCTCTGCTGGTACGTCGCCATCACCGTGGACGGGTTCCCGGTCAGGACCCGCACCTGGCTCTCGATCCGATCCAGAGCCGACCGCAAGATGTCGTTGCCTTCCAATTTTTCGGCGATCTGCCTTTGTTCCTGGCTCGATTGAAATCCGGTGAGGCACCAGACTTCCTTCGGTCCCGTCAAAGCTTCGATTGCCACGCTCGGCTGGGGATTTCCCCACTGAACCAGCGCCAGCGCCACCTGCTTCTGCAAATTGCGCATGGCCGATTCGGTCTCCGGCCGCAAAGTGTATCGATTGATACGTAAGATCTGCGGAGTCGCCGCTTTCACCACAATGGGTGCAGTAGCGCTTCCTTGAACTTCGAGACGTTGAATTGCGGTTGCCATATTGGTCCTATACCTACATGCGGAAAAAGAGGATGAAAGTTATCAAATTATTGGTTTCGGCCCAAAAAAATATTGCGGGCTAAACTGAAATCATGAGAGTGTGGCGTTTTTCCATCGGGATTCTCCTCGCCTTTGCCTGTTCCGCTCAGGTGTCCGATGCCGATTTTGCGAAACTGGCTGACAGCTATTTCACTGAAGCCGTATACCGTTACGACCCCGTGTCCGGCACGGCCGCCGGCTTTCATCAATACGACACCCAACTCCCCACCGGCGCCAAATCAGAGATTCAGGACCAGGTCGCGGCATTGAAGAAATACCTGGCGCTGGTTCAAGCCTTCGATCCCAAACGGCTCTCTCCGGGAGTCGCCGCGGACCGCGAACTGGTGCTCTCCCAGATTCAGAGCAGTCTCCTGCAACTGGAGACCATCCGTCCCTGGGAGAAAAATCCCGACATCTACTCCTCCGGTGCTTCCAGTGCCATTTTCGTCATCATGAGCCGCACCTATGCGCCCCCCGCCGATCGCCTGAAGGCTGCGATCGCACGGGAGCGGGCCATTCCGCGGACCTTTCAATCGGCTCGCGAAAACCTGAGCAACCCTCCCCGCATTTATACCGAAATCGCCCTGGAGCAGTTGCCCGGAATCGTCAGCTTTTTTCAAAAAGATGTCCCTTCGGCCTTCAAACAGGTTACCGACCCTGCCATTCTTGCCGATTTCAAGAAATCTAATCAGTTGGTGATCGATTCCCTCAATTCGTATCAGCAGTTCTTGAAGACCAATCTGCTGCCCCGCTCCAAGGGCGATTTCCGCATCGGCGCAGCAACCTATTCCCGAAAGCTCCTTTACGACGAAATGGTGGACACGCCCCTCGACCGCCTCCTCGCCATCGGCTTCGAAAACCTCCGCAAAAATCAAGCCGAATTCCAGAGAGTCGCCGCCAAAATCGACCCCAAACGGCCTCCCTCCGCCATCCTGGAGGACCTGGAAAAGGACCATCCCGCGCCCGATAAACTCCTCGACACCTTCCGCGGCGTCCTCAGCGGTCTGAAGGATTGGATCGGTCAGCATCACATCGTCACCATCCCCTCGCCTGTGCTGCCGATCGTGGAGGAGACTCCGCCCTTCGAGCGGGCTCTCACCTTCGCCTCCATGGATACTCCCGGACCCTTTGAGAAAGTCGCCAAAGAGGCTTTCTTCAACGTCACCCTGCCCGAAGCGAACTGGCCCAAACAGCAGGTGGAGGAACATATGGCGGGCTTCAACCGGGGCACCGTGATCAGCACCGCCGTGCATGAAGTCTATCCGGGCCACTATACGCAGTTCCTCTGGCTTTCCCAGGCGCCCACCAAGGTGCGCAAGCTGATTGGCTGTAGCTCCAATGCCGAGGGCTGGGCTCACTACTCCGAACAGATGATGCTCGATGAAGGCTACGGCAACGGCGACCTGAAACTGCGGCTCGGCCAGTTGCAGGATGCCCTGCTGCGCAATGCCCGTTACATTGTCGGCATTGAGATGCACACCGGGAAGATGACCTACCAGCAGGGAATCGATTTCTTCGTCAAAGAGGGCTACCAGACCCGGGCCAACGGTGAGCGCGAAACCAAGCGCGGCACCAGCGACCCCACCTATCTCTATTACACGCTCGGCAAACTCCAGATCCTCAAGTTGCGTGAAGACTATAAGAAGGCTGTGGGAGCCAAATTCTCCCTCCAGGCCTTCCACGATAACTTCTTGAAGCAGGGATTCCCTCCGATTAAGATCGTTCGCCGCGCCATGCTCGGCAACGATTCGCCGGTCTTGTGAGTTATCGCACCAGCGTGGAGACGTGAATCGACGCCAATGCCAGCAGGCTGCCGATGGCTGCTCCCGCCAGCACGTCGCTCAGAAAATGCATCCCCAGCAGGACGCGGGACACCGCGATGCTGACGGCGCAGAACATCAGGCCGAGCGTCAAAGACGGGTAAAAATGGCTCAGGGTCAGCGCCACGGAAAAAGCCGTGATGGTGTGGCCGGAAGGGAACGAAAACTGATCGGGCGGCAGCAGCGTGGCCCAACAGTGCGGTTCGATGGCGCAGGGCCGGCGCCGCCCCGTCACCTTTTTTAGCCGCAGAAAGAATACGATACCGGTACCTGCCGCGGCCGCCGCGCACAATACGGCCGTAAAACGCTGCTCCCCGCCAAACAGTAGAATCATGGCGCCCAGGGCGTACCAGAGCCATCCATCGCCGCCGCGCGTCGCGCAGAGCGCCCAAATCCGGATCCAGCGGGGCGCTTGCCAGTGATTGAGGCGGCGCATCAGGGAGTAATCGCGGCGGGTGATATAGCTCAGCATCGCGTATCCCGTTCGTTCAGCCGTTATGCTTGCAGCCCAATGGCCCATGTGCCATTTGTAAGCTGCCGCTCACTACAATTCTGTGACATCCCGAAAAAACATTCGTGAACCCTTCTGTTTTTCGCCACTCCAGTTGTGCCGCGTGGCACAATCTCTACTGGGTGAAGAGACTCGATTTCATATTCTTTGACGCCGGCGGCGGACATCGCGCCGCGGCCACCGCCCTGAGCCAGATCATGGAACAGCAGCAGCGGCCCTTTGAGGTTCGCCTGGTGAATCTGCAGGAAGCCCTGGACTCCATCGATGTTTTCCGCAAAATTACCGGCGTCCGCCTGCAGGATCTCTATAATCTCATGCTCAAGAAGGGCTGGACGCTCGGCTCTCCGCAACTGACCGCCGGCATGCACCTGGTCATTCGCCTTTTTCACCGGCAGCAGGTCAAAGTGCTCGAGAAACTCTGGCGCGATCGCCGGCCCGATATGGTGGTCTCCCTGGTGCCCAACCTCAATCGGGCGCTCTTTGACAGCCTTCGCAACGTCCTCCCCGGCGTGCCGATGGTTACCATCCTGACCGACATCGCCGACTATCCGCCGCACTTCTGGATCGAGCGCCATCGTCAGCATTTCATCGTCGGCTCCGAAAAGGCGCGGCAGCAGGCCGCCGAATTGGGACACCCCGTCGAGTTCGTCCACCGCGTCTCCGGCATGATTCTCAATCCGGCATTCTATACCTATACTCCGCCCGCTCCCGCCGACCGCGCCGACGCCGTGCGCGCTCTGGGCTTGGACCCCGGCCAGCCCATCGGCCTCGTCCTTTTCGGAGGACAGGGCGCCGCGGTCATGCTCGACATTGCCCGGAATCTGCCGGATCGCCAGTTGATCCTCATCTGCGGCCACAATCAAAAGTTGGCCTCGCATTTGCGCGCGACGCTGGACGGCAGATCCGCCCCCATCCACGTCGAAGGCTTCACGAAGGAGGTGCCGCGATTCATGCAACTGGCGGATTACTTCATCGGCAAGCCCGGTCCCGGAAGCCTCAGCGAAGCCGTCGCCATGCGCCTGCCCGTGATTGTGGAGCGCAATGCGTGGACCCTGCCCCAGGAACGGTACAACGCGGTGTGGGTCCGGGAGCAGGGAATCGGCATCGTACTCCCCAATTTCCGCGGCATCGCGCGCGCGGTCGAGGATCTGCTGGCGCCGGCTGCCTACCGGCAATTTCGCGCCGCCACTGAGCGCCTCGAAAATCGGGCGGTCTTTGAGATACCCGACATTCTGGAACGCCTGCTGGCTTGACCGCGAGCACTCGATTGACAATGCCAACCAATTAGTTGACGATGTCAACTATGGATCCTGTCGCAGCCGTCCGGCAGTTCAATCGTTTCTATACCCGCCGCATCGGAGCCCTCCGGGAACATCTGGCCGAAAGCCCCTTCTCGCTGGCTCAGGCCCGCATTCTCTACGAACTGGCGCACCGTCCCCAAATCACCGCCGGGGAACTGGCGCGCGACCTGGACCTGGACGCCGGCTATCTCAGCCGCATCCTCGCAGCCTTTCAAAAGAAGGGCTACCTGGTCCGCACCCGCCGGCTCCCGCCGGAAACTGTCCGCTCCCGCCTGCGCTCGGATCTTGGTCCCATCGTGCGCCACATACTCCAACTTCACCCACCCCTGCTTCGACAACAGCCCCAGCAGGTCCGCCATTAGTTCCTTTAACTCTTCCGCATG
>DASZMZ010000194.1:0-1614 GCA_035551455.1 Candidatus Sulfopaludibacter sp.
CGGCGAAAACGGATTGCTTCGGCAACTGACGAAAGTGCTGATGGAGCGTGTCCTTTCGGTAAGCCTGCATGACAATGCCCGGCCGTAGTTGGTAAGGTCGGTCCTGATCCCGGCAGGTACGGAGGACCGACGATGACTCACAAGACAGCGCCTGATGTTCCAAACGGCATGCAGAAGATTTGCCGACGCTTCGAGCGCTGGCGGAGTTCGCCCAAGGGCGCCTGCCGATTCCGAAAGCGTTGTGGGCATCGGCCGCGGAGGTCGCTCGGGAACACGGGGTCTTCCGCACTGCCACGATCTTGCGTCTGGAGTACGCCAAGCTGAAGCGCATGACGAAGTTGGCCGCGCCCGTCAAGTGCAGGCCTGTGGCGCCCGCTGGGTCCGGCCTGACGGAATGTGTCATCGAGTTGGAAGGGCCGCGCGGCAAGATGCGCATCCAGTGGAAAGGCGCGGCGGCGCCGGACCTTGCTGGATTGAGCCGGGGTTTGTGGGAGCCAGTGTGATCCAGATCGCGCCGCAGATACGGATTCTGGTTGCGGTGGAGGCTATTGACGGACGCAAGGGCATTGATGCAATCGCCCAACTATGCCGGGAGAAACTGAATGCCGATCCGTTTTCCGGTTACCTGTTCATTTTCCGGTCCCGGAGTGGAACGGCCATCAGAATCTTGCAGTACGACGGGCAAGGGTTCTGGCTGGCGACGAAGCGATTGTCCAAAGGACGGTTCAAGTGGTGGCCGACGGGCGCCGAACCGGCGCGGACATTGCAGGCACACCAAGCGCAGTTGCTGCTGGCGGCAGGCAATCCGGAGACGGAAGCCGCGCCGGTGTGGCGAAAAGTAAGTTGAAATAACCGAAACAAAAGGCTTACGTTCTGGTTTTCTTTCTGGCATGCTGCAGTTATGCCGGAAGCGGAAACGTGGCGATACCGCGGGCAAACCATCGACCAGGAGCAGATCGCTTTCCTGCGAGAGTTCATCCGGGAGCATCCCGACAGCAGCCGTTGGAAACTGTCGCGGCAGTTGTGCGAGGCGCTGGGCTGGAAGCAAGCCAACGGCGCATTGCGCGACATAGTGTGCCGGGGCCTGCTGCTGATGCTGGCGCGCGCCGGTGAGATCGAGTTGCCGGCAGTGCGCTGTCAGATCCGAGGCCAGCGGCGGACGGCGCGGCCGCGGCCGGAATCCGTCCTGATCGACACTGCGCCGCTGACGATGCAGCTGGCAGCGTTAGGTCCGATTGAGATTCAACCGGTGCGGCGCACCGCCGACGAGCCCCTCTTCCATAGTCTGATGGAGCAGTTTCATTACCTCCGCTATGAGCAGCCGGTGGGCGAGCACTTGAAGTATCTGGTGTGGGCGCAGGGGAGGCCGATGGCATGCCTGGCGTGGAGTTCGGCGCCGCGGCATCTGGCGAGCCGGGACCGCTTCATCGGCTGGGACAGCGAGGCACGGCGGCGCAACATCCGCTTCGTCGCCTATAACACGCGCTTTCTGATTCTGCCGTGGGTCGCTATCCCGCACCTGGCTTCGCACATTCTGGGCCGCATGGCCCGTCAGATCTCGCAGGATTGGCAGCGCGTCTACGGACACCCGATTTATTATCTGGAAACCTTCAT
>DASZMZ010000195.1:0-13466 GCA_035551455.1 Candidatus Sulfopaludibacter sp.
GGAAATGGTGATGCCCGGTGACAACGTGCAGTTGAACGTGGAACTGATCACGCCCGTGGCCATGGACAAAGGTTTGCGCTTCGCCATTCGCGAAGGCGGCCGCACAGTGGGCGCCGGCACGGTGTCCGAGATCATTAAGTAACAAGTAGCCGTTTAGGAGTAAAGAAATGCCTCGCGATATTATTACGTTCCAGTGCACCGAGTGCAAGAACCGGAACTATTCCAGCACCAAGAATAAGAAGACCACCACGGAGCGGCTGGAAATGAAGAAATTCTGCCGCCACTGCCGGAAGCACCAGGCCCACAAGGAAATCAAGTAGAATAGGTGGATGGCCCCCTGAATATCGGGGGGCTGCTCGCCCGTGTGCGATAGACCTAGGCGAGTGACCTGTGCGAGAGATTCAGGGGCGTAGGTTTAACGGCAGACCAGCGGTCTCCAAAACCGCGAGTGGGGGTTCGAATCCCTCCGCCCCTGCCAGCAATCCCCACACACAGTTTGGGAGTCAGTATGGCCGACGAGAAGAAGAATTGGATTCAAGGCGTTAAGGATTACTATAACGAGCTCCGGCTCGAAATGCGCCGCGTCACGTGGCCGAACCGCCATCAGGTGGAGAGCACCACTGCCGTGGTGATTGTGTCGGTGTTCGCGTTTGCCGGATACTTCGCTATCGTGGATGCGATTCTGACGCGCGGTATGACCGGAGTCCTGACGTTCTTCGGCGGGAAGTAGGCGGAATTATGGACGCGGAAAACAATCTCGACGAGCAATACGGGCACGAGGGCGAGGCTGAACCAGAGCCGGAGCCGGAACCCGAAGCTGAAGCCGTCGAAGAGACGGCGCCGGTAGCCGCGGAAGCGGCAGCGGAAGCCGAACCCGAACCCGGTACGCCGGGTTACGACGAAGCGTCCCCCAAGAAGTGGTACATCATCCACACCTATTCGGGCTTTGAGAATAAGGTGGCGGAATCTCTCAAAACGCGCGCCGACGCCTTCGGATTTGCGGATAAGATCGGGCAGGTCCTGATCCCCACCGAAGAAGTCGTGGAATTGCGCAATGGCAAGAAGGTCACCAGCAAGCGCCTGGTTTATCCCGGCTACGTACTGGTGGAAATGGAAATGAACGACGCCCTGTGGCACGAAGTGAAGAACACGCCGCGGGTGACGGGTTTTGTGGGTGGCGGAAATTCGCCGGTGCCGTTGAGTCCGGAAGAAGTGAATTCGATCCTGTTCCGGCAGCAGTCTTCGGCCGAGCGTCCGCGTCCCAAGATGACTTTTGAAAAGAACGATTCGGTGCGCATCGTGGATGGCCCGTTTGCGAACTTTTCCGGCAAGGTGGATGAGGTCAATCCCGAACGCGGCACGCTGCGCGTGATGGTGACGATTTTCGGCCGAGCCACCCCTGTCGAGCTCGAATTCCTGCAAGTGGAAAAAGTTTAGAAGGATTGATTACGTATGGCAAAGAAAGTTACCGCTCAGGTTAAATTGCAGATTCCGGCCGGGAAGGCCACCCCGGCGCCTCCGGTTGGAACCGCGCTCGGCCCGCAGGGTGTGAACATCATGGACTTCTGCAAGGCGTTCAACGCCAAGACGTCCGCGAAGGACCAGGAAGGCCTGATCATTCCCGTAGTGATCACGATTTTCTCGGACCGTTCTTTCACTTTCATCACGAAGACTCCGCCCGTTCCCGTCCTGATCAAGCGCGCTGTGAACCTGGCCAAGGGCTCGGCTGAGCCGCACAAAACCAAGGTCGGCAAGATCACGCAGAAGCAGATCGAAGAGATCGCCAAGATCAAAATGCCCGATCTGAACTGCTTCGACCTGGAAAAGGCCATGAATTCGGTTCGCGGCACCGCCCGCAGCATGGGCGTTGACGTCATTTAACCGGAAAATTTGACTCCGGCCTCACGGTCTGGAAAAATAGAGTTTCCTGCCTTCTTATAAGTTTGCGGATGTGGCGGAATTGGCAGACGCGCATGGTTCAGGTCCATGTTCCCTCACGGGAGTGGAGGTTCAAGTCCTCTCATCCGCACCAAGAAACACCCGGCGATTTGATCGCCGGGTTTTTTTTGCCCTCCGGCTCCCCAGTTCAATGACCCATTTTTCCCTCTAGATCGGCGTTATTGAATAGAGGGTAAACGATTGCTGAAAGTGTTAGGGATGTGGGGAGTGCTGGCCGTGGCCGCAACCCAGTTGCAGGGCCAGACGATTCTGGGAAAGAACCTGGTGGTGAACGGCGATGCCGAGTCCGGCACGGCGACCAGCGGAGGCAACACGCCTCCGGCATCCATTCCGGGCTGGACACCCACGGGCACGCCGAATGTGATTGCGTATTCCGCCGACGACCGGCTGGGGATCAAATCCATCGGACCGGCCAATCGCGGGAATAACTACTTCGCCGGCACCAACACGGCGAAAGGCGTCCTAACCCAGAAGATCGACGTCTCCACGGTGGGAACTTCGATTGATAAAGGTACCATCTCGTTCGACGTCTCAGCTTATCTGGGCGGAGGCGATGGCGACAACTCCTCGCTGACGGTGACGTTTCTGAACGCTGGCGGGACGTCCGCCGGGACCGTCACCCTGGGGCCGCTGCTGGATGCGGATCGCGCCAATTCGACCGGCCTGTACATGCGGCGGCAGCTCGGCGCGGTGCCGTCGGGGACGCGCTCCATCAGCGTAGAGGTGGACTTACTGCGGACCAGCGGGATCAACAATTTCGGCTGCGCCGACAATATCAGCCTGATCCTGAATGACGATTCGCAAACGCCCGCCAGCTTCTACGGGACCAATCTGATCGCCAACGCCAACGGCGAAACGCCGAACGGAACACAGCTTCCAGTCCCGCTGACGTCCGTGCTGAGCACCGGAATTGTCGAGGTGCCCAACTGGGTTCTCATCGGCGCTTTCACCGAAGACACCTACTCGAACGATTCGGATTTGAACGTGACGGACCCCAGCCCCTCCGACCGCGGCAGTTGGTACTTCTACGGCGGCGGGGACAGCGTGACTTCGAGCGCCACGCAAGACATTGACGTGGCCGGCGCCGCGTCGCAGATTGACGCGGGCAAAGTGGCGTTCGCCTTTTCAGCCTGGGTGGGCGGATACTCCGACCAGGACGACAACATGGTGGTGTCGGCGCAGTTTCTGAACTGGCAGGGAGGCGTGCTGGGCGGCGCCAGCCTCGGTCCGGTGCTGGCTGCCGATAGAAACCAGAAGAGCGCGCTGCAGCAAAAATCGCAAACCGGCACGGTGCCGGCCGGTACCAGGATGATCCGGATCAAAATGCTGGCGGTGCGCCATTCGGGAATCGACGACGACGGCTTGGCGGACAGTCTTTCGATGGTGTTGACGGTGCCGGGCACGAGCGGAACTGCACCGGCGATTCAGTCTGGCGGCGTGGTGAGCGCCTCGGCATTCGGCGGCTTCACGGCGATCGGACCCGGGACGTGGATCGAGATCTACGGCTCCAACCTGGCCGGTTCCTCGCGCGAGTGGGCGGGGGCGGATTTCAACGGCACGACCGCGCCCATCAAGCTGGATGGCACCACCGTGCAGATCGCCGGACAGAATGCGTTCATCCGCTTCATCTCGCCGGGACAGGTCAACGCGCAGGTGCCTACGAATATTTCGCCGGGCTCGCAACAGCTCACTGTCACGACGCTAAATGGGACCAGCGCGGCGTATCCCATTACTGTGAATGCCACGCAGGCGGGCCTGCTGGCGCCATCGTCCTTCATTGTCGGCGGGAAGCAGTACGTGGTGGCGCTGCACACCGACGGCACATTCGTACTCCCTCCGAATTCGATTGCAGGGCTGAGCACGAAGCAGGCGCAGCCGGGCGAGACCATCCTGCTCTATGGGATCGGGTTCGGCAGCGTGACTCCGTCGATCGGCGCGGGCCAGATTGTGGGCGTGGCCAATCAGATCGCGGCGCCCTTGCAGATGCAGATCGGGCAAGCCGCGGCTACGCTGGTATATGACGGACTGGCGCCGAACTTCGTGGGACTCTACCAGTTCAATGTGACGGTGCCGAATCTCTCCGATAACGATCTGACGCCGTTGACGTTCAATTTGGGCGGGACGGCCGGATCGCAATCGTTATACCTGGCGGTGAAGAAGTAAATGGCCGCCGGGCGGTTGGCCCCGTATACAATGTACGGAGGAGCGTTCATGAAAGAGTGGGGTTTCGCCCAAACCAGCGCGGCGCAGGAATTGGCGCTATTGCATTTCTTCTCGGTAAAGAAGCTGCAGGCTTCCGGTGAGATCGAGTTCCGCATCACGGTGAAGGAATACGTCACGCCGAAAGAGCCGACGATGCATTTCTTCGCTCAGGCCGATAAGGAAATCAACCAGAAGACGGCGCCGTTCAAGCCCGTGGGCTGGGGCAAGACGTTGCTCGATGCGCTGGCCGAGTGCATTCGCTCCATCAATCGCTTCCCGTACGAAGGGGAAGAAATTGTAGGATAGACGTCTGTTTACGTTTTCTTCTTTTTTCGGAAGACGCTCTTGAGGTCGGGCCAGAATTCACGGGCGAAATTGGAGCCGGCGGAGACGCCTACGCCGGCGCTGCCCCAGTGGAAGATCGACTCGGCATTGCGGAATTCCCGCGGACTCCACAGCGTGGCGATGGCCCAACTGCCGTAAGCATTGGCCGGCATCGAGTAGCACATGGTCCGGGTGCCGTCCTCTTTCCGGGCGGTGACGGTGTCGGTGATCACGTGGGCGGTCCGCTTGAAGAAATTGCCCTTGCCGAGGCGGCGGTACTTGGTGTCTTCGTGATGGATGGCTTTCACGCCGTCCTCAATGGCCACGCCGACGACGAACTGTCCGTAGAGTGAGGCGGCGCGCTTGCCGAGACCGTCGCGGCGCTTACCCCACTCCTCCGGCCAGTCGTGAAACTGCTGGATGACGGCGCCGGGCACCGTGGCGGTGACCGCTTCCAGGCTAAAGGCCCTTTGGAGGAAAGACTTCTCCTGCTCCTGCGCACGGCACACCACTCCCGCGGCGAGCGTGAAGAGGCAGAGGACGGACGCGGTCTTCAGCAAATCGAATTCCTTCAGGCAGTGGCGGAGGAAGCAAAGCTGCGCAGCGCTTCGGCTTCATCTGAAAAGGCGATGAACACGGTGTACAGCTTAGTCACCTGGAGCAGATCGCGAACTTTCCCTTCCACGTGGAGCAGCTTGATTTGGCCTCCGAGGTTGGAAATGGTGGCATAGGATCCCACCAACTCACCCAATCCGGCGCTATCGATATAGCCGACATTCTGCACGTTGAGCAGGATATTCTTGTGGCCGGCCGAGACCAGATCCTTGATGGTGCCGCGGACCAGACCGCAGCCTTCCCCTAGTGTGATCTTGCCGGACAGGTCTACAACAGCGACGTCACCGACGTGGCGCACGGATGCGTGGGCGCTCATGAATTACCTCCAGAGCTTACCATTGTGGCACTATTCGCCGATCAGGTGGAGCGCGATTGTACGGCGATGAGAGGCGGCACGGTGTTCGAAAACATAAATCCCTTGCCATGTTCCGAGCGCCATCCGGCCCTGGTGCACCGGCACGGAGAGTTGCGTCAGGGTGAGGGCCGCGCGGATGTGCGCCGGCATGTCATCGGGACCCTCGGCGGTGTGACGGTAGAGCCGGGTGTCCTCGGAGACCAGGCGGCCGAAGAAAGCGTTGAGGTCGTGGACCACGTCGGGGTCGGCATTCTCCTGAATGGTGAGCGAGGCCGACGTGTGCTGAATGAAGACGGTGACGAGGCCGGTCTGGACGCCGGATGCGGCGACCCATTGCGCCACCTGCCCGGTAATCTCGTACAGGCCCTTGCCCTTGGTGGCCACAGACAGACGATGGGAAAACTGGCGCAGTGCGGGGCTACTCAACCGTCACACTCTTGGCCAGGTTGCGCGGCTGATCCACATCGCAGCCGCGGCGGACGGCGATGTGATAAGCCAGCAGTTGCAGCGGCACGATTTCGAGCAGCGGCGTGAGCACCTCGAGCGAGGGAGGCACTTCGATGACGTAATCGGCCATCTTACGGACGACCTCGTCGCCCTCGGTGGCGACGGCGATCACGATGCCTTCGCGCGCCTTCACTTCCTGGATGTTAGACAGCGTTTTCTCGTACAGGATGCGGCTGGATTCGCTGGAAGCGTCGTGCGTGGCCAGCACGACGACGGGCAGTTTCTCGTCGATGAGGGCGTTGGGGCCGTGCTTCATTTCGCCGGCGGGGTAGCCCTCGGCGTGGATGTAGGAGATCTCTTTCAGTTTGAGCGCGCCCTCCAGCGCCATGGGGAAATGGATGCCGCGGCCGAGGTACAAGGCGTCGGCGGAATGCGCGAGTTGGCGGGCCATGGCCTCGTAGTTTGCCTCGGCGGAGAGGACGGTCTCCATCTTGCCGGGAATGCGCATCAGTTCCTGCATAAGGCACGTGGAGGTGCTCTCATCGAGCTGGTGGTTGGTCTGGCCCAGGTACATGGCCAGGATGAACAGGGCGGTCAACTGGCAGGTGAAGGCTTTGGTGGACGCGACGCCGATCTCGGGTCCGGCATGGGTGATGAGCGTACCGGCGGCCTCGCGAGTGATCATGCTGCCGACGACGTTGCAGATTGCCAGGGTCTTGGAGCCGCGCTGTTTGGCTTCGCGCTGTGCGGCCAGGGTGTCGGCAGTCTCACCGGACTGCGAGATGACGACGGTGAGCGTGTTTTCCTGCACGATGGGGTCGCGGTAGCGGAATTCACTGCCATAATCGACTTCGACGGGAAGGCGCGCCAGCTTTTCGATCATGAATTTGCCGGTCAGGGCGGCGTGCCAACTGGTGCCGCAAGCGATGATGCGGACCTGGCGGAAGGATGCGAATTCGGCGGGCGAGATATCCATCTCGTCGAGGAAGACGCGGCCGGTCTCCTGGCCCACGCGGCCCAGAATGGTATCGCGGACGGCGCGCGGCTGCTCATAAATTTCCTTGAGCATGAAGTGCTTGTAGCCGCCTTTTTCCGCCATGATGGGATCCCACAGCACGCGCGTGACGTTGCGGTTGACGGGGCGGCCTTCGAAGTCGGTGAGGTGGACACCGCCGGGAGCGAGGATGGCCATATCGCCATCGGCCAGGAAGAACATGTCGCGGGTATGACTCAGGATGGCAGGGACATCGGAGGCCACAAAGTACTCCTGATCGCCCAGACCGATCACTACGGGCGGCCCGTTGCGAGCGGCGACAATCTTGTTCGGGTCTGACCGGGAGATGACGGCGAGGGCGAACACGCCCGACAGTTCCTTGACGGCGGCGCGGACAGCCTGCTCGAGGTTGCCGTGAAAGTGCTTCTCCACCAGGTGGGCGATGATCTCCGTATCGGTTTCGGTTTTGAAGGTGTGGCCTTCGTTTTCCAGCTTCTGCTTGAGCGACAGGTAGTTTTCGACGATGCCGTTATGCACCACGACCACGTCGCCGTGGCAATCGCGGTGGGGATGAGCGTTTTCCTCGGTGGGCCGTCCGTGCGTAGCCCAACGGGTGTGACCGATACCGAACGCCCCATCGACGGGGTTGGAGCGAATGGCATCTTCGAGATTATGCAGTTTGCCTTTGGCGCGGCGTACCTGCAGTTGTCCATCGTCACAGTAGACGGCCAGGCCGGCCGAGTCGTACCCGCGGTATTCCAACCGCTTCAGGCCCTCCAGAATGATGGGGACCGCTTTGTGTGCACCTATGTACCCGACGATTCCGCACATGCGCTTATTATAAGGTGCAGGCTATGATGGACCGCCTTGTTAGTGTGTGCGCTCTCGTACTCTGGACGTCGGTAGCGGTAGACGGACAGGTCGTGTACAGTAGGCGCGCATACACCGAGCGGGGCGGGAGCCGGCACCAGCTTTGGATATGGAATCCGGAGGACGGCAGCATCAAGCCGCTGACGCATTCGCAGAGGAACCACTTTGACCCGGCGTGCGAACGGCGCGGCGTGATCATCTTTCATGCCGGAGAGGATCCTTACGACCAGCGCCAGATGTGGAGTTTCAATCGGACCACAAAGGTGGAGCGGCCCGCGGGCGCGCAGCCGAAGCCGCCAGACGGGCGGCGCGTGCCGCTGGTAGGCTGCGAGAGTTCGGCGTGGAGCAGCGATGAGACTCGCGGGGCCTGCGTGGTGGGGCAGAACATCGTCTTCTACAATGCGTCGCAGGGGGCGATTGCGGCACGAGTACCGTTTGAGCCGCGGCCCACTCCCCCGGAAGTGCTGGGCTGGTCGCCGGACGGGAAGTGGCTGCTGGTAAGCACGATGGGGGCGAAGGATCATCGCACTTCCGACTACTTCCTGTTGAACACCGAGGACCACACGTGGGTGGCGGCAGGCAGTGGGAATGATGCGCTTTGGGTGCCGGGCCGCAATGAGATTCTGTATAGCGCGCCGCGCGAACTCAGCGGGCGGCGACTGGCGCAGTTGGTGACGTTCGATCCGTCCACGGGCAAACGCACTCAAGTAACGCGAGGCAAGACGGACAATATTCAGCCGACGGTATGCGTGAATCGATGAGCTAGTCCAGAATTTCGACGCGGTATTCTTCGATCACGGGATTGGCCAGGACTTCGTGGGCGATGGTCTCGACGTCCTTCTGGGCCTGATCGCGAGTGACGCCATCGGCGATGGCGATATCGAAAAACTTGCCCTGGCGGACGGCTGCGATCCCCTGATAGCCCAGTCCGTGGAGCGCGGAACAGACGGTCTGGCCCTGCGGGTCAAGGACCGTGGTTTTCGGGGAGACGAATACGCGAGCTTTCATCGTGGAATCTCGATTATCGCACGGTGAACGGCATGGAACGTGCTGTATCGACCCTGATGATGGTGAAATCGCCGCTGCGACATGCGATCGGAGTCTTCGATTCGGGAGTGGGAGGTCTGACGGTTCTGCAGGCATTGCGCCGCCGCATGCCCCACCGGGATTTCGTGTACCTGGGCGACACGGCGCGCGTCCCGTATGGCCGTAAACCCCCGGAAATGGTGGTCGAATTCGCTTCCGGCATCGCCCGCTTCCTGTGCGAGATGGGCGCGGAAGGACTGGTGGTCGCGTGCAACACGGCATCCGCCGTCGCGCTGCCCGGGCTGGCCGATCGCTGCGACGTGCCGGTGTGGGGCGTGATCGACCCGGGTGTGGAAGCAGCGACACGCGCCACCCGAACGGGCAGCGTCGGCGTGATCGGAACCAAGGCGGCGATGGCAAGCGGCGCGTACCAGAGTCGATTGGAGCAGCGCGGTCTTTGTGTGTGGGCGCAGGCATGCCCGATGCTGGTCCATCTGGTGGAAGAGGGGCTGGCGCATTCGCCGGAAGCCGAACTGCTGGTGCGCCACTACCTGAGCGGCAGGCCCGAGATCGATACGCTGGTGCTCGGCTGCACGCACTATCCGCTGCTGCGCAGCGTGATTCAGCGAGTGGTGGGCAAAGCAGTGACGCTGGTGGATAGCGCAGAAGTGACGGCGGAGCGCGTGGAGGCGACGCTGGGCGCGCCGCCTCGATGTTTCGTCCAGGGTCGCGTGGTCCACTTTGTGACCGGCGATCCGCTGGCGTTCACTCACACGGCGAACGTGATTGGCGGCGTGGAAGGCGAGATCGTCCCGCTGCCCTTGAGCGAACTCAGTGACGCTAGTTCAACAGACGGCCCTGCCGAAGATAGGCGGGCGTATCGAGATCGTCGAGATCGAGGACCGGTTCCGGTTCGGCCGCAAGGACCGGTTCCGGCTCGGGTTCCACGACCGGAGGAGGCGGCGGCGCCTGGACCGGTTCGGGCTCCGGCAATCGATGCTGGACTCGAATAACCGGGTCGGCCACCTTACGGCGTTCGGGGATGATGGCGCTTTCGGGTTGGAAGCCGGTGGCGATCACGGTGATCTTCACGGCATCCCCAAGCGCTTCGTTCAGGATGACGCCGAAGTTGATCTGCACGTCATCGCAGCCCGCGGCTTCGCGAATGATCGAACAGGCCTCATTGACTTCGTGCAGTCCCAACTGACTGGAGCCGGTGATGTTGATCAGGATGCCGCGCGATCCGGAGATGCGCGAATCTTCCAGCAGCGGGCAGCTAATGGCTTGGCGCGCCGCTTCCACCGCGGCCTTTTCGCCGCGTCCCGTAGCCGTGCCCAGCATGGCGTAGCCCATGCCCACCATGGTGGCCTTGATATCGGAGAAGTCGCGATTGATCAGGCCGGGCGTGACGATGATGTCGCTGATGCCCTGCACGGCCTGACGGAGCAGGTCGTCGGCCACCTTGAAGGATTCGAAGAAGCTAGTGCCGCGCGGCACCAGGGCCAGCAGGCGGTCGTTGGGAATGGCGATGACCGTGTCAGATGCCGACGTCAGCATCAACAGACCCTCTTCGGCCAGACGCATGCGGCGCGGACCTTCGAAGGCGAAGGGCTTAGTGACCACGGCCACGGTGAGCGCGCCCAGTTCTTTGGCCAGGTTGGCGATCACGGGCGCGGCTCCCGTGCCGGTGCCGCCGCCCATCCCAGCGGTGACGAAGACCATGTCGGAATCCTGGAGCATCTCCACGATGCGATCCGTGTTTTCCAGCGCGGCCTGCCGCCCGATTTCGGGATTGGAACCGGCGCCCAATCCGCAGGTCATCTTGGCGCCGAGCTGCAGTTTGTTGGGGACCTTGCATGCCTCCAGGGCCTGCATGTCCGTGTTCATGGCGTAGAACTGCACGCCTTCCACGCCTTCGGCCACCATGCGCGCGACTGCGTTGCAGCCGCCTCCGCCGACGCCGATCACCTTGATGCGCGTGCCGTTGTGCACCTCATCAGCAATTTCGTATTTCAGATCGTCCATATCGGAATCGATCAGGCCCATCCGTCACCTCCCGCCTACCTTATTTCAGAATTCTTCCCAGCCAACCCGCGGTTTCCCGCGCCTGTTCCATCTGCGCCTTGAGTTTGGCCGAATACATGGCCAGCCCGGCTACCGCGCTCCACTCCGGGTCCTTCATGGCTTCCGGCCAACCTTCAATTCCAATCGTGAGCCCGTACCGCGCCTGGCACATCAGCACGCGCTCGGCGACGTCGCACAGGTCCGGCAGGCGCGCGGCGGCTCCGGTAAGAAAGACGCCGCCGATGAGGGCGCGGTCCATACCCACGCGAACCAGTTCGGCGCGCACATACTGGAACAGCTCATCGGCGCGCGCTTCCAGGATCTGATTGATGAAACGCCGTTTTTCCTGACGCCGCTCGCGATTTTCGGGCGTGGGCAGTTCCACCAGCACGTTCTCCGGACAAATCTCAGAGAGCGCCGAGCCATATTCCAGCTTCACGGTTTCGGCGTCTTCGTAGCTGATGCAAAGGCCCTGCGCCAGGTCGCGCGTGAAGTGATCGCCGCAGACTTTCACGGTGGAGGCCAGGTACATGGAGTCGCCATAGTAGACCACCAATTCCGTGGACTGCGCGCCGATATCGACAACCGCAACACCCTCGCGCCGTTCCTCCGGCAGTACGGCGGCGTAGCAGGAGGCTAACCCTTCGAAAATGGTCTCTTCGGCCACCAGATGCGCCTGATTGATGGCGCCGACCAGTGCCGCGTGTTCCTGCACCGACGTGGTGACCAGGTGGACGTTGATTTCCAGACGGGACGCCATCATCTTGCGCGGGTCGCGATGGCCCGGGTGATCGTCCACCACGAAATCCTGCGGGAACAACTGCAGCACCATGCGGTCTTCCTGCAACTGCACGTGCGATGCCCGGTCGACCACGCGGTTCACGTCGCGCTGTTCGATCTCGCGCGTATGACCCAACTCCACCACGCCGCGGCCGTTGGAGCCGCGCACCGTCTGGCCTCCCACTCCGGCGACCACTGCTTCCACAATCACACCGGCGTTGGCTTCGGCCTCGCGCACGGCCGCCACGATGCAATCCGTCACGGCCCTCTGGTCGGCGATTCTGCCCTTCAGCCAGCCCTGCGACTCGACTGCCGACCCGCCGAGATAGCGCAGGCGTCCGCCCTCCAGCGTGCAGATGGCCAGCCGGGTGTACCGGCTGCCCGCATCGAGTCCTACTGCGTAAATCGGTTTTACTGCCATGAACCCTTATTCCTTTGCCGTAATGCGGTCATCCAGCCGCAGGTCGAACACCTTCACACTCGGTGATTGTTTCGCAATCTCCCCATAGTGACGAACGAAATTCTGATAGCGATGGCCGTAGTTTCCGTCACCCATGATCAACTCGATCGCCCGATTTTCCAACTTCACGATGATGCGCATGTTCTCAATGTCGGACGCATTGACTTCCGAAATATCCTTGGCCAGGTAGCCAAGATCTTCCTGCAGACGGAGCATGGCGCGAACGCGCTCCTCACGCAGCGACTCGGCCTCCTCTTCCCGCACGCCGCTGAGCACCGGGAAAGCAAAGTGCGGAGAAACGCCGGCCGCGGTGGGCGGTTCCAGCAGCACGCCGTGGCCATCGATCAACAGAACGCCGGCGCGGAAATACACGAAGGCCACCGGGGTCCGCTCTTTGACTCGCACCACCAAACGGTCGGGCCAGATGCGCGAGATGGAGGCGTCTTCGACCCAATCGACCGCCAGCAGGCGGCGGCGACGCTCGGCCAGAGGCACGGCGAAGATGCTGTGTTCGAAATCCTGCGCGAAGGCATGCTGCACTTTGAAGCGCGACGCGTAGCGGACGCCATCGACGGTCAGCGAATCCTTCTGATAGCGCGAAAGGTTGAACTGCGGATCGGTGCGAACGAAGTCGCGGACCTTCAGCGCCGCCATGGCGGTAGAGACAAACACCGCCCCGCCCACCAACAGACCCAGCCAGAGCCGCCAACGAACGGGTTTCGAGGCCGCCGCCTTTTTGGATTCACGCGCCATGAATTTAGAGGCCACCCGCCTCCCGTAATTTTTCCAGAACTTTGTCCCCGGCCTGCGTAATGCTGCCGGCGCCCAGGGTCAGCACCAGATCGCCCTTACCGGCAACCTTCACCAGAGCGTCGACTCCGCGATCCATGGTGCCGACGTACTCCGCCCCGCGATGGCCGAATTGGCGAATCCGCTCGACCAGCGACTCGGCCGAAACGCCCTCGATCGGTTTTTCGGAAGCGGCGTAAATGTCCATCACAAACAGGCTATCGGCCTGATTGAAGGCCCTCGCGAATTCGTCCATGAGGTGATAAGTGCGTGTGTACCGGTGCGGCTGGAACAGAACGTGGATCCTGGAGAAGCCGCATTGCCGGGCTCCGTCCAGAGTAGCTCGAATTTCAGTAGGATGGTGTCCGTAATCATCCACCACTGTAATTTCTCGCTCTATACCGCGCACCTGAAAGCGACGATCGACGCCGCTGAAAGTGGCCAGCGCTTCACGGATCACGTCGGGCTTCACTTCCAGCTCGAGTGCGATGGTCACGGCTGCCATGGCGTTCAGCACGTTGTGCCTGCCGGGAATGCGCAGGTGAAAGCGGCCCAGGTCCGCGCCGCGGTAGCGCAGTTGA
>DASZMZ010000196.1:0-56862 GCA_035551455.1 Candidatus Sulfopaludibacter sp.
AGTTTCTCCAAGGTCGCCTTGATGCGCGCTTCGGAAACTTCGTCCACAATCTTTCGGATCTGCGGATTCACACTTCGCTCGCCGGCCTGCCCGGAGGCAAAAAGGCAGAGCAGTAACGCAAGAGCTATGGGCGCTTTCATGAATTTAAGATTCTATCCTAAAGTGCGGCAGGCGCGTGCCGTCGCCCCGTCATCACGCCAGAATCCGCTCGCGCATTCCGCTGTACACCAGATTCCGCACCATCTCGCGACTATAAAAATCATGCGGGAATCCCAGTTCGATCCGGCTGGCCTCATCCAGCGCCTTCACCTGTTCCGGCGAGAGGGAGAGCGTGAGGCTCGCCAGATTATCCTCGAACTGCGATAACTTGCGCGCCCCGACAATCGGAATCACGGGGACTTCGCGATAGCGCAGCCACGCCAGCGCTACTTGTGCCGGAGACCGCTCCACTTCCCCGGCCACCTTCCGGAGCGCGGCCACCACGCGCTCCTGCCGCTCCGGCTCCGGCATGAAACCGCGCATTCCTTCCGTCGCATACCGGCCCTCAGCCGTAGGTTTGCCGGTATTGTACTTGCCCGAGAGCACTCCGCCGGCCAGCGGCGACCATGCCACCAGACCCAGTCCGAAGCTGTTCGCCATGGGCACGAGTTCCCGCTCTACGGTTCGCTCCACCAGGCTGTACTCGATCTGCAGTCCGATGAAGGGCGACCAGCCGCGCAGCCCCGCCAGCGTATTCGCCTGCGCTACCCACCAGGCCGGCGCATCCGAGACACCCGTGTAGAGCACCTTGCCTTGACGCACCAGGTCATCGAAGCCGCGCATCACCTCTTCGACGGGCGTGAGTTTGTCCCAAATGTGCAGCCAGTATAGGTCGATGTAGTCCGTCTGTAGCCGCCGCAGGCTGTCCTCCACCGACTGCATCATATTCTTCCGGTGGTTGCCTCCCGCATTGACGTCGCCAGTGGACGTCGCGCTCGTGTACTTGGTCGCCACCACCATCTCTCCCCGATGGCCCTGGAGAAACTCACCCAGCATCCGCTCGCTCGCGCCATTGGTGTACACGTTGGCCGTGTCGATGAAGTTCCCGCCTGCCTCGCGGTAAGAATCGTACATCTTTCGCGCTTCGTCCTGGCCCGCGCCCCAGCCCCAATCCTCGCCGAACGTCATCGTGCCCAGCGAAAGCTCGCTCACGCGCAATCCGCTCTTACCCAGCAATCGATAATTCATAGGGATAGGGATGCCGGCGTCCCGCGCCCGGTCGCAGTGGAATGTCATAAAATAAGCCTCACCATGAACCGACGTGCTTTCCTGACCACTGCGGCCCTGACGCCTCTAGCCCTGGCGCAAACCCAGCGCGACTGGACCGGCAAGGAACCCATCCGCTACACCGACCCCGACGTGATCTCGCTCGACAAGCGTTTCGATAAGTACAAGCTCGGCAACGCCCATCTGGAGCGTGTCTGGACCGGCGCCATGTGGGCCGAGGGCTGCGCCTGGAGCGGTCAGGGACGCTACCTGGTCTGGAGCGACATTCCCAACAATCGCCAGCTGCGCTACCTGGAAGAGGACGGCCACGTCAGCACCTTCCGCGTCTCCGATTACAGCAACGGCAATACCTTCGATTACGAAGGCCGCCAGATTTCCTGCCAGCACGGACTGCGCCGCGTGGTCCGCTTCGACCCCAATGGCGCAACCACCGTCATCGCCGACAAATTCAATGGCAAGCCCCTCAATTCGCCCAACGACGTAGTGGTCCACCCCGATGGCGCCATCTGGTTCACCGACCCGCCCTACGGCATTCTGGGCAATTACGAAGGCTTTCAGGCCACTCCCGAACTCAAAGAGGCGGTCTACCGCGTCGATTCGAAAACCGGCAAGATCGACAAAGTCACCGACGAACTCGATAAGCCCAACGGCATCTGCTTCTCGCCCGATTACAAGAAGGCCTACATCTGCGACACCGGTGACCCAAAGGACATTCAGGTCTTCGACGTCGTCGATGGCAAGAGTCTGCGCAACAAAAAGCAGTTCACCAATATGAAAATGGGTTCGCACACCGAGGGTTCGGCCGACGGCATTCGCGCCGATATCGACGGCAATATCTGGGCTGGAGCCGGATGGGCCGGCGCGGGCTACGACGGGGTCCACATCTTCTCGCCGGAAGGCCAGCGCATCGGCCAAATTGTGCTGCCCGAGATCTGCGCCAATCTCTGCTTCGGCGGCTCCAAACGCAATCGCCTCTTCATGGCCGCCAGCCAGTCCCTGTACTCGCTCTACGTAGGCACGCGCGGCGCCCACATCGCGTAGTGCTTAGGACAGCTTGCGGTAGGCGCTGGCGAAGTAGATGAGCGGCTCGCCTTCACCGGTTCGGACGCTGACCAGCTCTCCCACGAAAATGTCGTGGTCGCCGCTGGTAAAGCGCTCGTGCAGACGGCACTCCATGGCGGCCAGCACTCCGGGCAGCAGTGGCACGCCGTTCTCGCCGCGATACCATTCGATGCCGTCAAACCGGTCCTGGCCTTTTCGGGCAAAACGGTCCGATAGCTCTTTTTGTGACTCCTTCAGGACGTTGATTCCGAAGTGGCGCGACTCGCGGAATGCGTCGATGCAGGTCACCGCATGACCCAGACAAATCAAAATCAGCGGAGGCTCGAGCGAAACGGCTGTGAAGGAGTTCACCGTCAGGCCGTGCGGTGCGCCACTGGGGTCCAAAACACTGGCGATCGTGATGCCGGTGGCGAAACGGCCGCAGGCACGCCGGAATTCCTCACTGGTAACCGCCTTTTCGCGGCCCTGCCCACCCTCGCTTGACATGAGTATAAATTCAATCCTATCATGTGGTTGACTGGTGCGGGAACCAAACGAACCTCACGCTGCGGCCACTAGGAGGAAGTTTTGATTAAGCTGGACATTATCAACGAAGTTGTAAACCGGACCGGCATCACCAAGACCAAAGCCGAAATGGCGGTCGAAACCGTTTTCGAATCCATGAAGAAAGCTCTCGAAACAGGCGACCGCATCGAACTGCGTGGCTTCGGCGTATTCAATGTGAAGCCCCGGAAAACCGGCATCGGGCGGAACCCGCGCACCGGAGCGGAGGTTTCGATTCCCCCCGGAAAAGCCGTGCGATTTAAGCCCGGCAAGGAGTTACAGACCCTGCAGTAGCCAACCGCTGCTTGCTGCGGTTTTATTGTGTCACCTCAGGATTTCTCGGCTGCGCCATACCCTTTCTACGCCGAAAGCGGCCCGGTGGATGTTCATCCCGTCCCGGAAGCCGCTACGCGAGAACGATACTGGCTTTATATCCTTCTCTTTCTCGCTACCCTGCTGACCACCACCGTTGTCGGGACGGCCATGCAGTTGGATTTCGAGCACAATCTTCCCTTCGATATCGAACACAGCCTGTCGCTCTATCTGGCGGCCTGGCATCATCCCGCTATCCTGCTGAAGGGGCTGCCCTTTTCCCTCACCCTTCTGGCGATCCTGATGGCGCACGAGTTCGGCCATTACCTGGCCGCCGCCTACCATCGCGTGGATGCCAGCCTGCCCTATTTCATGCCGTCTCCCTTCATGGGAACCTTCGGCGCCTTCATCCGGGTCCGGTCGGCTATCTGTAACAAGCGCCAGCTTTTCGATATCGGCGTGGTCGGTCCGCTAGCGGGCTTCGTGTTCCTGCTGCCGGCATTTGCCATCGGCCTGGCCTTCTCCAAGGTGATCCCCAACATCGCCCGCACCGGCAGCGTACAGTTCGGCGTACCCACCCTGCAGTGGCTCCTGCAAAGGGCTATTTTCCCCGGTACGCGGATCGTCGATATTTATCTGCATCCGGTGGCACGGGCCGCCTGGGTGGGCGCCTTCGCTACCGCCATGAACCTGCTGCCGATCGGACAACTGGACGGAGGCCACATCCTGTACGCCTTCTTCCCCAACTGGCACAAGCGCATCTCGATCGTCATGTGCGTGGCGCTGCTGTGCCTGGGACTCGGACTCCTGCTGTTCGGGACCGCCTGGTATGGTTGGATTGTGTGGGCCGTGATCCTGTTCTTTTTGGGCCGCAGGCACCCCATGGTTTACGATTCTTCGACACTCGGCGTAGGTCGCAAGAAACTGGGGTGGATCGCCCTGGTGGTCTTCCTTCTCTGCTTCGCCTACGCGCCCATCATCGCCGGCGGACTTTAAGCCGGCCATGAAGATCACGGCGACGATCATCACTCTGAACGAGGAGCGGAATATTGCGCGCGCCATCGAAAGCCTGCGCATCTGCGACGAAGTGCTGATTGTCGATAGCGGATCGGTGGACCGCACGGTGGAACTGGCCACCAACCTGGGCGCCCGCGTCATCGAAGCCAACTGGCGCGGCTATGCCGGTCAGAAGAACTGGGCCGCCGAACAGGCCAGCCACGATTGGGTCCTCTCGCTGGATGCCGACGAGGCGCTGAGTGAGCCGCTCGAGGCCGAAATCCTGGCCATGAAAAAGTCCGCTCCGCGCTACGATGCGTACACCATGCCGCGCATGGCGAATTACCTGGGCCGTTGGATCCTGCATTCCGGCTGGTATCCCGACCGCAAAGTTCGCCTTTACGACCGGCGGCGCGCCAAATGGGTCGGCGATTTCGTCCACGAAAGCGTCGTACCAGATGGCAGGGTGGGACACCTGCAAGGCAACATTTTGCACTTCACCTGCGAATCCATCTCGGAACACGTGAAGACGATGGACCGGTATACTACGCTGGCGGCGCAGGAACTGGCGGCGCGCCAGATCCGGGTTCCGCTGGCGAAGATGATCGTGGATCCGGCCTGGACTTTCGTGAAAAGCTATTTTCTGCAACGGGGCTTTCTGGACGGAGTCGAAGGACTCATCATCGCCTATATGGCCTCATACTACACATTTCTGAAGTACTCTAAAGCGAGAATCATGAGCTGATGCGAATTCTACATCTGGATTCCGGGAAAGAAATGCGGGGTGGACAGTGGCAGGTTCTGCGGCTGGTGCAGGCGCTGAACGAGGCAGGCTTCGAAAGCACCCTGCTGGCGCGCAGCAATAGTCCGCTGGCCAAGCAGGCGCGGATTTACGGCCAGCGCGTCCAACCCATCGGACTCTTGAGGATCGCCCTGCTCTCGCGGAGTTACGATCTGGTTCACGCCCACGACGCGCACAGCCACACGCTCGCCGCCATGACTGCCCTGGCGCCGCTCATCGTTTCGCGCCGCGTCGCTTTCCCCATCCAGTCCTCATGGAAATACGCGCAGCCCGTCCGCTATATCGCCGTATCCCAGTTCGTCAAAGACGTGCTCATCCAGGGCGGCGTCCCGCAGGACAAAATCAGCGTGGTCTACGACGGCGTGCCTCTGAAAGAGGAAGCAGTCGGCCTCGAACTGATGGCGCCCGCCACCGGCAAGGATCGCATGAAGGGCGAGCCCCTGGCCCTCGAAGCCGCCAAACTGGCCGGAGTGCCCCTCATGATTTCCTCTAATCTGGACCGCGACCTTCACCAGGCGCGCGCCTTCCTCTACATCAGTCACAGTGAAGGACTGGGATCGGCCGCCCTCCTCGCCATGTCCGCCGGCGTTCCGGTGATTGCCAGCCGCATCGGCGGACTGCCCGAGATTGTCCGCCACGGCGAAACCGGCCTGCTGGTGGAGAACAAGCCCGCGGCCATCGCCGATGCGATCCGCGAATTGACCAGCGATCCGGAGCGGGCCCGCCGCTACGGCCAGGCCGCCCGACAGGCCGTCATCGATCGCTACACCGTGGGCCACAACACGGCGGCTACTATTGAAGTCTACCGGCAGGTATTTGCGTGATCGAATCCATCTTCGCCTTCTTATTCGGACTCCTGATCGGCAGCTTTCTCAACGTCTGCATCCACCGCTGGCCGCGCGGACGCAGCGTGGTGCGGCCCAGATCGCACTGCGTGCGCTGCCGCAAAACCATCGGCTGGTACGACAATATCCCCGTGGTCAGCTACATCGTGCTGGGCGGCAAATGCCGGTACTGCGGCCGCGCGATCTCGCTGCGCTACCCGGCGGTGGAACTCATCACCGGCCTGCTGTTCTTCTTCTTCGTCTATACCATGGGACTCACGCCGGCCGCGCTGAAGCTGTGCATCTTCTCGGCGATGCTGGTGGGGCTGCTGTTCAGCGACTTGGAGAAGCGCCTGCTCCCGGACCAGTTTACGATCGGCGGCACGGTGATCGGTCTGATCTTCTCGGCCTTCGTCCCCCTGCCCGACCACACGGCGCAGATGCTGCTCTGGCTGGTTGGGATTGACGTTCACGGCACGGCGCAGTCCATCGCCGAATCCGTCGCGGGCGCGTTCATGCCGGCCTTCGTGCTGTGGGGCGGCGGCTGGCTTTATCTGAAGATTCGCCACAAGGATGGGCTGGGTTTCGGCGACGTCAAACTGGTGGCCATGGCCGGCGCTTTCCTGGGCCTGGAGGGCGCGCTGATGACCCTGATTCTGGGCTCCATTGCCGGCTCTATTCTGGGCTTCGGCTACATCAAATTCACGGGCAAAGACCCAGGCACTTACGAGTTGCCCTTCGGCACTTTCCTGGGCGCCGCCGGCCTGTTCGTCGCGCTGGTCAGCCACAAGCTTCTTACCGGAGCGCTCTAGTCGCCTCCTGGTGCATGTTCTCGATGCGCGCCTTCGCCATATCGGCATAGAAGGAAGTGCGCCCGGCCGACGCCGCGACGATCTTGTTCAGCCACTCCGTGGTGGTCAGCCAATCGCCGCGCCGCCAGAAGACTTCGGAGATCTGATAGCGGAAAGCCTGCATGTTCTCGTCCCTCGGAAATGCCGCTTCGTACTCATGGAAAGCATCGAGCAGCCCGGCGAGATTGCGGGGATAATCGTGGTCCGCGAAGGAAAGCCAGAGGAAGACTTTGCGCTGCATCGCCACGTCGGCCGCCTCTGTCCCGGGATACTCCTTAATGACGCGGTCGTACCAGGCCACGCCCAGGTCGAGCGACGGCAGGAACTTGGTTTCCAGCGGAAACTTCCTCTCACTGGCGGCCCAGAAATCGCCGTTCCTGATGTAGGAGCGGGCCACCACCGAATCGATGGGCGGGTCGGCGACGCGCGTGTAGACCTCCTGCAATTCGGTGAAGCGCTCCTTCAATTCGGCGGCGCGCGGCGATTCGGGATAGTCGCGTACCAGCTTCTCCCAATCGTTCATGGCGGTGGCGAAAGAACCATCTTCGAAGGACATCTGGCCCATATAATAGAGGGCCTCCGCTTTGGCTCCCGCGGCGTAAGAAGGCGTGTGGAGGATGGCGATGAAGGACTCCATGGCGCGGCCCTTCAGCCCATGCACATACAGATCGCGGGCCCACTCGACGTCCTGCGCGAAGAGCGTGCCGCCCATCAGGGTGATTGCAAAGATAGCTTTCATCACACCCCGATTCTAGATCCGGTTGCAGCCCGTTGAAATAGCCCTTAAGGGGCTCCCCAAGCCTCTACCAGCGATCTCCCCAACGGGCCTGCCGCGCCGCCCGGAACTCGTCCTTATTCCGTTTCCCGACCCGCACCGTGGTCAAGCCCGACCGCGTGCACGTCTCCAGCACGATCAACCCCGGCTGGTGCTGTGGATGGCGGACAATTCGCGACCCCGCCAACTCCGCCGCCTCGCGACCCACCGCCAGGTAGCTGAACTTCTCGTCCTCGTAGTTGAGCTGCGCTTCCTTCACCCGCCGGTGAAGCGACGAGCGTTCAACCCGCGCCGCGAAGTGGCACCAATTGGGCTCCACCATCGGACATTCCATTTCTCCTGGACACGGCGCCAGCATGCGGGCGCCGGACGCCAGCAACTCGGTGCGAACGGAACGCACCAGGGCGAAGCTCGACGGAGTCCCGGGCTCGATCACGATCAACGCGACTCGCGCCGCCTTCCAAAGCCGCTGCGCCGCCGGACGCGCCAACTCACCGAGCGAGTAGGCCGCGATTACCAGATCATGCGGTGGAAATTCGGCCATCGTCGCCGCGTCCGCCGATATCAGTCGCGCGTCCGGTAGAAACTCGCGCGCCGCCGCGGCGAAGGCCGCGTCCTTCTCCAGCATGGTAATTGCGGCTTCCGGAAACCACTGCCGCGCGGCCAGCGACGCCGCTCCGGTCCCCGCGCCGACATCCAGAATGCTGCCGATGTTACTCAGCGCGGCGCGCGTTTGTTCCAGTACCGAGTAAGCTGCCGCATAAGTCGCCGGCATGCGAGTTACCAGATAGGCGGCGGTCCGCTCGCCGGCCGGCAGGCGCGCCACGGAGCCGGCGCGATAGGCCTCGCTCATTTGAGCGGCTGCCCGCTTCAGGGCGGGGAAGCCCGTCTGTTCGGCCCGTTCCTGAATTCGTCGTTTGACTGCGTCCGGTAACTGCACCTTCTCATCATGCCTGAAACCGCTCGGAACTTCTTGCCAAACGCGGTGTCTATTTGGGTGGAGGTTGACGCAAGATGTCAACAGCCGGGCAACATCTCGACTGATACCAGAAAACATACAAACGGCAACCGTCCGTTCACGGTCCGGTGGAGTGGTGTGCCCGAACAAAAGGGGGATTTATGTTCGAACAGGTTTTCGTACTCGAAGCGGCAGGCGGCAAGCGATTCTGGACAACTTGTGCCGGGGTGACGGGACAGGTTGCGCTGGTCGCCGCCATGGTTCTGGCTCCCATGGTTTGGCCCGAAGCGCTGCCCCACTTTCAATCTTTCGTAAACATCATCGCGCCGCCAGGCGCTCCACCGCCGCCGCCACGCGCAAGCGCGGCACAGCCCAGGCATACAGCGGCCGTGCGGCCTTTTGTGGATCCGAACGGCCATATGACGCAACCCACGATCATCCCCAGGGACGTTGCCATGGTCATTGACGAGGCGCCCCCCGTCGCAGGCGAATACGTCGTAGGCGGCGTCCCCAATGGTGTTGCAAACGGCGTCAAGGACGGTGTTCTGGGGGCCATCCTGATGATTGGAAATGCCGCACTCGCTCCGCCCAGAATTGCGGAAACGCCGCGTGCCGTGGAGCCGCCGCCTGCTGCCCCGACGATTCGCACCAGGTTGGGCGGCGTAGTTCTGGCGGGCAAACTGATCTCCATGGTGGAGCCGGTCTATCCGCAACTGGCTCGTACCATGCGCGTGCAGGGCGTAGTCGAACTCATGGCCGTGGTGGGAACCGATGGACGTGTGCGCGAACTGAAACTCGTGAGCGGCAGCCCGCTGCTTTCCCCCGCCGCCATCGAAGCCGTCAGACGCTGGGTCTACCGTCCCACGTTCCTCAATGGCGATCCGGTGGAAGTGAGCGCACCCATCACAGTCACCTTCCGTCTGAATTAGCAGGATCGCAGGCCTTACTTCACCGAAAGAAACTCGCGAACGTTCTCCGTCAGCAGTTGCGGGAAGCTCTTATCCAGATACGAACGGATGGAGACATAACACTCGTCGCACTGGTTATGCGCCGTGAATTCCTCAATCATGCGAGTGCGCTGTTCCAGCGGATACCGTTGGAATTGCATGGAGCAGGGCTGCAGGGCGCCGTCGGCAGTCACCACCAGAAACCGCAGGCCGGCCTTGCAGCCCGGCGTGCCGCGGTTGGCAAAGTAGCGGCGCGTAGCCTCCAGTGTGGAAGGCGCGTTGACGATCCAGTTGGTCTGGTCGCGGCGCGCCTCTACTTTGTCCAGCATCGCATTCAGTTTGACCAGCTGCTCCGCGGAATTCAGGAAGTAGTCGCGGCAGCCCGTGCGCCGCGCCGAGTATGCGCTGTAACACAGGTTCACGCCCCACTCCCGCGCCTTGTCCGCGATGCGGTCGATCTCGTCGACATTCTCGCTGGTGATGCAACTGTTCAGCACGATATCGTCATGACCCAACTTAGCCAGGCGCGGCATCAGATCGCTCAAATGAGAGTAGAGGCCTGGGTACACGCGGAAATCGTCATGCCGCACATCGGGAAAATCCAGACTCACGGAGAATTGGTCGATCCCCGCCGCGCGCAGCGCCAGATACTTCTCCTCGGTCATGTGCGACCAGTTGGAGACCAGAATCGTGTACGGCGGCCGCGGTCCGCTTTTGACCGTTCGGACAATCTCCACCACGTCGTCGCGCAGCAGCGGTTCGCCGCCCGAGATCTGCACCACGCACGGACGCAGCGCTTCCATATACCGGCTGTATTCGGCGGGTTTGAGATTCCGCGATTCGTCGCGCGGGCCGCCGTGATCGCAATGCTTGCACCAGCAGGAACAGGCGTCGGTAACTTCGAATGAGACCACGATGGGACGATTGGCGAGCCAGTTCAGCGACCCTCGCCCGATGATCCGCAACGAGTCCGCAAGAGGGACTTTGCGCAAAAGATCGGCCTTTGAAAAGCGATGTTAGCATGTGGCGCGCGATACTGGAGAGTGATGGACAGTGACTTGGTGCAGATTGTCGACGCCGCGCTGGCCCAGGCCGTGGCCCGAGGCGGCTCCTGGATCGCCTGTAAACCCGGCTGCTGCGATTGCTGTCTGGGGCCGTTCCCCATCAGCCAGTCCGACGCCGCCCGTCTCCGCGCAGGCCTCGCCGAACTGACGCTCTCCGACCCCGCCCGCGCCCTCCGGGTCCGCGACCGCGTCCGCCACGCCATCGACCGCATCGATGAAGACGACGACCCCTGTCCGGCTCTCGATCCCGAGCACGGCACCTGCGACCTTTATGCCTGGCGTCCCCTGACCTGCCGTACGTTCGGTCCCGCAATCCGCTGGAATTCCGACGCCGTCGGCATCTGCGAACTCTGCTTCGTAGGGGCCACCGAAAGCCAAATCGCAGACGCCGCCGTCAAACTGGATACTCCCGAAGACAACTCCGAAGAGACGTTAGTAGCCTTGGCTTTGCGGTAGTCAGGCGATCCGAGCGCGCGATTACCAGCGAAATACCTGCGTGTCGGCGGGCAGATTCTGCGCCGCTGCAAGCCGATTGCGCGCGGTCCGAATCTGTTCCCCCAAGCGGCCGAAGGGCAGCAGGAACTCCCTCTGCATCTGGTAAGACAGGTCCACCGTACGATCGGCCCAATGATCCTTGACGTCGTCGAGTTCGTGCTGGAAGCGGCGGCCGTTGGCCTCTTCCACGCGCGGATACCAACTGCGTTCCCAGGTGGTGGTGATCTCGTGGAGCACGGCGTCGCGGTCCTGCCGGATCGACCTCGCGATCGTCAGCGCCTCGTCCAGCGACGCCAGGTCGCCCCGGTCCAGCAGCTTGAACATGCGATCCAGACCCGTCAGCATGTCGAGATTGTGCCGGCACAGGTGCGCGATGGAAAGGAACACCTCCAGGTTGTACCGATTGCTATCGACGCGCTGCACATTGTCCTTCAGCAGGGCCAGCAATTCGTCGCTCTCGCGCGTGAAGGCCGCGGCGAGCTCGGTTCTGCGCGCGCTGTTCCCGGCCGTCAGCGGCAGCGGCAGAAACTGATCATGACTGGGCCGCCGCGGGTTGAAGATATTGTCGGAATCGCCGAACAGCCCCTTACGCGACTCGCTGGGCCCGGTCTCCCAACTGTCCTCCCAGAAGCGCGCCTGCCGGCTCATGAGCCGATACACCCGCTCCATGTTGACCGCGTGCGGACCGTAAAAGAGGCGGTAGAAATCCCGCTCGCTCTGTTTCTGATCGCCGCGCGCGTTCCAGGCCGCCGCGGTGCCAGCTGCGTAGCCCAGCCAGAAGGTCTCCGGATGCAGCCCCGAATCGGCCCAGCCCGCGGTATCGGCGCCAATCACCTGCGCGGTGGCGCGTGCCGGATCGGAAGCGATCTTGCCGGCGACTTCGTTCATGCGCTCGCCGGGCCCGGTAGCGGGATGCAAGCGCTCGCCCGGCTCCAGCAGCGAGTACTGTGGAAACTGCTGCTCCATACCCTGCACGGAGGTGAAGATCATGGAGCGGATGCCGTGCTTCGCAAACACGGGATCGTATTGCGGCCCGTAGGTTTCCGCGTTGATCAGGTACCGCGGCAGCGCCTCGATATCGGCGGGCACCATGGGCCGCTCGCCCCAGAAATACACCTCGCGGCCGCGCTCGTGCAGCCAGTTCGCCGTAGTGGTGATGAACTCGGCGAGCAGCTTTCCGACGCTGCCCAGTTCCCGCGCCCGCGTCGTTTCGTCGCACTGCGAGTTGTGCGCCAGTCCCACGTAGTAAGGCTCGTCGGTGGAAAGGTAGAAGTGGGTGACGCCTTTGTTGGCGGCCAGCAGATCGGCAAACATGCCGGTGATGAGCCTGGTGAAATCGGGATTGGTGGCGCAGCCCTCGAAGTTGCTGTCGGGGAACTCACGCAGCGCCGCGTACTCGGGGTGCTTGAGGATGAAAGCGATGTGGCCCGGCGCATCCAGATAGGGAATCAGTTGGACATGGCGGGCCAGCGCGAGGTCCGTGAGCGACTGCAACTCCGCCGGTGAGATGGCGTACGGCTCCACCACGGCGGGCGCGCTGCGGTACTGGAAATGGCCGTCCAGCTTGATGACGAAGCCGTTGATCTTGTAGTAGGCGGCTTGCGCGATCGCGTGGCGCAGCGCTTCGGGACGCTCCAGATGGTGGGCGTCGTCCCAGTAGATCTGACGCAAAGGGAGGTCGGGCCAATCCACGATCTCGCCTTGGGGAAGGTGGTTTCCGCCCGAGGCGAGGAGTTGCAGCAGTGTCTGAACCCCGTAGAACAGGCCTGCCGAAGCGATGGCGGTAATGGTGACCCGGCCGGGCGCGATCTCCAGGCGATACGCTTCCAGCGCTGTCGGGGCAGGGGGGTCTTCGAGCCGCTGCCGGTCGATCAGCAGTCGAATGCGCGTGCCGGAATGCGACGGCGCGCCGAGTTGCTCCCGCAGGCTGGCTGCCGCCGCCGCGTCGTTCCCTTCGAGAATATAGGCTGGGCCGAACGCGAGGTCCGGCCCTGTGAGTGTCACCTGTTGCGGCGCGGGCAAAACCGAGTAGCCGCGCGACGACAAGTCGGATGCCGCCAGTTCGGAGATCGCCAGCAGGACCAGCGGCAGGTAGCGCATAAACCTAGGCGGGCACGTCGACCCAGGCGCGCTTCTTGTTGCTCTCCAGTTCCGCTTCCAGAATGGTGAGCTGCCGCAGACCGTCGGCGAACTGCGGATACTCCGGCTCGGAATCGGGCTCCTCAATCGATTTGTAGAAGCGGCGGAATACCTGCTTGAACGTGTCGTCGTAGCCTTCACTGTGGCCGCCGGGAAGGTCTGCATACGAGCGCGCCTTCGGCTTCAGCAGCGACGGATCCTTGATGATGATCTGATTGTTGCTGTTGCGATTGCCGATCCACAGCTCGTCGGGCCGCTCCTGATTCCACGAGACTCCGCACTTGGTGCCGTAGATCTCCAGTTGCAGTCCGTTCTTGCGGCCCGCCGAAATCTGGCTGGCGGTGAATGCCCCGCGCGTCCGCTCGCCCATGCGGAAGACCACGGCGCCGAAATCCTCCGTATCGATATCGACCTCGGTGTAATCCTCAGGACTCAGCGTCTTGCCGGCAAACGTCTCAATCGGCCCCTTGGGCTGCTTGCGCTTTTTGTGGAAGGTCTGCAGGTCGGCGCATACGCTGGTGATCCGCTGTCCGGTGACGTGCTCCGCCATATCGCACCAGTGCGACCCGATGTCGGCCAGTGTGCGCGAAGGCCCGTTCGCCTTGGAATCGAGGCGCCAGTTCCAGTCGGTGTCGTAGAGCAGCCAGTCCTGCGAGTAGGTGCCCTGCACCACCAGGATGTCGCCCAGGTCGCCGTCTTCCCGCATGCGGCGCATGTGCTGGACCATGGGGTAGAAGCGCAGATTGTGGAAGGTGGCGTTGCGGAGTTTGGTTGAGGCCGCCAGGTCCACCAGTTCCTTCGCCTGCGCCACGCTGGTGGCCAGAGGCTTCTCGCAGATCACGTGTTTGCCGGCCTGCAGGGCATCCTTGGCAATCGGAGAGTGCATGAAGTTCGGGGTGCAGATGTGGACGGCATCCACGGCGGGATCGTCCAGCAGTCTGCGATAGTCGGCTTCGGTCTTCTCTACGCCGAATTCGGCGGCCAGTTGATTGGCCTTTTCGATTTGCGGTTCACCAATTGCGTAAAGCTGAACGTAGCCCAGTCGCCGGATGCCTTCCAGATGTACGCGGCCGACGAAGCCGGTTCCAAACACTGCTGTTTTAAACGTTTTCATGATGTCGTTTCTCCAGGACCGAAACGTTTAATTTATCGCAAAAACTGGTAGATTGGTATGAAACCGTTCATGGTAGTCAGGATCCGATTTGCGCGAGGTCCGCGCGTCAGCCGGAAGCGCGGCAAGAATCAGCGAGTCGCCGTCGCTGTCGCCGCCTTGCTTACTCCCGCCGCAGTGATGGCGCTGGCGCTCGGGCTCTGGCGAATCGCCGCCGATTTGAGCTGGACTTCCACCTTCTATATCGCCAGCGGACCCCTGTCGCACTGGCAGGTCTGGCTGGCCGCCGCCGCGTTTCTGCAGTTGTGCTCGCACCGGCTCAATCGGTACGGCAAAACCAAGGAAACCGCAGCCCAACCGACCCTGGTCGCCCCCCGGTAACGCCGGCGGCTCCTCTCCACTCGCGATGAACCCGGTGACTGAAGTCACTTACCAGACAACCGGCTCCCGATATCGTGAAGTGGTATGAAGAAGCTCTGGATTAGTTTTGCCGCTGTTCTTGTAATCTCGTTTTCGGTGCTGGGCTGGATTGGCACGCGCATCTATCAGCAGATGCCGCCGCTCCCTTCCCGCATCGTCGACACCGCCGGCGCCGTCGTTGTGCCGGATGGTGATATAGGCCGGGGCCAGAATGTTTGGCAGGCGCTGGGCGGTATGGAAGTGGGATCCATCTGGGGCCATGGCAGCTACGTGGCGCCGGATTGGACCGCCGACTGGCTGCATCGCGAATCCAGTTTCGTGCTGGCCGAATGGGCCAACACCGACTTCGGCAAACCCTACGAGCAACTCTCCGCCGAAGACCAGGGGAAACTTCGCGGCCGCCTCGAACAGATCTATCGTCACAACGGCTACGTTGCCGCCAGCAATACTATCCGCATCGCGCCGGTTCGCGCCCGCGCCTTTGAAGCCTGCCTGGCTCATTTCTCCGACGTCTTCATGAAGGGCAATGCGGCATACGCCATTCCCTCCGGCTCCGTCTCCACTCCGGAGCGCATGCGGCAATTCGCCGGCTTCATTTTCTGGACCGCCTGGTCCGCCGCCGCCGAACGGCCCGGCGACACCGTTTCTTATACCCACAACTGGCCTTACGAACCGCTGGTGGGCAATCGTCCCACGGGCGAGAGCGTGCTCTGGACCGGCGTCAGCATCATCATGCTGCTGGCCGGAATCTGCGCCATGGTCTGGTGGTACGCGTCGCAGAAAGCCGCCGAACCCACCGGCCCGATTCCTCCCACCGACCCGCTGGGCGCCTGGGCGGCAACGCCTTCGCAGCGCGCCACGCTCAAGTATTTCTGGGTGGTCTCCGGCCTGATTCTGGTGCAGATTCTGATGGGCATGATCACCGCCCACTACGGCGTGGAGGGCGACGGCTTCTACGGCTTGAAGATCTCGCACATCCTGCCGTATAGCGTGACGCGCACCTGGCACGTGCAGGTGGGGATCTTCTGGATTGCGACGGCGTGGCTGGCCGCCGGCCTGTTCATCGGCCCGCTGATCAGCGGCAAAGAGCCCAAGTTTCAAGCGCTCGGTGTACACGTCCTGTTCAGCGCCCTGCTGCTGATTGTGGTGGGGTCGCTGGCCGGCGAATGGATGAGTGCGCAGAACAAACTCTCTGACGCCAACGCCTTTCTCTGGGGCCATCAGGGCTATGAATATGTCGATCTGGGACGCGGCTGGCAGATCCTGCTCTTCGTGGGCCTGCTGATCTGGCTGGTCCTGGTGATCCGCGCCACCCTGCCTGCACTGAAAGTGAACGGCGAGCATCGCAATCTGCTGTACCTGTTTCTACTTTCGGCGGGCGCCATCGGCCTGTTCTACGGCGCCGGCCTCACCTGGGGACAGCACACCCATCTGACCATCGTGGAATACTGGCGCTGGTGGGTAGTGCACCTGTGGGTAGAAGGCTTCTTTGAAGTCTTCGCGACCACGGTCATCGCCTTCTTCTTCACGCGGCTGGGCCTGATCCGTCCGGCGTTCGCCGCCAAATCGGCGCTCCTGTCCGCGACGATCTTCCTCTCGGGCGGAATCATCGGGACCTGCCACCACCTCTACTTCTCAGGCACCCCGACCGTGGCCCTGGCCTTCGGCTCCGTCTTCAGCGCGCTCGAAGTGGTGCCGCTCACCATGGTTGCTTACTCGGCGATGGACGACCTGCGCAACGGCCGTCTGGCGCCCTGGGTACAACGCTACAAATGGCCCATCAACTTCTTTGTCTCGGTGGCCTTCTGGAATATGGTGGGTGCCGGATTGTTCGGCTTCATGATCAATCCGCCCATCGCCCTGTACTACATGCAAGGCCTCAATACCACGCCGCTGCATGGACATGCCGCTCTGTTCGGTGTCTACGGCATGCTGGGCATCGGGCTGATGCTGGTGTGTCTGCGGGCCATGGAGCCGCGCGCCGCCTGGAAGGAAAGCTGGCTGCGCTTCGCCTTCTGGGGCATGAACGCCGGACTCCTCTTCATGTGTGTGGGAAGCCTGCTGCCGGTCGGTCTGGCGCAGACATGGGCCTCGGTGGAAAAAGGCTACTGGTACGCTCGCAGCACCGAGTTCCTGGGACTGCCCTATATGCAGACTCTGCGGTGGATGCGTGCTCCGGGCGACACTCTGTTCGCACTGGCCGCGCTGGTCCTGGTGGCTTTCGTGTTCGCCGGCAGGCGCGGCACTGAGCAGCGCACCGAAGTCAACATCCCGGAGGAGGCCGCAGTGAGTCGCTCACGCTGAAGGCGGTCGTGAACTGAGATAAGCGCGGCCGGTTGTGGAAAGCTACTCGATCACTTCCACTTTGGTGGTGATCTCTTCTCGCGGGACCAGGGCGGACCAGTAGGCCACGATCTCGCGCACGGGGGGCCGTCCGTCACCGAAGCCGGTCGCGCCCGGAGGGCCGTTCAGGACCAGCGGAATCAGCTCGCGCGTGAAGCGGTCCACGGCCTTACGATCGGCGCCGCGGACGCCGATGCGCACTTGAATCTCCGGCGGATCGGGATTCGGGGGGGCCGCCGCACCGTGGCAGGCGTTGTAGCCCAGGAACTCGGTGGCCACTTCGTCAAAGTGCAGTCCCAGGCTGTCGAGCCGGCGTCGAACAATCAGGTCCGCGGCGCGCGCCTTTTCGAGCGCCTGCGGCCAGGAATAAACCAGCGTCCCGGTGGCCTTCCAGCCGTTGGAGTACGCAATCGATAGCTTCAGCGAGGGCGGCCGCATGCTGCCTTTGATTCCGCTGACGCGCACGCGGTCCGGCCCGACGTCCTTCAGCTTGATGCTGGTGAAGTCGGCCACGCAGTCCGGCGTGATGTAGTTCTTCGGGTCGCCCAATTCGTAGAGCAACTGCTCTTTGACGGTATCGATATTGACGCGGCCGCCGGTGCCGGCATGCTTGGTCACCTGGAAAGTCCCGTCGGGATCGGCCTCAATGATCGGATACCCGATGTTGGCCATGTCGGGAATGTTCTGCCAGTCCACCTGACAGTTGCCGCCGGTACACTGCGCGCCGCATTCGATGATGTGGCCGGCGATGGTGCCCGCGGCGAGTTTGTCGAAGTCGTCGTCGCGCCAGCCGAAGCGGTGCACCATGGGCGCCAGCGTGAGAGCCGTGTCCGTCGAGCGTCCGGCAATCACCACGTCCGCGCCCGTCGCCAGAGCCTCCGCCAGCGGAAACGCGCCGATGTACGCGTTGGCGCTCAGGATGCGATCGCGGATGCCGGCGATGGGCTCGCCCGTATCCATGTCGCGCATCGCATAGCCCTTCTCCAGGAATTCGTCCAGCCGGGAGAAGACGTCATCGCCGGTCACCACCGCCACCTTCAGGCCAGGCGCCAGCCGCACCACCTCGTGCGCGCAGGCCACCGGATTGACGCCGCCCGCATTGGCGATCACCTTGATGCCCCGCTCGCGAATCCGCGGGGCGATGCGCGCCACCAGCGGCGGAAAGTCGCGCGCGTAGCCCAGTTTCGGATCGGCCTCCTTCTGCTTCTGGAGAATCGACATGGTTATCTCGGCCAGGTAGTCCAGCGCCAGATAGTCGATGGGCCCCTGCTCCACCAGACGCACCGGCGCTTCCAGCCAGTCGCCCCAGAAGCCCTGTCCATTGGCGATGCGGATCATAGCGTCACTCCCACGGGCAGGGACTGCCGGTTTTGCTTTTGCATGCACGCCTCCAGGGCGAACGTCAGCACTTTGCGCGAGTCCAGCGGGTCGATCACCGCGTCGCAGTGGCCGCGCGCCGCGGCGTAGCGCGAATCCAGCCAGCGCTCGTAATCGGCGCGGGTCTTGTCGATGGCTTGTTGCAACTCGTCGGGCAGCGGCTTGCCCTTGTACTTCTCCAGGTCGGCGGCGAAGAGCGCCACCACCGCGGAATCGCCTTCCATCACGCCGATGCGCGCGGTGGGCCAGTTGAACGTGAAGTTCGGGTCGAAGCCCTGTCCGGCCATGGCGTAATAGCCCGCGCCGCTGGCGTGATTGAGCGTCAGCACCAGCTTCGGCACCGTGGCGCAGGACATGGTCTCCACCATCTCCGCGCCGGCGCGAATGATGCCTTCGCGCTCCGCGTCCGGCCCCACCATGAAGCCGGAAACGTCCTGCAGGTAGATCAGCGGCGCACTCTGCCGCTCCGCGTCTTCGACGAAGTACGCCACCTTGCGCGCCGATTCCGTATATACGATCCCGCCGATGCGCGGCCGCCCGTCGGCCTTCAGAAAGCCGCGCCGATTGGCGATGATCGAGACCGGATGACCCGAGAGCCGCGCATTCGCGCACAGCATCTCCGGCGCATACTCGGGTTGAAATTCCACATAATCGTCGCCATCGAAAATGCGGAAGATCACCTCTTCGATGTCGTACGGCAGGCGATGGTCGGCAGGCAGCGCGCCGTAGATTTCAGATATCGGGCGGAGTGGCTCGGCAACGCTGCCAGCCGCGGGAGGCGGGGCAGGCATCTGCCGGAATCGCAGCCGGATGCGCGCCAGACAATCGGCGTCGTTCTTCGCCATGTAGTGGGCCACGCCGCTGATGGCCGTGTGCAGACGCGCGCCGCCCAGCGGTTCGGAATCGATCACCTGTCCGGTCGCGCCCTTCACCAGGTTGGGACCGCCCAGGCCCATGAAGCTGACGCCTTCCACCATGATGATGACGTCGCTGAGCGCCGGCAGGTACGCACCGCCCGCGATGCACGAGCCCATCACCGCCGCGATCTGCGGGATGCGCAGTTTGCGGCGCATCAGCGAGTTGTAATAGAAGATACGACCCGCGCCGTACTGTCCCGGGAAGATGCCGTCCTGGTACGGCAGATTGACGCCGGCCGAATCCACCAGGTAGACGATCGGCAGGCCGTTGCGCATGGCCACTTCCTGCGCCCGCAGGATCTTGGTGATGGTCTCGGGCCACCAGGCGCCGGCCTTCACCGTGGCGTCGTTGGCCACGATGACGGCGTAGCGGCCTTCGATCTTGCCGATGCCGGTGACCACGCCCGCCGCCGGCGCCTGCCCGTCGTACCGGTCGTAGGCGATCAGCAGGCCGATCTCCAGGAAGAAACTGCCGGGGTCGATCAGCCCGTCGATGCGCTCGCGCACCGTCATTTTTCCGGCGCGATGCTGCTTCTCGGCGCGGGCCGGGCCGCCGCCCTCGCGGAGACGGCCCTCCAGCTTTTGCAACTGGTCTACCAGATGGCGCATGTGCGCCTGTCGCGCGATGTCCACGTTATTTCAACTTTGAGAAGTCGGTCGGATCCATGAATACGGATTCCACGTGGTTCACGATCTTGCCGTTGGCGTCCGATTCCGTGGAGACCTTGCGCCATTCCGGATCGCTGCTGAATTCCTTCCAGTTTTTCGCAGCCTCTTCGCGGCTGGGATGGGCCAGAATGTAGATCAGCGTGGTCTTGGATCTCTCTCCGTCCTGCGGCACCCAGTAGCCAACGCTCTCCATGTGATGGCGATTGAAAATCTCGATGGTGTGCTCGCGGAAGCGCGTCTTCAGGGCCTCCAGCTTGCCTTCGTTGCAGGTATAGGTACGCAGCTCGTAAACGCGGGTCTGCGCGAGGGCAAGACCGGCCAGCAGGGGCAGCAACAGCAGTACTTTTCGGATCATGAGCTTAGTGTACTACCGGGTCAACTCGGCGAATTTGTGCAGGTCGATATTGCCGCCGGAGACGATGGCCGCCACTTTGCCCGGGCCGGCCCGTCCGCTGAGAGCCGCCGCGATCGCGCAGGCCGCGGCGCCTTCCACAATCACGCGATTCCGTTCGGCCACCAGCTTCAAGGCCGAGGCTGCCTCCGCCAGCGACACCACGATCGAACCGTCCAGCAGCTTCCGGGCCCGTTCGAACATGGCGGGGAAGACCGCCTTCGCGCTGATGCCGTCCACGAAGGACGGCGTGTGCTCCACGCTTTGCGGAGAGCCCGCCGCCAGCGATGCGAACAGCGGCGCGCCCGTCTCCACTTCCGCCGCGTACACCCGGATGTGCGGCGCCCGCTGACGCAGCACGGCCGCGATGCCGCAGGAAAGTCCGCCGCCGCCCCACGGCACCACAACCGCTTCGAGGTCGGGCTGATCTTCCAGCAGTTCAAGAGCGATGGTGCCGTTGCCGGCCATCACGTCCGGGTCGTCGAAGGCATGGACGAAGGTGGCGTCCACACCGGGAAAGCTGCGAGTCTCGAACGTGCGCCACCACTCGGCGAACGGAGCTTTGATGATGCGGCCACCCAGCCGTTCGATCGCCGCCAGCTTCGTGGCCGGGGCCGTGTCCGGAGTCACGATGGTCGCCGGAATTCCCAGACGGCGCGCGCAGAAGGCCACGCCTTGCGCCATGTTTCCGGCCGAGGCAGTGAGCACTCCGCGCGCCAGTTGCGCGGCGGGTGTCCGCGCCATCACGTTCGAAGCGCCGCGAATCTTGAAGCTGCCGATGGGCTGCAGATTCTCCAGCTTCAGATACACGGGCGCGTCCGCATTCAACGCCACCAGCGGGGTTCGTACAATCGTCCCCGCGATATTGCGGCGCGCTTCTTCCACTTGTTCCAGGGTGACAGGCATGATCGAATTTTATTCCGTCCGCGAAAGCCAGTGCATGATATTCAAAACCAGTTGACGATTGTCGGTGAGCCGGTCGTTGATGCCGGCGCGCTTGGCCAGTCCTTCGGTGCGCGCCAGTTGCGCCGTGAGCACCACCACCCGTCCGCGGCCCGCCTCCATCGCGATCCCCTGTGCGCCGGAGGGCACGCAGGCGGCGTCGGCGGCAGGCATCACGGATTTCGGCGTCACCTTCAGAAATGCCAGGCTGCCCGGCGGACCATCCACATCGCCTCCGCCGAAACTCATGGCGAAGGTCACCTGCTCGTTCTCCTCGGCGCGTCCGGCCGAAATCGCATCGTCCACCAGTCCGCCTTCGCGGTCGAACCAGATGACGGTGCGACCGTCGGACGCGGGACAGTCGGCGAGGCGCGCTCCGAAAGCTGCGGCCAGCGCCTGCGACGCCTCTCCGGAGGGCGCATGGTCCGCCATCAGCAACAGCGATCCGCCGCGCACCACCCAATCGCGCACCGCCGCGATTTCTTCGGGAGCGAAGGCCCGGGGATGGAGGCGCACATCCACGCCCACCTTGCTGAAGCCATTCTGCAGCGCGCCTTTCCAGCCCATGGCGTCCGCCACCAGAAGGACGCGGGTGCCGCGCAGCAGTTCCGGCACGAAGTCCTGCCGGTTGCGCGAGACCTGATACCCGTCCGAAGCCAGCACATCGTAAAGGCCGTCGAAACGCGGATCGGCGCTGGAACCGTTCCAGTGGCCGCGGTCGATCAACACATAAGGACCGCGCCGGAAGGCCGATCGGTGGCGCCGGTTGATGGAACTGTAAGCCGCCGCGCCAGGCACCGGCCAGAGCGCCCAAATGCAACCGGCAACGGCCAGCGTCAAACCAGCCTGGAACATTCGGTCCAGATTCATAGTCAAAGGTATTGCGAGGGCCGTTTCGGAAAAGATGGCGGCCCTTGGGGGGTATACTAGCACGCGATGCTCGAAGTGCGGAATCTGGTGAAGCGTTACAACCGGGTCCGGGTGGTGGACGATGTGAGCTTCGTCATTCGCCCTGGCGAGATTCTGGGCTACCTCGGACCCAACGGCGCGGGCAAGAGCACCACCGTCAAAGTGCTTACCGGCCTCATCGAGCCGACCGACGGCGAGATCCTGTTCAACGGCTGTGACGTGCGCAAGGATTTTGTGGCCTTCCAGCAGCGGCTCGGCTACGTGCCGGAGGAGGCGCACCTCTACCCCCACCTGACCGGGCGCGAGTATCTGCAACTCATCGGCCGCCTGCGCAGTCTTCCGCGCCGCACGCTGGAGCCGCGCATGGACGAATTGCTGCGCCTGTTCGGGCTGTGGGACGATCGCCACTCTCCGCTGGCGTCCTACTCCAAAGGGATGCGGCAGAAGATCCTTCTCTCCGGTGCGCTGATTCACAATCCGGAGCTGCTGATTTTCGACGAGCCTTTCTCCGGTCTGGACGTCACCACTGCTCTGGTGCTGCGTACGCTGCTTCACGAGTTGGCGGCGCAGGGCAAAATCATCTTCTACAGTTCCCATGTGCTGGAGGTGGTGGAGAAGGTCTGCCACCGCGTGCTGATTCTGCGCAAGGGAAAAGTAGTGGCGCACGACGCCGTGGAACGCCTGCGCGACCTGATGCACCAGCCCTCGCTCGAAGGCATCTTCGCGCAACTCACCGAGCAGGAGGACCCCGCCGACCGGGTCCGCGGCATCCTCGCCGCAATGCAGTCATGAAGCCGGCCGCGGTCCGATTTCGCGACTGGCTGGAGGAGAGCCACGGCACCGGTTTCGAACTGCGCCGCCACTTTTTCCGCCGCTTCTTCGATAGCGATCTGGTCTCGTCCGCCGGTCAGTGGCAGGTGGTAGCCATCGGACTGTTCGCCATCGTGGTGTCGCTGAGCATCCCCATGGTGCAGGCCTACTATCATAAGTACCGCGTGCTGCAGGAGCTGGATTCCGACGTGCCCTATCGCATGGCGGCAGTTGCCGATCACCTGTTTCTGATCACGCTTTCCATGACGCTCACCGGCCTGGTCACGGCGATGCAATGGCCTTCGCTGTTTCCCGGTCTGCGCGATTACCTGGTGCTGGCCGGCCTGCCGGTCCGCACGCGCGACGTCTTCGTGGCCAAGTTCACGGCGCTGCTGGTCTACATCGGCATCTTCATCGTGGCGCTCAACGGACCGCCCAGCGCGGCCCTGCCGATTGTGATGAACGGCCAGTATTACCAGCCCGGAATCTGGAACGGCCTGGCGCTGTTCCTCGGCATGACCCTGGCCGCGCTGTTCGTCTTCTTCGCGCTGGTGGCGCTGCAAGGTCTGCTGCTCAACGTCGTGCCGCCGCGCCTGTTTCCCGGCGTCTCGCTGTTGGTGCAATGTACGCTCTTCACGCTGCTGATTTGCATGCTGCCCTTTGTATTGTCGATTCCGAGCCTCGACCGGTACATGGCGCAGCGTCCGGATTGGGCCTTTTGGGTTCCGCCGTTCTGGTTTCTCGGGCTGGATCGCCACTTGCTGGGCAATGAGCAGGAGTACGTCTGGCGCCTGGCAAAGCTGGCGTTGTGGGGCGTCTCCGTCTCGGGACTCGTCGCCATCGCGGCCTACCTGTGGAGCTATCGCCGCCAGAAGGTGCGCATGCTCGAAACGCCCATACAGACCCGCCACGAGTTCGCCGCCCTCCGCCGCTTGCGCAATAAATGGAGCGACCGCTTCCTGCCCCATCAGCCGGAGCACGCCGTCTTCAGTTTCACCATGTCCACGCTCTCGCGCAGCCGCTTACATCGCATGGTGCTGACGGGCTTCGTCGCCGTAGCCTTCGCGCTCATCGTGGAGAGCTTCGTTTCGCTGATTCTCGGCGGCGGGTTCAAGGGCTTCGCGGTCAAGACGTTCGCGCTCGAACAGGCGGCCGTCTCGGCGCCGCTGGCCTTGTCGCTGTTCGTGCTGGCTGGATATCGCTACCTGTTCCGGCTCCCCGTGGAGTTGCGCGCCAACTGGGTCTTCCGCATCCACGAAGGCGGCAATCGCGAACTGCTCCTGCGCGGCATGGAGCGCTTCGTGTTCTGTCTGGGTGTGCTTCCGGTGGCGCTGCTCACACTGCCGATCGAGATCGAAATCTTCGGCGGACTTCTGGGCGTCGCGGCCAGCCTGCTGGCCTTCCTCCCGTCGCTCATCATGGAGGAGGTGCTGCTGGCCGGCTTCGAGAAGATCCCGTTCACTTCGGGATACCTCCCAGGTAAGCGGCCTCTCATCGAGACCGTCTGCATGTACGGCATCGCCTTCGGCGCTTACGTCGGAATCCTGAGCGGCTTGATCGTCTCCTGTCTGCAGGAGGCGGCCTACTTTCTGATTGTGCTCGGGTCGTTCGTCGCCATCTGGGCGCGCATCCGCAAAGGCCGGCTGGAATACTGGCACGTGGGAGAACTGGAATTCGAAGAGGTGGCCGAGCCGGCGGTACAGACTCTGGCCATCTATCGGGATTAGCCGCGACGATCCGGTTATTGTGCCGGCCGTATACGAATCGCCTGGCCCCCCGCCGGCGCCAGCTTGACGTGCAGCACCGTGGCGGCAGTGACGCGCTGCTCTGCCTTCGTGGTGTGCTTAGGGTCGGTCGCCGCGTCGGGCGCATCCGAATAAACTTCGGCGAGAAACTCGCCCTTCCCCAGGAACTCCAGTGGAATGTCCAGCTCCTTCGCGTGCGACGCCGTGATGCTGCCGACGTACCATTCGCGGCCGTTTCGGCGCGCGATCGTCACGTAGTCGCCCGGCCGTCCGGCCACCACGCGCGTTTCGTTCCACACCACCGGGACATCGCGCAAAAACTGCAGTTCCTTCTGCCCCTTGTAGATCTCCGGATAATCGGCCAGCATCTGCAGACCCGTCTCCAGGATGACGTAAAGCGCCAGTTGATGCGCCCGGGTGGTCATCACCATCGGCCGCGTATTCTGTGGTTTGAATTCGGCCGCCGTGGCGTTGTTGAAACCGCCGGGCGTATAGTCGAGCGGCCCGGCCAGCATGCGCGTGAAGGGCAGCGTCACATTGTGTTCGGGTGTCACGCGGCCGCTCCACTTGTTGTACTCGGCGCCCATCACGGACTCGCGCGTAATGAGGTTCGGCCAGGTGCGGCGCATGCCGTCCGGCTTGTACGCGCCGTGAAAGTCGATCATCAGGTGATGCTCCGCGGCCAGTTTCACCACGCGATGGTAATAGTCCACCATCCACTGGTCGTCGCGATTCATGAAGTCGATCTTCACGCCGGCCACGCCCCACCGTTCGAACAGCGGAAACGCTTCCTGCATCTCCCGCTCGACGTCGCTCCAATGGGCCCACAGCCAGATGCGCACGTTCCTCTTCCTGGCGTAATCCAGAATGGCGGGCATATCGATGGCCGCGATGGTGTGCGTCAGGTCGGTGCCCGAATCGTTCTGCCCCGTCCCCTTCGCCGCCCAGCCTGCATCGATCAGCATGTAAGGCAGGCCGGACTCCGCGCAGAAATCGATGTAGTGCTCCATGGTGGCCGTGTTCATGCCGGTCTTGAAGGGGACGCCCTCGGCGTAGCTTCCGCTCCACCAATCCCAAGCCGTCTTCCCAGGCTTGATCCACGATGTGTCAGAGAAGGCCGGCGGCGGATTCAGATCCGTGACAATGTTCGATTCGATCAGCCGTCCCGGCTCGCTTGCGATCAGAATCACCCGCCACGGGGATTGCATGGGAGTCGTGGTGCGGACGGCGATAGTCGCGTCATCCACCGAAGGCGACAGGCGCGAGGCGAGCACCAGGGCGTCGCGCGTATTGCGCTGCAGGTACATGCCGGCGTAGTTTTCGATATGCGCCTCGGTGATCCCCACCCAGGCCACGCCGGGCAGTTCGGAGAGCAGCGGCAGTCCCACCAGCGAGTCCGCGTGAATACCGCTCACCGGCAGAGTCCGGTAGTTGTCTTCGTACGGCGTCTGGAAGTTCTCCAGAATCAGGGGCCACGTAGTGCCGTCTTTGGCCAGCTTGAATTGCGTGCGTTCACCGGCCAGGCGAATCTCCTTCACGCCGGGTTGATCCGGCACCCGATAGCGGAATGCCACGCCGTCGTTGAAGGCGCGCGCTTCCAGCGTCATCTTGCGGGAGGGCGCGGCGGTCTCTTCCAGTTCCACCGTGAGCGTGCGGCAGACGCTATGAATGGGATTGGCCTTGCCGGTCGGCATGGAATACGTTTCGTCCAGCGAACCCGGCTGCATCTGGAGAATCCGCACACTCGCGCCCAGCACCGGCTGGCCCGCCAGTTCCAATCCGAGAGTCGATCGCAGGATCACCGGATTACCGTGAAAGCTCACCGTGTACGCCAGGCCGCGATCCGCCGAGATGGTCATCTCGATGGCGCCATCCGGGGACTTCAAGCTGCCTTGTCCCCACGCGCCCGCAACCGCCAGAAAAATACCCAAAACTCTGCGCATCAGCTCTACTATACGCCCCGTTACACTGGAGATTCATGACTCCGCTTGTGGATCGCGCCCCACGCCTGTCGTCTGAAGATGCTGTTCGCATCGCCCTCGAAATCTATGGCCTCGAGGTGACTGCCGCGCCCCTTCCCAGCGAGCGCGATCAGAATTTCCGCCTGCGCGATTCCTCTGGCGCGGAGTACGTGCTCAAGGTGGCCAACTCCGAAGAGAGCCGCGAAATTCTGGACCTGCAAACCAAGGCTCTACAGCACGTCGCGGCGGGCGCCACCGGCCTTCGCTGGCCGCGCATTGTTGCCTCGCGGGACGGGGAAGAGATGGTGGAAGTGGCGGGCCACCTGGTGCGCCTCCTCACATGGGTGGAGGGCGTGTGCCTCGCGGAGGCTCTTCCGCATGACGGGGAACTTCTGGCTTCTTTGGGCACCGCCCTCGCACGGACGGGCCATGCCTTGCAGAGCTTTTCGCACCCGGCCGCCTCGCGAACCTTCTATTGGGATGTGGCGCAGGCCGGCATGGCGCGCGCCCATCTCCCGCTGCTGCCCCCGGGACGCCGCGGCCTCCTCGAGCCGATCTTCGCGGCGTGGGAGCAGATCCCCTGGGATAGTCTTCCCGCCAGCGTCATCTATGGCGATGCCAACGATTACAACGTGCTTGTGGAAGACGGCCGCGTCTGCGCGCTTTTGGATTTCGGCGACATGGTCCGCACCGCTACGGTCTGCGACCTTGCCATCGCCATCGCGTACGTCATGCTCGACAAAGCCGACCCGATTGCCGCCGCGGCGTATGTGGTGGAGGCGTATCATTCCGTGCGGCCGCTGTCCGATGTCGAGTTGGATGCGCTGTTTCCACTGGCTGCCGCCCGCCTGGCGATGAGCGTCTGCTACGCTGCCTTTCAGTTCGCCCACGCTCCGAAAAACGACTACCTGAACATCTCCAACGCCCCCGCCTGGAAGCTTCTGGAGCGCCTCGCCGGGTTTCCATCCGGCTGGCCCACGGAAGTTTTCCATCATGTCTGCAGGCCCGCCCCGGATCTGCTGGCCGCCCGCCATCGCAATATCGGACCGTCCCTCAGCGTCTCCTACGATCAACCCTTGCACATCGTTCGCGGCTGGAAGCAGCACCTCTACAGTTCCACCGGACGCGCCTACCTGGATTGCGTCAACAACGTCGCGCATGTGGGCCACTGCCATCCCGCCGTGACTCGCGCCGCCGCCGCGCAGATGGCCCGCCTCAATACCAACACGCGTTACCTGTACGACCAGCTTTCCGAATACGCCGCCCGCCTCACCGCCACGCTGCCCGACCCGCTGCGCGTGGTCTACTTCGTCTGCAGCGGCAGCGAGGCCAACGAACTGGCGCTCCGCCTGGCGCGCGCCCATACCGGCCGCGACGGTGTGATTGTGGTGGACACTGCGTATCACGGCAATACCAGCGCCCTCGTCGACATCAGCCCTTACAAGTTCAATGGGCCCGGCGGCCGCGGCTGTCCGCCGCATGTGCAGGTGGTGCCGATGCCCGACCTGTATCGCGCCATTCCATACGCCGGCACCGTGGCCGCCGCCGCTGCCGGCCGCACTGCCGCGGCCTTCATCTGCGAATCGGCGCTGGGCTGCGGAGGCCAGATCATTCTGCCCGAGGGCTATCTGGCCGACGCCTTCGAAGCCGCGCGCCACTCCGGCGCGGTCTGCATCGCCGATGAAGTGCAGACGGGCTTCGGCCGCGCGGGCTCGCATTTCTGGATGTTCGAAACGCAGTCTGTGATTCCGGATATCGTCACCATGGGCAAGCCGATCGGCAACGGCCACCCGATGGGGGCGGTGGTGACCACGCCGGAAATCGCCGCGTCGTTCGCCAACGGCATGGAATACTTCAATACGTTCGGCGGGAATCCCGTGTCGTGCGCCGTAGGCATAACGGTGCTCGACGTGATCCGCGAGGAGGGGCTTCAGGAGAATGCGCGCGACACCGGCGAATATCTGCTGGCCGGCCTGAACGATCTGGCCGCCACCGAGCCGCTCATCGGAGATGTACGCGGACACGGACTGTTCCTCGGCGTCGAACTGGTGCGCGATCGCGAGACGAAAGAGCCGGCCGCCGCGGAGGCCGCCCGCCTTGTCAATCGCATGAAAGAGCACGGCATCCTGCTCAGTACCGATGGGCCGTATCACAACGTCATCAAGATCAAGCCCCCCATCGTCTTCAATCGGCAGGATGCGGATTTCCTGCTGCACCACTGGCATTCCGAGTAGTGCCATGACCGCGAGGTTCGTTGCTGAAAAGCAATCGCTCGCTCACACGCTCGCGGCTCCGATCCGAGCCACGACCATGAGGGAGTGACCTTTTGCAAATGGCGCGAAATCAGGTGGTCAAAGCCCGGCTCACCGCAGCGCGACGATCGGGTCGACGTGGGTGGCGCGGCGCGCGGGAATGTAGCTGGCCAGCAGCGCCACGGCCGCGAAGAGGACTGCGCCCGATGCGAAGATCCACGGGTCGGTGGCCGAGACGTGATACAGCAGGCTGCCCAGATAGCGGGTGAGTGCCAACGCGGCCGCCATTCCCAGCGCGATTCCGAAGACCGCCAGAATCAAGCCCTGACGCAGCACCAGCCGCAGAATATCGGCGCGGCTGGCGCCCAGGGCCAGACGAATTCCCATCTCCTGCGTCCTCTGCGCCACCGAATAAGCGATCACGCCGTAGATGCCGATGAGGGCCAGAATCAGCGCTGTCGCCGAGAGCGCGCCCAGCAGTATGGTGGTGAATCGCGGCTGCGTCGAGGTGGAGGCCATCACCTCGTCCATCGTCTGAATGGCGGTCACGGGCAGATCGCGATCCATGGCCGTGACCTGGGCGCGCACGGCCTGCACCAGGCGATGCGGGTCGGTCTGCGTACGGACGGCGAGCCTCATGAAAGGCCACGGAAGCTGCGCGAATGGCAGGAAGATTTCGGGGCTGGTGTCGTCGGTGAAGCCGCGATTTCGAACATCGGTCAGGACTCCGACGATCTCCGCCGCCGCCGTCATGCGGCCCAGCAGGATGTGTTTGCCGATCGGGTCCTGATCGCGAAAGAAGGTGCGCGCCACGGTTTCATTCACCAGAGCGACCGGCGGATCCTTCGGCCCATCGTGTTCCGTGAAGGCGCGTCCGCGAAGGATTGTGCCGCGAATGGCCTCGACATACCCGGGAGTCATGGCCTGGATATTGAACAGCGGACGTTGACCGAGCGGCACTGCCGGGTAACCCTCAGGCAGGGCCGGCGACCGGCGGGTGGTGCTCAACGGCAGCGCGGAAGTGGCGCCGGCCGCGGTGACGCCCGGTAGCACGCGTACGCGCGCCAGAAGGTCGCGAAAGAAATCGGGCTCCTGCACACGGCTGTAGCGCGCGATGGGCAGCGCGACATTCATGGTGAGCACGTTGGCCGGGTCGAAACCCAGACGCAGCTCGCCCAGTTGGATAAAGTTGCGGATCAGCAAGCCGGCGCCGATCAGCAGGAGCGTGGAGAGTGCCACTTGCGAGATCACCAGCAGACTTCGCAGCGTGTTGCGGCGCCGCCCGGCGGTGGATCCACGAGCCTCGGAGCGTAGCGCGGAATTCAGGTCGGAGCGCGAGATCTGCAGCGCGGGCGCCAGTCCGAAGAGCGCGCCGGCAACCACCGAGACCAGGAACGTGAACGCCAGCACGGTGGCATCCATGTGGATCTCCTGCGCGCGCGGCAAACTGGCCCCGGCCATCGACGCGATGACGCGAGTGGCGCCGTACCCCAGGAGCGCGCCGCATGCCCCGCCCAGCAGGGCCAGCAGCAGACTTTCCGCCAGTAACTGACGGACGATGCTGCCGCGCGATGCGCCGAGTGCGGTGCGGACGGCCAATTCGCGCTGCCGTCCCAGGGCGCGCGAGAGCAGCAGGCTGGCCACATTGGCGCAGGCGATCAACAGCACCAGCGCCACTGCGCCGAACAGGATCAGGATGGCGGGCCGCACGCCGGAGACGGTCTCGTCGCGGAGGTTGCCGGCGCGCACCGCCAGGCTGGGGTCGGTATCCGGACCGGTGGGTCTTTCAGCCGCGAACTGGCGCGCGAGCGCGTCCATTTCCGCTTGGGCGCGCGCCACGGTGACCCCCGGCGATAGCCGTCCCACATAGTTCAGGTAGCCCGCGCCGGCCTGAATCTGCGCCGGCTGGAGCGCGTTTAACTCGTCGACGTGCGGCACGTAGAGATCCACGCGCGGACCCAGAAAATCGAAGCGGAAGCCCGCGGGCAGCACGCCGATCACGTTGTAGTCTTTGCCGTCGAGCGTGAGCGGCTGACCGATGGCGGCGGGGTCGGACGCAAACCGGCGGCTCCACAGCGCGCCCGAAAGGATCACCACGGGAGCCGCGCCCGATACGCCTTCGGCCGCGGTGAAGGCTCGACCGAGCGCCGGCTGCACGCCCAGCGTGGCGAAGAAATTAGCGGAGACGCGCGCGCCCAGAATCTGTTCCGGATCGCCGCGTCCGGTGATGTTGAAGGCATCGGCCGCGAAGGCGGCCAGCGATTCGAAGGACCGGCTATGCCCCTCCAGTTGCTGATAGCGCGGGAAGGAGAGCGGCCCGAGGCGGAAGGATTCCACCTTGCGTTCGGCCGAGATGAGCACCAGCCGGTCGGGGTCGGCGTAGTGGAGAGGCTGGAGCAGTAGCGCGTTGGCGACGGTGAAAATCGCGGTGTTCGCGCCGATGCCCAAGGCCAGAGTGAGAATGGCGAGCGCGGCGAAGGCCGGGTTCTTGGTGAAAAGACGGAGAGCGGATTTCATCGGGGGGTCCCATTGTCTAACTGGATGACGGCGGCGGGAAGTCGCATCAGCTTGATTTTATCCCGTCCGTCGTCCAAGACCGGGCGGGAGGTTAGACTAACACGTATGAAATATTTCCTGGCGAAGAGCGAGCCCGCCGTCTATTCGATTGACGATCTGGAGCGGGACAAGAAGACCACGTGGGACGGCGTGACGAATGCTCAGGCGGTGCGCAACATCCGCGAAATGCAGCCGGGCGACCGCGTCTTTATTTATCACAGCGGCGGAGTCTCGGCGATCGTCGGGCTGGCCACCGTGCGCTCCGCGCCGCGCGACGACGCCAAAAATCCCAAGTCCGCGGTTGTCGACCTGGAATATCTGGGGCGCATCGATCCGCCCACCACGCTGGCGGAGATCAAACAATCGAAGGAGTTCGAAGATTGGGCGTTGGTCCGGCAGAGCCGCCTCTCCACCATGGCGGCGCCGGAATCGTTCGTCCAATGGATGCGGGTGCGCCATCCAAAGAGTAAGATCTAGACCATGCATGGCATGACTCGCCGTAGCCTGTTTCGTTCGGCAGCGCTGGCCGCTATGGGCTCGCGCCTTGCCGGGGCGGCCGGGAAGAAGTTGCTGATCGGCATCACGGATTGGAATCTCAAGCTGGGCGCCAATCCCGAGGCGGTGGCTCTGGCGGCGAAACTCGGCTTCGACGGAGTGCAGGTCTCCTTCGGCCGCAAAATGACGGACGGCCGGATGCCGCTGGACAATCCCGAAACCATTGCGCGCTACCTGGAATTGGCGAAGCAGAGCGGCATCGCGATCGACGGCACGTGCGTCGACAGACTCCACGATAACGGCCTGAAGAGCGATCCGCAGGCGCCGAAGCTGGTGCTGGATTCCATCCGCCTTACCCAAGCGCTGCACACGCAGGTGCTGTTACTGCCCTTCTTCGGCAAATGGGCGCTGGAGACGGCGGCGGAGAAAACGTATACCGCAGACGCGCTGAAGGATCTGGCGCCCGAAGCTGCGCGGGCCGGCGTGGTGCTGGGGTTGGAGAACACCATTTCGGCCGAGGACAATGCGCGCATCCTGGAGCGGGTGGGGTCGCGGAATGTTCTGGTCTACTATGACGTGGGCAATTCCACGCAGGCCGGCTTCGACCCGGTCAAGGAGATTCGCTGGCTGGGAAAAGCGCGCATCTGCCAGATTCACTTGAAGGACAATCCCGCCTATTTGGGCGAAGGTTCGATTTCCTTTCCGGCCGTGGTGGCGGCGATTCGGGACATTGGTTTCGCGGGCTACTGCAATCTGGAAACGGACGTGCACCCCGGCGCGAGCGTGGAATCGGACATCAAGCGGAATCTCGATTACATTCGGAAACTGTGAGGCGAATGAAACTCTTACTGATGATGACGGTGCTTCTGCCGCTGGCCGCGCAGCAGAGCGACATGGAAAAAAAGCTGGAAGAAAAGCTCGGCGCGACGCTGAAGCAAACCGGCGCGCCCAGTTTTTCGGTGGCGCTGGTGAAGGACGGCCGGTTGGCGTACGCCAAAGCCTTCGGCGCGGCCACGGTGCAGACGCGCTATGCGGTCGGCTCCATCAGCAAGGAATTCACGGCGGCCGCGCTGCTGCTGTTGCAGGAACAGGGCAAACTGTCGCTGGACGACAAGGTTTCCAAATACTTCCCCGATATGACGCGCGCGGGCGAGGTCAGCATCCGGCAACTGCTGAATCACACCGCCGGGTACGAGGATTTCGCGCCGCAGGACTACATCATCCCCGAATGGAAAGAGCCCACCACGCCCCGCGCCGTGCTGGACCGCTGGGCCAAGAAGCCGCTGAATTTCGACCCCGGCACGAAGTGGCAGTACAGCAACACGAACTACGTGCTGGCCGGTCAGATTTTCGAGAAAGTGTCGGGTCAGGGTCTGGTGGCGTTTCTTCGCGAACGGATTTTCCAGCCGCTCGGTATGCAATCGGCGGGCGATTGCTGGGAAGGCTCCTCGGCGGACGCGCAGGCCTACACGCGATTCGCCCTCGGACCTCCGCGGCCGGTGAAGCGCGAGGCCGCGGGCTGGTATTTCGCCGCCGGCGAGTTGTGCATGACGCCTACCGACCTGACCAAGTGGGACGTCGCCTTCCTGAATCATCAGATTCTCTCCGGGAAATCGTACGAGGAGTTTACGCACGACGCGCGCCTGGCGGACGGCGATTACACGCATTATGCGCTCGGACTGCAGATCGGCGAGTTCAATCGCATCCCGCTGATTTCGCATTCGGGCGAAGTCTCGGGCTTCATCTCGTACAACGGCATCTATCCCACGCGCAAAGGCGCGGTAGTGGTCCTGACCAATGAAGACGGCATCAATCTGATTGGCCCCGTGTCTTCCGCGATGGCGGCGATCGCGTTTCTGCCGGAGGAGACGCCGGCCTCGGAGCGGGCCACCGATCAGGTGAAAAGCATGCTGGAAAGCTTCCGCACCGGCAAGATCGATCGCAGCCTGTTCACCAGCAACGCCAGTTCGTACTTCACCGCCGAGTCGCTGCGCGACATACAGAAATCGCTCGGCGGAGTGGGTAAGCTGAAGTCGCTGACGCGCACCAGTGAAAGCCTGCGCGGCGGCATGACGCACCGGAATTACCGGGCCGCTTACGAGAAAAAAACGCTCTCGCTGAACATCTACGTGATGCCTGACGGCAAGTACGAGCAGTTCATGATCGAGGAGTAAGCCTACTCGATCCGCGTGGCCAGCGTGCGCGCTTCGGTGTCGGCGTCTTTTGCGGGGAGGCCCGCGATTCCGGCGATCCAGTCGCCTTTGGAGAAGACAAACACGGGACGTCCGGCATCCTCGCCGAAGTAGCCGCCGAACGACGGCACCAGTTTCGAGTTGGTCAGCGCCTTATCCCAATCGGGCAGCAGGTAGGCCGCGTTCGCGCTCTTGGCGATGAACATGTCGTACTCCACGGCGCCCCTTTTATAGTGGGCCAGGGTGCCGCCGGGCATGAATTTCTTGCCCATCAGTTCCGAGTCCACCACCTTGGTCTCCACCAGGTTGGTCTTCGGGAAGCGGCGCGATTCGTCGGCGGGCTTGGGCTTCTGTACGGTCTCCGCGACGGGAGTGGTCTTGGTATCAGGCGAGCAACTGATCGTCAGAGCAGCGAGCAGGATGCAAAGATAGCGCATGCGCCTGCATTGTAACTGGTATTACTTCTGCCGGGCGTAATAGCCGGCGCGCGTGCGCACCGTGACATTGGGAACCGCCACGTCCACTCGCAGCTTTCGGTAGGTGCCGTCGGCCGCCGTATTCGTCGGAGTGTAGCCCAGTACATATTGATTGCGGATCTCGTGAGCGATCTCCGGGGTGATGCGTTGGATCTCCGAGATGTCGGCCGGGAACCAGGCGCGGCCTCCGGTAGCGCGCGTCAGTTCCTCCAGATGCGCGCGTGCTCGCGCCGCCGATGCGGGCTCCTCGGATCCCAACAGGCCAATGGCGTAAATGATGGTATCGACGCGCTGCGCGGCTTCCACCAGGCGCTGCTGCGGCTCGATGCTGCTGTTGTCCTCGCCATCGGTCACTACCACCAGCACCTTCTTGTCGGTCTTGGCATGGGCGCGCAGATGGTCAAGACCCACCACCAAAGCGTCGCGCATCGCCGTCTCGCCCATGGGCCGGCTCTTGTGAAGGCTCTGTTCGAGTTGGTGGAGGTCTGAGGTGAAATCCTGGGTGATCTGCGAGTCTTCGTTAAAGTTCATCACGAAGACCTCGTCCTGTGGATTGGAGGCGCGCACCATGGCCAGAGCGGCCGAATTTACACGGTCGCGCTTTTCTTTCATGGAGGCGCTGTCGTCGATCACCAAGCCGAGGGAGATGGGAACATCCTCCTGCCGGAAGACTTTGATCTCCTGCTTCTGGTCGTTTTCGAACACCGAAAACTGTGTTTGTTTGAGTCCTTTGACCACGTTGCCGCTTTGGTCGAAGACGGAGACGTTGAGGACCACAAGGTCAGAGTCGCTGCGGAACGTGGTGAGCGGAGGTTGTGTGTCCTGAAGCAGCAGCAGGCACAGAACGAGCTTAGTCAACACGTGACACGGTGAGCACGCGGCCTGCCAAAGCGAATGGTCCTTTACCCCGCGAAGATGCGCTGTAGATTTTCACCGAGAATCAGGCGCGCATCGGCCGACGATACTCCGACGTCCGCCAGTGCGCGCGTCTGCGCTTCGTACACGGCGGCGTTCCAGCCGCGCGGAAAGAACGAAGAATCGGTACCGAACAGCAGTCTTGTGGGTCCAGCGACATCCAGCGCACGACGGAAGACCGTTTTCAGCTCCAGCCCCTCATACCGCATCCATGAATTGCTGCTGGAGGTGTCCAGGCAGACGTTGGGGCAGAGATCGGCCAGCATCAGCGCCTCCCGCAGGAAGCCGGCGCCGAAATGGGGCACCACGAACGTCACCCGCGGATGGCGGAGCGCCACACCGTGAAGCTCCAGCGGATTGGAGTAGCGCATGTCGAACGGCGACAGCAATCCGAGTTTCTTCCGCACTCCCACGGTGAGCACGCCGCAGTGTACGAAAGCCGCCTGACGGTTCGCCGCCACTTGGCCGAGTAGCGCGCCCACCCGTTCGTCATGCATGGAGTAGCCATGCATCGCCGGGAAAAGGCAGATGGCCTGGAGTGCCGGATTCACCGTGTCCTGCGCCAGTGGATTCATCATGGCGTAAGCGAAAAATCGACCGGGCGCCGTGACCTGAGCCGCGATCACCGAGGGTTCGTCGCCCGGAATGCTGGCGATCAGCGAGGCGCGAGATACGCCGTGCCGGTCCAGTTCCGCCGACCAGCGCTGCGCCAGTTCTTCCGCATTCCCTGGAAAATCCCAGCCCACCGCCGCTGCCACTTCGCGAGGGTCCTTGCCAGACTGCGTGCCGAGCGACTCCAAAAAGCGGCGCGAGAAGAAGTGAACGTGGGCGTCGGAAACTTCGCAATTACCCCAGGGTGTTTGCATCCGGTTTGTTCCAGTGCGTGATGCCGGCGGCGAGCGCAAGCTGCGTCAGGCCCGCCACATTGTTCACGCCGAGTTTCTTCATCATGGTCTTGCGATAGCTGCGCACCGTCTGCAATCCCAGATCCAGCAGCACCGCGATATCCTTGCTGGTCTTGCCCTCGGCCACTAATCGCAACACTTGTAACTCGCGGGGCGACAGGGACTCCAGCGGACTGCGATCGTGCGTCTCCAGATCGCCGCGTTGAATGCGCTGCAGCAGCCGGTCGGAAACCTGCGAGCTGAGGTAGGATCCGCCGCGCGCCACGGTACGCAGAGCGTCGAGCAGCTCCGTGGACGAAGCCTTCTTCAGCACAAAGGCGCGGGCCCCGCTGCGAATGGCGCTCACCACGGAATTCTCGTCATCGTACATGGAGAGGATGACGACCTTCACTTTCGGACAATGGCGCAGTAACTCGGTCGTAGCCTCAATACCGTTCATCCCGGGAAGCCCTATGTCCATCAACACCAAATCGGGATTGGACTTCTTGCAGAGTTGGACCGCATCCCCGCCGTTCTCGGCTTCACCTACGACGCGGAATTCGGCGCCGCGTTCCAGAATGGTCTTTACCCCGTCGCGTACCAGCTTGTGGTCATCGACAAGAACAATGTCGAATGGCATAGTCTCCTAGACCGATTCCGCGGCGGCGGCGCGAACGCTCGTGCCCGAACTCCGGTTGCTTGTGATCGTTAAATCCAGTCCCGCTTGCGCGGCGTAGTGCTCCATGCTCAACAGCCCCAGGCCGCGGCACCCTCCGGCGACATCGCCGGGATCGAATCCTCGTCCATTGTCCCGAACCTCTAAAATCGGCGCAGTACGTGTGGACTTTACCGCGATTTCGATCATAGAGCAACTGGAATGTTGTACCGCGTTCTCCACCGCCTCCTGCGCGATCTGATAGAGCGCGGACGCCAGCTTGGGATCGATCTTTAAAGAAGGGTCTACATTCAACCGTACCGAGCCGGTGAACCGCTCGCGAATTCGCGTCACCAGGCGGTCTAGCGCGGAGCGCAGTCCGGCCCGCTCTACGGTGGATGGATTCAGTTCGTAGCTATATTCGCGGACCTGTTCCATCATGGTCTCCAGCAGTTTCTGGATCTCACTGATGCGGCCGCAGGTATCGGGCGAGATGCTCTCCAGATCCATGCGGATGAGGTCCAGTTGCAGGCCCAGCGCCGTCAGGTTCTGACCTACCGAATCGTGCAGGAACTTGGAGAGCATGGTGCGCTCGAATTCCTGCGCCTTCAATGCTCCCAACACCGTATAACGGAGTTCCTGTTCGGCCTTGCTCCACTGCGTGCTTTCTTTGGCCAATCCGGCGACATAGCGAATCTCGCCGTCCACGCGAATCGGGAAGACGGTGACGCTCCAACTGGCGTCGCCGCACCGCTCGCGCAGACTCAGAGTCTCGCCGCGGAAGCCTTGTGCGATCCGGTTCTTCCACGTGGACGCCAGATCGCTATCCACGGCGTCGCCGATTTTCTGGCCTAGCAGTGCTGCTGCCGGCTTCCCCAGAATGCATGAGGGATCGCCATAGATGGTATGAAACACGCCGCCCGCGGTCACAACCCAAAAACAGGCGGGACTCTGCTCCAGCAGCAGCTCAGCGAGAGATTGGTTGTCTGCCACGGGCGTCTTCGACTAACGTTTCCGCGCCACGACTTTGCGAATGGCGGCGGCCACGTCTTTGGCGACCAGGCCATACTTTTCCAGCAATTCTTCGGGCTGGCCGGATTCGGCGTACGTATCCTGGATGCCCACAAATTCCATGGGCACCGGAGTGGTCTCGGACACTACCTGGGCAACGCGCACACCCAAGCCGGCATCCACCAGATGCTCTTCCGCCACCACGATCGCGCCGGTCTCCGCGGCCGCCTTGCGAATCGCCTCGCGATCCAGCGGCTTCACCGTATGCATATCGATCACGCGGACCGAAACGCCCTCGGCATCCAGCGTGTCGGCGGCAAGCAGCGCCTGCGCCACCAGCAGTCCGTTGGCGATCACCGTGACGTCTTTACCCTCCGCCACCTCAATGGCCTTGCCGATTTCGAACTTCTGATCGGGACCGTAAATGATGGCGCACTTGGGACGACCCGTGCGCACAAAGACCGGACCCACGTACGCCGTCGCCGCGCGAATCAGCGCTTTGCAGGCATTTTCGTCCGCCGGGCTGATCACCACGAAGCCGGGCAGGGAACAGGCCAGCGAGGTCTCTTCAATGCTCATCTGCGAAGGACCGTCTTCGCCAATTGAGATGCCGCTGTGCGTGCCCACCACCTTCACGTTCAAGTGCGGATAGGCCACCGACACGCGCAGTTGCTCGAAGCCTTTATTGATTACGAAGGCCGAGAAACTGGAGACGAAGGGAATCTTGCCGGCATAGGCCAGGCCCGCGCCCACACCCACCATGTCCGCCTCGGCAATACCCAGCGAAATGAAACGATCGGGAAATTCCTTGGCGAAGTACGTAGTCATGGTGGACTTGGAAAGGTCCGCGTCGCACACCACGATGTCCTTGTTTTCGGCCCCCAGTTCCACCAGGGTGCGGCCGAAGGCTTCGCGCGTGGCCGCGCCGAGTTTGACTTCGAATTTGGTTTTCGCCGGCATGTTATCTCAGCTCCTGTAAAGCCAGTTGCACCTCGGCCGGCGTGGGCGCCGTACCGTGGAATTTCGGATTGTTCTCCATGAAGGAAACACCCTTGCCCTTGATGGTGTGCGCCACAATGGCCGTGGGCTTGCCCTTGGTGGCCTCGGCCTCCTCGAACGCCCGCTTGATCGCCACAAGGTCGTGGCCGTCGATCTCCAGTGTGTGCCACCCGAACGCCCGCCACTTATCGGCCAGCGGAGCCACTTCCATAATGTCCTTCACGAAGCCATCGAGCTGGATGCCGTTGTAATCCGTGATGGCCACAATGTTGTCCATCTTGTGGAATGCCGCCGCCATGGCGCCTTCCCAGACCTGGCCTTCCTGACTTTCGCCATCGCCCAGCATCACGTACGTCCGCGACGGGCTGCCGTTCAGTCGCGCCGCCAGACCCATCCCGATGGCCAGCGAGACACCGCCGCCCAGCGACCCGGTGGAGGCTTCGAGGCTGTGGATATAGCGAACATCGGGGTGGCCCTGGTACACCGACCCGAGCTTACGCAGCGTGTTCAACTGATCCTTCGGCGTGTCGGGGTATCCGGCCTCCGCCATTGCCGAGTAGAGCACCGGCGCGGCGTGGCCTTTGGAGAGAATGAACCGGTCGCGATCCGCCCACGTGGGGAACTTCGGATCGATCTTCATATAGTCGAAGAAGAGTTCGACTACCAGTTCGACGGCGGAAAGCGAGCCACCCGGATGACCGGACTTGGCAGCGCCGATCATTTCAATAATGTCGCGGCGAATTCGCTTCGCGGTATCTTGGAGTTCCGAGAGAGATTTTGGCATTGGGAACTCTTTCATTCTAACAGGGCATGCGCAATCACGGCGCCCGCGTCTGGCCGCCCCAACCGCAGCGAACTGGCGCGCATCGCCTGCAAGCGTGAGGGTTCTCTCAAAACGGTTCGCACCTTGAATGGCAGGGTATGCAGATTGTTACACCAGACCCCTGCGCCGTTCTCCAGTAAATAGATGGCGTTGCGCTCCTCCTGTCCAGGTATGGGATTGACCACCACCCACGCCAATCCTTTGACCAGCGACTCGGACGTGGTGAGGCCGCCGGGCTTGCCGATCATCAGGTCGGAGGCCGCCATGTATTCGTCCATATCGGTGGTGAATCCCACGGTCTTCACCAGCGGATTGCCGCCGGTGGCCTCGTCGATGGCCGCGTGCAGGCCTAAATTGCGGCCGCATGCGGCGATGATTTGGGCCGGCAGATCGGCGCCGGTCAGCGCATCGAGCAGGCGCCGCGCATTGGCGGTATCGAAGCCGCCGGGCGATACCAGGATAGTCGGAATGTCCTCCTGCAGGCCGTACTTGCGGCGCATGGCGGCCTGGTCCTTGTTCTCCGCGAAGACGGGATGCGTGGGAATGCCGCTGACGGTGATGGTGGCGGGCGCCACGCCTAACGCTTCCAAATGAGTGCGCGCTTCTTCGGTCGCGACAAAGTAATGGTCCGATTCCGCGCCCAGCCACATGCCGTGGATCTCGAAATCGGTGACCACGGTGACGATGCGAGCCCGGCCGCGTCCCTTGCGCCGCTCGCGCTGTAGCAGCGCCGGAGCCAGGAAGTGTGTGCAAACGGCAATGTCGGCGTCAAACTCCCGAATCATTTTCAGCAGTTTCACCGCGCTCACGCGTTCGATGTCCTGCTGCAGGCGTTTCTTGTGGAACGGCTTATCGGTGGCGTCGTACAGCCATCCCAGCAATTGCGGCGCGCGCGCCACCAAATCGAAATACCCATCGCGATACACGCGCCCGAAAGCCGGCGGCATCAACGTCAGTACGTCGTGATGGGCAATTGTGGCCGTAGGCGCGGCGCGGCGCAACTCCAACTCGAGCGCCTGCGCGGCGCGCACGTGGCCGGCGCCCACGGAAGCGGAAAGAATCAGAATTCGCACTTGGAAGCTATGGTCGCACAGGGTTGTCTCACAGGGCTGTCGCGGGAGATATCATGAGAGTTCCTATGCGACTTTTGCGCTGCGGCGCCCTGCTCATCGCCTTTGCCGCCCTCGCTCCGGCCCAGTCCACCGCGGCGAATAAGACCGTGCACGAAGCGCGCGTGCTGGACGACATGAAGACTCCCACGGGGTGGAAGCTCGAGGGCGCAGGCGAAATGAGCTTCCGTGCCGGCGGGCAACGTCCGCGAGTGCGGGTCGACGTCACGCTCCAGGGTCGCAAGGGGTTGCCCAGCGCGAATGGCGTGAAGAGTTTGGCGGGTGAAGATTGGAGCGGCTATAACCGCCTGTCCTTTTGGCTCCGCACGGATGTCACCGGATTTCCCGTGCTCACCCTGATCGTGACTCTGCGCAATCAGGGTAAGAATGCGGCCTCTGAGGTCCATCTGCGCGAATCCGGCAATAACGTCACGCTACCCAATGGCACTTGGACGCAGGTGTTCTGGGAGATCCCGCACCTGAAGCGCGACCATGTCACCGCGCTGGAATTTCATCCCTGGGTGAACAAACGCCTGCCTGCGGCCACCGACGTCGCGGCCTACGAGATCGGCCCGATCGAACTCCAGCGAGTAGATGCCGACCAATACGAAGGTTGGAACGTGGCTCCCGGAAAGATCGCCTTCAGCCACACTGGATATCTTCCGGCCATGCCGAAGACGGCCCTGGCGAGCGGCCTCTCCGCCGGCGAGTTTCGCGTGATGCGTGCCGCCACTGGCGTCACCGTGTTGCGCAAGAAGGTGGAGCAACAGTCTGGACGGCTGGGCAATTTCCAGGTGTTGGACTTTTCCGAAGTGCGCGAGCCGGGCGCTTACGTGCTCTCCTCGGGCGGCGTGACGACGCAGCCTTTTCGCATCGACGGCGGCGTTTGGGACCAGACCATCGCCAAGACCGTCAACTTCTTCCACGGTGAGCGGTGCGGCATGCCTGTTCCGGGCATGCCTGATGTCTGCCACCGCGATTGGCAGGCCGTCCACGACGGTCAGAAGATCGTCATGAACGGCGGATGGCACGATGCCGGCGACCTTTCCCAAGGTCTGGTGAACACCGGTGAAGCCACCCATGCCATGTTCGCACTGGCCGCCGACGCGCGTGCATCGGGCCGTAATCCCGCTTGGCTGGCGCCACTCGTCGACGAAGCCCGGTGGGGTCTCGCCTGGATACACAAGGTGCGATTTCCCGGCGGCTTCCGTGTAGGCTTCGCCAGCCTCAATATCTGGACCAACGGCATCATCGGCGATGAGGACGACCGCACCGCCACCGCACTCAACAATCCGAATGTGAACTACATCGCAGCGGCGGCCGGCGCTTCGGCGGCTCGCTACTTCGCAGCCACGGACCCCGAACTCGCCAAGAAGAGCCTCGCGATCGCCGAAGAGGACTGGCGGTACGCCATCGCCGGGGTAGAGACGCCGGCCAACTTGAGCACTCCTGCTTATGCGGCCTCTGAGATGGAAATGGCCGCTTCCGGAATTGTCGCGTCGGTGGAACTTTACCAGGCCACCGGGCGCGAGGAGTTCGCGCGCAAGGCCTGGGAGTTGGCCCGCATTGTCGCCGCGTCGCAGCAAACTACCTACGTGGGGACGACGCTCCCACTGGCTGGCTTCTTCTATACCGGACCCGCCCGGAAGCAGATCTTCCACGAATTTCACCGCGGCAACGACCAGGTCCCTATCGTTGCGATGACGATGCTCTGCGATGCCTTCCCCGACCATCCCGACTGGATGCAGTGGTACGCCGTAGCGGCTCGCTATTCGGAATACCAAAAGCATGCCGCCGTCGCGACCGCGCCTTATGCCGTCCTGCCGGCCTACGTCTACCGCGACGATGAGTGGCAGCATATCGCCGATGGCGACCGGTACGGCTCCAGTCGTGAGGCCTTCCGTCTCCAGGTGCTGGCGGGCACGCCGATGGGCGGTGGTTACTATCTGCGGAATTTTCCGGTCTGGTTTACGCGACGCGGCAATTACGGCGTGTTGCTGTCGCAGACCGAAGCGCTTTCCTCTGCCGGACGCTTGCGGCGCGACTCGAGCGCCGCTGAACTGGTACAGGCCCAATTGCAATGGGTGGTGGGACGCAATCCTTTTTCGCAGAGCACCATGTGGGGCGTGGGCTATGACTTCGCGCCTCAGTATTCCGTCTCCGTTGGCGACATCGCCGGCTCGCTTCCGGTGGGCATGATGACCCACGACAATGCAGACAGCCCTTACTGGCCCGCCACCAATACCTACGTCTTCAAGGAGGTTTGGGTCCATCCTTCGGCGCGCTGGCTCTCCATCATGAAGGATGTGGTCGCGCCGCCGCCATCCGCGGATTTCAAAGTAACTCAAAAGACAGTGGACGGGTCTATCGAAATCACAGCGGTGGGCGCGCACACATTTGCATTACGGTCGGCGAATCTGGTGGTGGAGGGCGGACCGCGTCGCACGGCCGCCGGCGTCACCTGGAAAGCTCACCTGACTTCGCCCGATTCACCATGGTTTGCAGTAGTGATTGCCGATGGGAACGCCGCCAATCGGCGGGAAGTCATGGGTTACCGCGCGACGCCTCCGGCTTAGATCCCCACACTGCCTAAAACTCTAACTTCACCACTAACACCGTATCCGCCATCTCATTAACCGGCAGTTTCCGCAGCCGTAGATACGCCTTCTGCTCCACATGATCGCTGGGTGCCATATCGACGGCGAACTCTACCGGCTGGCCGGTGTTCAGCAGCGTGGCGCGGCGCGGAGCCGTGGTCATGGGTTTGAGCTTGACGGCCTCCGATAGCGGGTCGCGATGCAGATGCACGTAGATCACGTTGTCCTTGCGGGTCAGCAGCACGCTCTTATTGGCCGTCAGATTCGAGACCGGCGCCGTCCCTTCCAGCGACTCCCGCACAGCGCCGTACCACTTACCGATTCTCCGCAGAATGGCCACCGACTCGGCCGGAATCGTGCCATCCGGCTTCGGTCCCACATTGAGTAAGTAGTTGGCATCGCGCGCCAGGTACTTGTCGATGCTGCGCAGTAAGTGGCGGTCGTCGTAGTAATCCTCGTCTTTGCGATAGCCCCAGCTTTCCGACCCGACACTCTGGCATGCCTCGGTACGATGGTCGAACGTGACCGCCTCTTCGCCGCCCGCATCGAAATCACGCTCCGGCGTGCCGAAATCGCCCGGATCGAAGCCGCGATTATTAATCACCGCGTTCGGCTGCAACTGCCGCACCATCTGATTGATGGACGGATCCCTGTGCGTGGTCACGTTCATGTCCCACCAGATGCCGTGGATCTCACCGTAGTTCGTGCAGAGTTCGCGTATCTGCGCTTTGAGGAACTCCAGGTAGCGGGCAAGGTCGGGCTGATCGCCGGGCTGCGCCGCCAATTCGTGCGACCGGCCCTGATTAGGATAGTTCGGCTGGTGCCAGTCCACCACGGAATAGTACAGGCAGAGCGGGACGCCGCGGCGGTGGCAGGCGTCGGACAGCAGGCGCAGAATGTCCTTCCCGTACGGCGTGTTCATGCAGTTGTAACTCGTCTGCCGCGTGTCCCAGAGACAGAAGCCGTCATGATGCTTGGTGGTGAGGCAGACGTACTTCATGCCGGCTTGCGCGGCCACATCCAGCCAGGCGTTGGGATCGAACTTCACGGGATTCCACTGCTGCCGCAGCTTGACGTACTCGCTGCGGGTAACGCGGCGGCGCCACTGTTCCTGCTCATGATACCCGTGGATCGCGTACAGTCCCCAGTGCACGAACATGCCGAAACGCTTCTCAAACCACCAGTCGCGGCCGTCGCCAAAGCGGGGCGCCCGTTTCGGGGCGGGGGGATCGGTCTGCGCCATCGCGGCCGCGGCGCTGGAGAGGACGAAAGTTCGCCGGTTCATGGTGTTCTCCTCAAGAGTATGCCGCGCCGCGCGATGGGGCAAGTGATAGAATCTAGAGCGCTAGGGAGGGGGATCGGATGTTTCGTCTGGATGCCGACCGGCCGGTCGAGTTTTGCGACGGGCTGAAACGCCGCGACTTTCTGCATGCCGGAACGCTGGCCACCTTGGGTTTGAGCCTCACCGATTGGTTCAGCCTGCGTGCGCAGGGCGCTCCGAATACAGATGTAAACTGCATCCTGCTCATGCTGATTGGCGGGCCTTCGCAGCTCGACACCTTCGACATGAAGCCCAACGCCCCGGTGGAAATCCGCGGGCCCTACAAGCCCATCAAGACCAACGTCCCGGGCATTGAAATTTCGGAGAATTTTCCGCGTACCGCCAAACAGGCCGACAAGTTCTCCATCGTGCGCAGCGTCTACCACACGGCCGCCGCGGTCCACGATACCGGCCATCAGATGATGCAGACCGGCCGCCTATTTCAGGGCGGCATTGAGCATCCCCACATGGGCTGCGTGCTCAGCAAACTGAAGGGTCCCCACGGCGACGTTCCGGCCCACGTGCTGCTGCCGCACCCCATCGGCAATACCGGCGGCAACATGCCGCACGGCCAGACCGCCGGCTATCTGGGCAAGGCCTACGACCCGTTCGTGCTCAATGCCGATCCGTCCGACCCGAATTTCCGCGTGCCGGACATGCTGCCTCCCGACTACCTCTCGGCCCTCCGCGTCGACCGCCGCCGCAACTGGCGCGAAATGGTGGACAAGAGCGTCAGCGAATTCGAAACCTCGGCCGACGCTCGTCTGCTGGACTCCACCTTTCAGCAGGCCTACACGCTAATGTCGTCGCAGAAGGCGCGGGCCGCCTTCGAACTGCATCGCGAGCCTGAAGCAATCCGCGAAAAGTACGGCATGAATCGCTTCGGCCAAAGCTGCCTCCTGGCCCGCCGCCTCATCGAGGCCGGGGTCCGCTTTGTGACAGTGAACATGTTCGAAACCGTCTTCGACGAGATCACCTGGGACATCCACGGCTCCAAGCCCTTCAGCCCGATTAGCTGCTACCGCGACCTGGTGGGTCCCATGTTCGATATGGCGTACTCATCGCTCCTTTCCGAACTCGCCGAGCGCGGTCTGCTGAGCAACACCATGGTGGTGGCCACCGGTGAATTCGGCCGCACTCCCAAGATCAATCCCGCCGGCGGACGCGACCACTGGCCGCAATGTTGGAGCATGCTGATGGGCGGCGGCCCTCTAAAAGGCGGCACCATCGTCGGGTCCACCGACGAGATTGCCTCGGCGCCCAAGGATCGTCCGGTCACCCCGGCGCAAGTGGCGGCCACCGTGTTCCGCGGCCTCGGCCTCGACATCCAGACGGAGCTGCCAGGAGGCCAGGGAAGGCCCATCCCCTTGGTGGATCGCGGGACGGAGCCGATCAAGGAGTTGTTTGCGTGAAAGGCAATCGTGTCTTATCCGTGTTGATCCGTGCTCATCTGTGGCTCATTATGGGTTTTCTTTCTGCGCCACTCTACGCCCAGACGCTCACCGTCCTCCCGCCCACCGTCGAACTCACCGGACCGCAAGCCCACCAGCAACTCCTCGTCGAAGCCGCCAACGGCGCGCACCAGGAAGATTGGACCCGCGCCGCCGAGTGGTCGTCCTCCGATCCCAAGATTGCGACCGTCGACGCGCACGGCATGCTGCAGCCCGTGGCCGATGGCGAAGTGCGCATCACCGCGCGCGCCAAGGGTCAGACGGGTACAGCGACCGTGCGAGTGCAGGCATCTCACGCCGCGTTTCAGTGGAGCTTCCGAAATCACGTCATCCCCGTCATGACCAAGATGGGATGCAATCAGGGTGCCTGCCACGGCGCGCTCTCCGGCAAGAACGGCTTCAAGCTGACGCTGCGCGGCTACGATCCGCAGGCCGATTACGACACGTTGACGCGCCAATCCGTGGGTCGCCGGGTCTCTCTGGCCGAGCCCGACGCCAGCCTCATCCTGATGAAGCCCTCCTTCGCCATTCCGCACGGCGGCGGCAAGCGCTTCGCTAAGGATTCGCTGGAGTATCGCGTCATTGAGGAATGGATCGCCGCCGGCGCTCCGCCACCCGCCGATAACGACCCGCAGATTTCCGGACTGGAAGTTTTCCCCGCGTCCGCCGTGCTCGCGCCCGAGGCCGAGCAACAGATTGTGGTGCGCGCCCGCTACAGCGACGGCCACCAGGAAGACGTCACTCGCTGGGTAAAATTCAGTTCCACCAACGAAGGCGTGGCCACGGTGGACGATAACGGCCGCGTGAAGATGACAGGCGCCGGCGAAGCGGCCATCACGCTCTGGTATTCCAGTCGCGTGGCCTTCGCCCGCTTGACGGTGCCGTTCCCCAACCAGATTCCGACCTCGGCTTACACCGATTTTCCGCGCAGCAACTTCATTGACGATCTGGCCGCCGCGAAGTGGAAGGGCCTCCACCTGGCCCCCTCCAAAGTGGCCGGCGATGCCGAGTTCCTGCGCCGCGCCTACCTGGACGCCGCCGGCATTCTGCCCACTTCCGAAGAGGTCGAAAATTTCCTGGCCGACAAGAGTCCCGCGAAACGCGCACAGGTGATCGACCGCCTGGTGCAGCGTGACGAATTCGTGGATTACTGGGCTTACAAATGGTCGGACCTGCTGCTGGTCTCCACGCGCCGCCTCAACTCCACCGCCATGTGGGCCTTCTACGATTGGATCCGCGATTCGGTGAAGCACAACAAACCGTGGAACCAGTTCGCGCGAGACATCTTCGCCGGCTCCGGCAGCACCCGGCAGAACGGCGCGCTCAACTACTTCGTGCTGCACAAAGACCCCATCGATCTCAGCGAAAATGCCACCCTGGCCTTCACCGGACAGCGCATCATGTGCGCCCGCTGCCACAACCATCCGCTGGAAAAGTGGACGCAGACGCAGTATTACCAGATGGCCAATCTCTTCGCCCGCATCGGGGTGAAGAATGGCACAATGGGCGATAACATCGTCTTCGCCAAGACCACCGGCGACGTGCTGCATCCGCATCTGGCGCGTCCCCTGCCGCCCACTCCGCTGGATGGCAAGAGCATGCCGCTCGATTCCACCGCTGACCGGCGCGCGCTTTTCGCCGACTGGCTCACCAGCCCGAATAACGCCCTGTTCTCGCGCACGCTCGTGAATCGCGTGTGGGCCAACTTCATGGGACGCGGTCTGGTGGATCCCGTAGACGATGTGCGTGCCGCCAATCCTGCCTCCAACGAGGAACTCTTCTCCGCGCTGAGTAAGGACTTCGTGGACCACGGCTACGACGTGCAGCGGCTGATTCGCACCATCATGAACTCCAGCACGTACCAGCTTTCGAGCGAGGCCAACGCCACCAATCAGGCCGACAATACGTTCTACTCCAAGCACATCATCCGCAGGCTGCCGGCCGAGGTGATTCTAGATGCTATGTCGCAGGTGACCGGGTCGCCCACCGCCTTCAGCGGCTATCCGGCGGGCACGCGCGCGCTGCAATTGCCGGATACGCAGGTGAAATCGGACTTTCTGACATCCTTCGGCCGTCCGCCGCGCATCAGTTGCGACGCCGCCGAACGGGCCAGCGACGCCACCATCGCCCAGGCGCTTGCCGTCATCAACGGCGATACCCTCAATAAGAAACTAAGCGCGCCGGATGGCACCATCGCGCTGTTCCTGAAGCTGGGACTTTCCGACCGGCGCATGTTGGAATTCATGTACCTTTCGGCTTTCAGCCGGTATCCCACCGACGCGGAGCGCACCGCCATGAATGACGCGCTGGAGAAGGCCAAGCCGCTGAAGGGTACAGAGGAGGCCCGCCGCGACGCGCACCGGCAGGCCCTCGAAGACATGGTCTGGGCGCTCTTGACCAGCAAGGAATTCCTCTTCGACCACTAATGACTGCCGCAATTCCATTACTGATTTACTCGCTGGCCTGGCAACCCGGCGGCGCTGCGATTGCCGAGGGCGGGTACAAGCAGGTGCGCCTCATGGACCCGGCCACGCGCACGGCCGTGGCGACGCTCTCCGGTCATGCCGACGCCGTCCGCGCCGTGGCCTTTTCGCCCGATGGGAAACTGCTGGCGGCTGCCGGCGGATTGCCCGCGCGCAAGGGCGAGGTCAAGATCTGGGACGTCGCGGCCCGCACGGTCTCGACCACCATTACCGGCCATTCCGATTGCATCTACGCGGCGGTCTTTTCGCCCGATGGCGCCACCCTCGCCACGGCCAGCTATGACAAGCTGATCAAGCTCTGGGACGTGCATACGGCCAAGGAAATTCGCACGCTCCGCGACCATATCGACGCGGTGTATGCGCTCCAATTCACGCCCGACGGCAAGCGCCTGGTATCCGGGTCGGCCGACCGTAGCGTGAAGGTCTGGGACGTGGCCAGCGGCGAGCGTCTGTATACGCTCTCCGGTCCCACCGATGGCGTCAACACGGTCGCCCTTTCGCCGGACGGTACGCGCGTGGCTGCCGCAGGCTTCGATAAGACCATCCGCATTTGGAAACTGGGCGAGAAGGAAGGCGTGCTGGAAAATAGCCTGATCGCGCATGAGGACACCATTCTCAAACTCGCCTGGTCGCCCGATGGAAAGCTGCTGGCGTCCAGCGCGGCAGACCGCAGCATCAAGCTGTTCCGCGCATCGGACCTGACGGAAATCCGCGCCATCCCGAATCTGCCGGACTGGCCCTTCGGCCTCGAATTCGCCGCCACATCCCGCCAACTCGCCGCCGGCTTCTTCAACGGAACCCTGGAAATCTACGAGGTGGATCATGCGAAATAGCTTGCTGCTGGCTCTCGCTCTCGCGTCTGCGATGTGGGCAGCGGATTCCGGCGAACGCGGCACGGGCTCTCGCACCACGCCCCCCACGTTGAACAGCGTCGCGCCCATGGGCGTGGCGCGCGGCACCAGCGTCGAGATGACCGTCGAAGGCCTCAACCTGGCTCACGCCAGCGCCATCTACTTCAGCGACCCCGCGGTGACCGGCAAAATTCTCCGCGTGAAGGAACTCCCCGATTTATCCGACGTTCGCCTGGGTTCCAACGGCACGCCGTCGAGTATCGACCTCGGTCCGCTGCCGCCGCGCAACCAAGTGACCATCGAAGTGGAAGTATCGCCCGACGCCGAAATCGGGCCGGTCCGTTTCCGTCTGCTGACTCCCCTGGGCACCAGTCCCGAGGGCCGCTTTCTGGTGGAGCCTTACTACGGGGAAGCGCCCGACCGCGAGCCGAACGACACGCCCGAAGAGGCCTTCGAGACGTTCCTCCCCGCCATTCTGACCGGTGCGATTTCGAAGCCCGGTGACGTGGACTATTACAAGATTCAGGTGAAGGCCGGCCAGCAGATCTCCTTCTACAACGGAGCCATGCTCATCGGCACCTCGCTGCAGCCCATCGTGACCATCCTCGATGCCGATCTCAACGTGGTTCAAGAATTCGGCGACAATGGCGGCGTCGAACAGACCATGTTCGCCCACAAGTTCGCCGCTGCCGGCACTTACTATGTCCGCGTCTCGGACTATCAGCACAGCGGCCGCGCCAGCCATGTCTACCGGATCATCGCCGGCGAATTTCCGCTGGTGCTGGACGCCTTTCCACTGGGTGTGCAGAAGGGCGCGGGCGCGAACGTGACGCTGCGCGGCTTCCACGTCGCATCGAAGTTGAAGGTGGACGGCAAGGCCGGCCCCGACTCCGAAGACAGTGTGACCCTGCGTCCCGAGCATGCCTTCAATCAGGTCAAACTCGCCATCGGCAGCCAGCCCGAGATTGCCTCGCAGGGCGGCGCTGTCACCTGGCCCGCCACCATCAACGGACGAATCGCCGCGGCGGGCGCCCAGAATCGCTACCGCTTTACGGCCCACAAGGGCGATCAACTGATCTTTGAAGTGGATGCGCAGCGCCTCGGCAGTCCGCTCGATTCGTACCTCGAAGTCCTGGACGCGGCCGGTAAATCGATCGAGCGCGCCGTGGTGCGGCCGGTCTGGGAGACGTCGGTCACGCTGCGCGATCACGATTCATCGGGTCGCGGCCTCCGCATTCTGGCCTGGGACAGTCTCCATTCCGGCGACTACGTGATGGTGGGCGGCGAGATCATTCGTGTCGACGCGCTGCCCCTTTCGCCCGACAACGATTGCGTCTTCGAAGGCTTCGGGGGCCAGCGCACCACCTTCTTCGATACCACGGCCGAAGCCCACGCGGTGGATTCGGCAGTCTACAAAGTGCAGATTCTTCCGCCTGGCACGGCGCTCTCGCCGAACGGTCTGCCGGTGGCGCACCTGTTCTATCGCAATGACGACGGGGGTCCCGGCTACGGCAAGGATTCGCTGCTGCACTTCACCGCGCCCTCCGACGGCGACTACATGGTGGCCATCCGCGACGTGCAGGGCTTGGGCGGCGATGACTACGCCTATCGCCTGACCATCCGCCGCCCGCATCCCGACTATCGATTGAGCGTGGCCCCGCGGAACCCCAACGTTCCCGTGGGCGGCACCGTGCCCGTGACCGTAACGGCGTTTCGTACCGATGGCTTCGAGGGCCCCATCGAAGTACGCATGGAAGACCTTCCCGCCGGCTTGCATGCCTCTACCGGACTGATCGGCAAAGGCCAGATTTCGGCCACGCTGACCCTCAGCGCGGATGAGGGTGCCAAACTCCCGGGCGCCGTTCCGATGAAGGTGACGGGGCGGACCGCCGACGGCACGCAGCCGGCGAATCCCGAAGACTCGCTGAAGCTGATCGCGCTCATGCCGCGCCCTGACCTGAAGATGATGCCCGAGACCAAAGAAGTGACTCTCGCGCCCGGCAAGACCGCGGAAATCACCGTCACCATCGCGCGCCAGGCCGATTTCCACGGACGCGTCCCCGTGGAGGTCCGCAATCTGCCGCCGCAGGTGCGCGTGCTCGATGTCGGACTCAACGGCGTACTCATCGGCGAGAACGAATCCCGCCGCACCTTCACCCTCGAAGCGCTGCCCACCGCCGAACCGGTCGACCAGATGATCTACGTCTCCGGCTCCGTCGAGACCCGCTCCGGCCAACAGGCCTCCTACGCATCCCCGGAACCAATCCACCTGCGCGTACGGTAGCAGAGCGACACAACGGGCAGCTACCTGCGCCCGCAGCCATTAGAACAGGACCACTTACTCACGTGCGCGACTCTGCAGATTCAGCGACTTACCGAGCCGCCACTTACTCACGTGCGCGACTCTGCAGATTCAGCGACTTACCGAGCCGCGAGCGTTAAGCGAGCGACACAACGGGCAGCTACCTGCGCCCGCAGCCACGCGAACAGGACCACTTACTCACGTTACGCGGCTCTGCAGATTCAGCGACTTACCGACACCACGGGCACCTACCTGCGCCGCAGCCATTCGAACAGGACTACTCCGGCCGCCACCGAAACGTTGAGCGACGAGATGGCGCCGGCCATGGGGATGCGAAGCAGCAGGTCGCAGTGTTTGCGCACCTGTTCGTGGAGCCCTTTGCCCTCTCCGCCCAGCACGAAGGCTGCCGGCGCGGCGAAGTCCACCTTGCTGTAGACCTCCGTGCCGCGCTCATCGAGGCCGTAGATCCAAAAGCCTCGCTCCTTGAGATCTTCGAGGGCCCGATTGATATTCGTCACGCGCACGACCGGGAGATGTTCCAGAGCCCCCGCGGCGGCTTTGGCCACGACGTCCGTGATGCCGGCCGCACGCCGCTCGGGAATGATGACGGCTCCGGCGCCGGCGGCGTGCGCCGTGCGGATAATCGCGCCGAGATTATGCGGATCCTCCACTCCATCCAGCACGACCACCAGCGAGGATGCCGACGCCGTATCCAGGTCCGCATACTTTTGGGCAGCGCCCAGGGCGACCACCCCCTGATGGGCCGCGCTCCCGGCCAGACGGTCGAGTGCCGAGCGTGGTTCGAAGCGCACGGGGACCGAGGACCGGCGGGCGAGATCTACAATCTCCTGAATTCGGGTTCCGCCGGCGCCCTGAGCCACCAGGACGCGATCCAGCGGGTGGCCGGCCTTGAGCGCTTCCACAATCGGATGAATTCCGCTGAGTACCGCCATTAAGCTTCCGGAAAGATCTGCAGGCCGTTATTGAAGCGATTGGTGAAGTTGGCCATGGCCGAGACCAGCGTGATCTCGACAACTTGTTCGCTGGTAAAGTGCTCCAGCAGGGCGTCGCGGGAGTCTTCGGCGTCGGCCGTCTGAGTGATTTCCCGCGCGTACCGAATCACGGCCCGCTCGGGATCGGAAAACACCTGTTCCTGTTCGGTTTGAATGGCCTGAATCTCATCCTCGGTCACACCCGCTTTACGGGCCCCAGGGAGATTCGACTGAATACAGAAAACGCACTCATTGGCGTACGAGCAGGTGAGGTACACCAGCGCTTTAATGCGCCGCTCCACCGAACCGGCGCCCATGATGGCGCCGTAGAGCGGGACGAAGTTCTTCAGCACCTCGGGCCGGTTGGCCATGGCGCGGAAGAATGGATTGGGAGCCTTCGCGCGCGTTTCGAGGCTCGCGAGGAACTCATTCTGGGCGGGTTCTACCAGTTTGATCGCTGGGGGCATACGAACCAGTATAGCTTTCAAGGAAGCGCAGATCGCCTTCCACAAAGTCGAAAGAAGCCAGCGAAGCGGGTGGTTCCCAACGCATTTCGGAGAAGATGAGGTTGGCCGGTTCTCCCGTGAAGGCGGTCACCCGGAAAAAGATGAGAAGAATGGGATTCTTCCCCGGATAGCAGAACTCGTAGCGGTCGATTTCCTCGCCGGCCGCGTCCCGGATACCCAGTTCTTCCTCCAATTCGCGGGCAAGGGCTTGCGCGGGAGTTTCGCCGGCTTCCACCTTGCCGCCCGGGAACTCCCATTTCAACGCGTGGGACTGGTCTTTCTGCCGCCGGCAAATCAGCGTGCGGCCGGCGCGTTCGATCAGTGCCGCGACTACCTGGAGCATCTCCACATTGTAAATTGGAAACAGCGATGTATCCTCCACAGCTGATCGAACATTTTCAGAATCCACGCAATGTGGGAGACTTGCCGGCGCCTGCGATCACCGTGGAAGTCGCAAATCCGGCCTGCGGAGACATTTTGCGCCTGTCGGTGCGATTCGAAGGCGAAGCCGTGGCCGAGGCGAAATACAAGGTGCGCGGTTGTACGGCTTCCATCGCCGCTGGGTCTGCGCTCACCGAGTGGCTGATCGGCAAGACGCGCCGCGAGTTGGCGGCATTTGTGCCGGCTGTCGTCGATCAGGCGGTCGGCGGACTGCCGGACGCGTCGAAGCATGCGGCGATCCTCTGCGCCGATGGCGTGAAAGCGTTGCTGCGGAGTCACTGATCGACTGGCAATGAAGTGCTTACTTCGGCCTCGGCTCGCAGTAGCTCCAGTTCCTGCGAGAGAAGGGCCAGCGACTGGCCGCATTCCGTGAAGGCGCTCTCCGCTGCTTTGCGTTCAATTTGTTTGAGCACGGCGGCCGCGCGTCTTGCCCCCACGTTGGCACATGCTCCTTTGGAGTAGTGCGCCAGACGAGCGCATTTTTGGGGATTCTGCTCCCGGATTGCCTGATCGAGCAGCGGGATTTGCCGTGAGGTATCGTCGATCAATGCCGATAGAATCTCGCGCATGAGGGCCTCATCGTCCAGCGTTACGTCCCGCAGTTGCTCTCTGTCCAGGACTGTGGCGGTGTCGAATGACTGCACGCTTTTATTGTCAGCCGGCCGGTCGGAAGCAGGCCATGGGCAATGTACCGGGAACGATCCATAAAAAGCCTTATTTGCGAGGGGAAAATCCCAGCGTGAAGGACTGGTCGACGACTCTGCCCTGCGGGTCCACAACGGCACGCGCGACAAACGTCTGAAACCGCATGTCGACCAGGCGCACTTCCTTAGCGCCTTCGGGATCCGGAACCACCAGGACGTGCCAATAAGGATACTGCGCAAAGCGGAGGAACTCCTGAAAGGTGTGCGTGCGGCCGGCGGCGTCGATAGCCGGGTCGGGGTCGGGTTTGGGGAAGACGGCCACCCGCGTGGGGTCGAACTCCCCGGCCAGATTGAGATCGGCGACAGCGTAGAAATCCGTCGTTTCGATGAGACCGCGCCAATGCAGTGGATTGACTTCATCGGGGAGGGCGGCCACGCGCGCCGGAGCAATCCCTCGATAGATCCGCGATTCGAGTGTGGCCACGGCGCGGGTATGCATCACTTCGCGGCCGCAATCGTAGAGCAGGATAAACGAGAGTGCGAAGAAAGCCCCGCCGCGCGACGGGTATCGGCGACGAAGTGCGCCCGAAGTGATTTCGCCGCCGACGAGTCCCGCCAGGAAAGGCGCGGCGATTCCGAGAATGAGGGCCGCCCAAATCCAGAGATCGACCACGCTATTGAGGTCAAGCTGCTGCCAGGAATCAGAGAAGGGCAGCAGCAGACGGATTCCGTACATGTTGGTGAGGTCGAGAAGCAGGTGGGAAGCCACACCCAGGCACGCCGCTGCGAAAGCCGGTAGCCACGGGAAGGGCTTCCGCCACACCACGCGCACCAGGATGACGGAGAGCGCGGCCATCAGCGGCAGAGCCACCAGCGAATGCGTCAGGTGCCGGTGGTAATGAAGGTAATTGAGCGAGCCGCCCGCGGCACTGACGACATCCAGATCGGGGATATTGGCAGCCAGCAGGAGGATGGGCGTGGCTGCCGGAGTCCAGCGATTCAGGCCGGCCCTGCTGAGGAAGAAGCCGATAGCCGTGTGAGTGAGATTATCCATGCGTAGTATCCGTTAGGTTAACAGCGCGTCTCGCCCGTGGAAGCAAACCTGCTCCAAAAACAGTCTGCATCCCAGACAAGGAGACCATTTATGAAAGCCGTCGTTTTTAAAGGTAAGAACAAAGTCGCCGTGGAAGAAGTGTCCGATCCGAAAATCGAAGCCCCCGGCGACGCCATCGTTCAAATAACCACTGCCGCCATATGTGGCAGCGACTTGCACATGTACGAAGAACGCAGCAATGCCGAGCCCGGCACCGTCTTCGGCCACGAAAATCAGGGCGTCATCAAAGAGGTCGGCAAAGGTGTCGTATCCGTCAAACCTGGCGACCGCGTGGTTTTGCCCTTCAATATTGGTTGCGGCTTTTGTTTCAACTGCACGCGTGGTTTTACCAACGCTTGCCTCACCGCCAATCCCAAAGCCCCCACCGCCGGTTACGGCTACGCCGGCATGGGACCCTATCCCGGCGGACAGGCCGAGTACCTCCGCGTCCCGTTCGCCGATTTTAACTGCCTGAAATTGCCCGGCCGCCCCGGCGACGAATTCGAAGACGACTTCGTCCTGCTCGCCGACATCTTCCCCACCGGCTGGCATGCCACCGAGCTCGCCAACGTCAAGAGCGGCGATTCCGTCGCCGTATTCGGAGCCGGACCCGTGGGACTCCTCTCCGCCTATAGCGCCTTCCTCAAAGGCGCTGCCGAGGTCTACGTCGTCGACCGCGCCCCTGAGCGTCTCCGCCGCGCCGAGGGCATCGGCGCCGTCGCCATCGATTTCACCAAGTCCGATCCCGTGGAACAGATCAAGCAACATCGCGCCGCCAACAAGACACGCACCCAGGCGCTCCGCCCCGGCGAAGAGAAGATGGACGGCGTCAATTGCGCCATCGATGCCGTCGGCTATCAGGCCGTCAGCCGCAAGAATCCCGACAAGGAAGATCCCATGCAAACCATCCGGCAGATCTCGGAGATCATCAATCCCACGGGCTCAATCGGACTCATCGGTGTCTACTTCGATGAGGATCCCGGCGGCGTGGATCAGCATGCCAAGAAGGGAGAATACCTCTTCCCCCTGGGCGCGCTCTGGAACAAAGGAGTCACCATCGGTCAGGGACAGGCGCCCGTCAAGAGGTACAACGTCTATCTGCGCGACCTCATCATTGCGGGCAGAGCCAAGCCCAGCTTCATCGTCAGCCACCGCTTGCCCCTCGCCAAAGCCGTCGAAGCCTAT
>DASZMZ010000197.1:0-10094 GCA_035551455.1 Candidatus Sulfopaludibacter sp.
CGCCGCCATTCCGGCAAGCCAGAATCGCTTGACGCAGCGGCGCCGGACGGTCCGTCTCCATCATCAGCATCTGTTTGAATTTGTCCAGGGAGTGCACGATTCCGGTGGAGTGGGACTCCATACCGACGGCCTCGATGCAGGCGTCGGGCCCACGGCCGCCGGTCTTCTCGCGAAGGACATCGAGCACATCCTCGTTCTGGTAGTCGATAATTTCGGCGCCCTGTTGACGGGCCATGCGCAGGCGTTCGGGAAAGCGGTCGATGGCGATCACGCGGCCGGCTCCCAACAGGAATGCACTTTTGATCGCGAACTGCGCGACTGGGCCGCAACCCCACACGGCGATGGTGTCGCCCTGTTTGATGTCGCAAGCCTCGGCTGCCATATAGCCGGTTGGATAGATGTCGGAGAGGAACAACACCTGCTCGTCGGTGAGGCCATTCGGGATCTTAATGGGGCCCACATCGGCAAAGGGTACGCGCGCATATTGCGCCTGGCCACCCGCGTAGCCGCCCAGCAGATGCGAGTACCCGAACAGACCGGCGGGTGAATGGCCCCACAATTTCTCTGCCGCAAGTGCGTTCGGATTGGAATTCTCGCACAACGACGTGAGGCCCTGTTGACAGAAGAAGCAGTTCCCGCAAGCGATGGGAAACGGAACCACCACCCGGTCTCCCACCTGCAGGTTCTTCACCGCCGAACCCGTTTCCACCACCTCGCCCATGAATTCATGGCCCAGAATGTCACCAGCGGCCATGGTGGGGATCTTGCCATCGTAGAGGTGGAGATCAGAGCCGCAGATCGCGGTCAGCGTGACGCGCACGATGGCATCGCGCGGATTCAAGATTTTAGGATCGGGTACGTCTTCCACCCGAAGATCGTGTGTGCCATACCAGCAGTTTGCTTTCATCATATTCTCCCTCGCCTAGTTAGATTTTTACCGCGCGGTCCAGCCAGTTCATGCTGGAGCGCCTGCCCGCCGGCTGTCCTTCCGTGGTGGCAATCTCGCCGGTTTCCATGAGCTGTTTGAAGCGCAGCAGATCGCGGCGGACTCGCATGCCGGGGTCGGCCCCCAGAAGAGCAATCCAAAAGGGGGCCGCAGGGTGCGCCGCTGCATCGTAGTTCATGAGCAGCCGTACCAGCGTGCCGCGCCCGCCAGTAGCTTCTTCGAAGCGTACCCGGCCCCAGTTCGGAAACTGGCTGCCCTCCAGACTGCGCCACGAGATCTGTTTGCCGGGCGTGTCTTCGGTGATCTCGGCATCCCACTCCAGATCCTGTCCAACGGGACTCTGCGTGACCCAGTGCGAGCGATTTTCGCCCGTCATCCGCACGGATTTCAGGTGTTCGATAAAGGTCGGCAACTTTGTGATGTCGCGCCAATAGCGGTAGCACTCGTCCGGTGAGCGATTGATGATCGTACTGGCGGTGAAGTGCACCGTGCTGGAAGCCGATGCGAACCTTTGGGCACACATCGCGTCCAGCACAGTGACTCCAGCTACCGCGCCGATGGCGGTGCTGAGGCGGCCCTTAGCGCGAGGTTCGGCCGAAGCGAGCGCGGCAAGATCGACGAAATCGCCGCCCACCCGAGCCCAGAGCCAGGGTCCTGGACGCTGGCTGGACAAAATCCCGATACCCGCGGCAACCTCCCGGAGCCCCATCAGCCGCATCGTCCCGGAACGGCGGCGGGTCCCAATCATCTTGGACAGGAGTCCGGGGGCCACGATTTCAGTGACGCCGAGGCCGATGCTGAACCAGCCGAGCGCCTTCGCCATTTTCATGGGACTCGCGCCGGCACTGCCGTTTTTGGGCGGCATCGATGTAGGTTGGGAGCTCCGCGATTTGCGCGAGCGCGATGCAGTCATTTCCTGTGTAGCCATCTGTGGTTCCTCCTCGTTTGCCTTCTGTTAACCTGCACGCCTCTTGCGGTGCGAGGTCTCTTCCTGCTCCGCGGTGGATTCGGCGCTCTTGCGGCTTCCCTTGTTGGATCGCATTTCCTGGAATGCCGGGGCTTGCACCAATTGCCAGCCGTTGCCCTCGTTCCAAGGACCGCGTGCGTTCTCATCGCCGAAGTCGCCTTCGCCGGTAGAGTCGTCGAAGTACTGATTGACCAACTCCGGCGTGGGCGGAATTTTGCCGATCTCGAGCGGGTCTTTACCAAGACTCTCCAAGGCCAGCGAGAATGCCTTCATATGAGTGATCTCACGAGTCATCAGAAACTGCAGCGCATCGATGGTGCCGCGATCCTGGGTGTGATTGATCAGTCTTTCGTACACGATCTTGGCTCGGGCTTCAGCGGCGATATTGCTGCGCAGATCGACATCCAATTCGCCGGTAATCTTGAGATAGTCGGCAGTCCAAGCGTCCCCCATGGAGTTGAAGAGCCCGACTCCGCCTCCGCCGGCTATGGCGATCAGGGGATCCGCCTCGGCCGCCGAACCATTGGTTTTCATAGTTCTGAGGTGGAGACGAGCTAAGTTCCCGACCACCTCCAGGTGGCTCAGCTCCTCGGTGCCGATGTCCATTAAGAGATCCTTACGAGCCGGATCTTCGCAGTTCAGCCCCTGGATGGAATACTGCATGGCGGCGGCCAGTTCTCCATTGGCGCCGCCGAATTGCTCCAGCAGCATGTTGCCGAATCGCGGATCTGGCGAATCGACGTGCACGGTATACATCAGCTTTTTTACGTGGTGATACATGAGGTTCTCTCTCCGATTAGGTCGTTCACTGCACTTCAAGGTTAGCCCGCACAATATTTTTCAAGTGTTCCGAAAGTCGCAACCGGATTGCTTACGAGACGTGTTCAGAACGCTTGCAAACAGTTGGTTCAAGCGTGAGACTGGACGCTATGAAAGGCAGTGGCGTAGCCTAACGAGTTACGAGAAGAGCTCAGGCAGGCCAGGCGGAGTATCCACTCCCGTGCGGCCGGCGAGCTTCGCCTGCACGCACCGCCGCAATTCGTCGGCGTGCGGCAAAGCTCCGAAGAGAATCATCGCCGCGAAGATCGCGAGGACGCCGGGCAGCGGAACGGCCGGCGATTGCAATCGAATCTGGTAATCGGGGCGCGCGCCTCCACGTCCGGTCAGCGCCTGGAACTGAGGCCAGTGCGTGGCGATGGCCGCCGCAGTCACCAGAAAAGGCGGGGATTCGAGGAAAGTGTGAGTAATCTGCTCACCCGCAGGGATCACGCGCCGCGGTGTGGTGTATGCAAGGTCCCAAAGGACAGTCAGTTCGTGCGCCATGGACAGCGCGATCATCCATGCGAGCGCCCCTGCATTGATCTCGAGGAAGAGGCCTGCAAGCACCGGTGGCGCCGCTTCCAGCATCATCAGCGAGTGCATCACGCTTTCCTCCAGACCGCTGGTGGTCTCGATGAGCGTCTTGCGATGCCAGAGGTAATCGGCAAATCCCGCGGCGATCCAGGCGGGAACAATGAACGTTGCGGTCAGCCGCCGGAGCGCCGTGTCTTCCGTGGATTTCTTACGTCCGCCGCGCAGGCGCGTGGCAGCCAGTCCGAGCAGTCCTCCGCCTGCGATAGCGAGGGCGGATGCCAGAGGCCTTTTCATAGATATACGGTGACATCTCACCAGAATCGCGGCGGTGTGCAGGTTCACCAATCGGAGCGGCGAGGTCTGAAAACGCGCACCCGCAGCAACTCTGGTTTGCAATTCTGGGAGTTTACGCAGGCGATACGGTGCTCACGTCTTCACTTCAGACTCGGCGGACCGTGGTTGTGGCCGCGCACCCCGACGATGAAACTATCGGCGTGGGTGGCTCGTGCCGAAGTATGCGCGAGATCCTGTTTCTACATCTCACCGATGGCGCGCCGCGAGATATGAAAGATGCCGCGGCCAATGGATTTTCGACTCGCGAAGCGTACGCCGCCGCCCGACGGCAAGAGTTACAAGAGGCGCTGCGGGCGGGCGGCGTAGCGGCGTCCGCAATGATTGCGCTAGAGTACGCGGATCAGGAGGCGAGCTTTCATTTGGCGGAGATCGCTCGCGAACTGGCACATCACTTCCGGCGTGTGCAGGCCGAGGCAGTGCTGACACACCCCTATGAAGGGGGCCACCCCGATCATGACGCCGCGGCTTTCGCCGTTCACGCCGCAGTAAATTTGCTTCCCGCCGGAGACCGGCCGCAAATTGTGGAGTTCACTTCCTACCACGCCAACGCGGGAACGATTGAAACCGGCCAGTTTCTCGGCGGACCGGCGGACGACGAGACGATTTGCCCGCTGGACCCGGAGCAACGGACGCGGAAGGAGCTTATGTTGGCGTGCTACCGAACGCAGTCGGCGACGCTGCGACAGTTCAAGACTGGCGAGGAGCGCTTCCGGCCGGCGCCCCAATACAATTTCGAAGCGCCGCCACACGAGGGGCCGCTCTATTACGAGCGGTTCCCCTGGCAAATGACCGGGCCTCGCTTTCGTGCTCTCGCGCATGCCGCGAAAAGGGACTTGGGCTTGTGTTGACCGTACTGCAGGTCGCTTATCCCTTCGCTCCGGTAAGCCTGGATGCCGTGGGCGGCGCCGAGCAGGTGGCGGCAGCGCTCGACCGCGGCCTCACCGCGCGAGGACACCGGTCAATCGTCATTGCTTGCGCGGGATCGCAGACCTGCGGCCGGCTGGTACCGATCGAGGTCTGTCCGCCGTTCGACGTGAGGGCACGCGTGAGTGTCCACCGGCGAGTGACCGAAGCAATTCGGGAAACGCTGGAAAGCACGCCGGTGGACCTGGTTCACATGCACGGACTGGACTATCACGAGTATCTCCCCGCGGAAGGCGTCCCTGTGCTGGCGACGCTGCACATGCCGGTAAGCTACTACCCTGCCTCTATTTTTCAGAGTTCCCGGCCGCACACCATACTGAACTGTGTGTCCGAAGCACAGCGGAGGACGTTTCCCCGATGCACTCAGATCGTCGATTCCATCGATAACGGCATCCCCCTGGAACTCTTTCCCCGTTCCAGTGGGCCGCGCGAAGAGTTCGCCTTGGCGCTGGGACGAATCTGTCCGGAGAAAGGCTTTCACCTGGCGCTCGAGGCCGCAGGGCAAGCGGGCACGCCGCTCTGGATCGCCGGCTCCGTTTTCCCGTACCAGGAACATGAGCAGTATTTCGAGCGCGAACTCCTCCCACGGCTCTCGCCCCCGCACCGGTTTCTGGGGCCGGTTGGTTTCGCCGAAAAGGTGGAACTCCTGTCGCGCGCCCGCTGTCTGGTCTTATCCAGCCTAGTGGCCGAATCCGCATCGCTTGCCGCCATGGAGGCAATGGCGTGCGGCACTCCCGTGGTCAGTTTCTCCAGGGGAGCGCCGGCGACGTTCATTGAAAACGGCAAAACTGGATTCCAAGTGAATAGCGTAAAGGAAATGGCAGCCGCCATTTTACGCTGCGGGGAAATCCACGCCGAGGATTGCCGGCGCAGGGCCCGGCTCTCGTTTTCCGCCGATCGCATGGTGAACCGCTACATTGATTTGTACGCGCGCCTGCTCACGCCGTCCGGGATTGCGGTGGAAGCTTGAAGCGCACCGCGAACTCGCGCAACTCCTCGCAGATCCGTCGAATGGGCCACGCCCACTCGCCCTGCCTGTGCTGACGAAACAACCGCATGGTGGGATACCAGGGAGAGTCGCTGCGATCCAACATCCAACGCCAATCCGCCTGGCGCTGGAGCAAGACCCAGACCGGCCGGGCCAGCGCGCCGGCCAGATGAGCAGCCATGGTATCCACGGTAACCAGCAGATCCATTTGGGTGAGATCCGCGGCGAAGTGCAGGACGTTGGGCGAGTCGCCAGAGAGATCATAGACATGTGCGGCGTAACCCGCCGAGAGTAGTTCGTCGCGTCCCGGTCCGCGCTGGAAGCTATAGAACTCCACATCGCGATTCTGCAAAAGCGGCCGCAGATCCGCCAGAGAAGCATTCCGCCTTTCGTCCCACGCGCCGCTCTGCCATAGGATTCCGACACGGGGCCTGGTGCTTCCGGGCCATTGGCGGGTACTTGCCGCTCTCGAAGCCGCGAGGTAGGGTACGCCGGCCGGAATCGAATCCAGAGTGGTTCGGAAGGCGCGCGGCAACTCCATCACTTCGATTTGCTGAGTGAGGGCGGGATCATGCTCGATGGATTTCTGGTTCCACGTAATCGCGCGATCGATAAAAGGAACCTGGCTGAACAGGCCGAGTAACTCGGGATGTGTTTGTACGGTTACGGCCGCTGCTTCGCGGCGAATGAGCCGGGCGTAGCGTACAAACTGAATGGCGTCGCCGAACCCATGCAGGCACCGGATGGTGACGCTCTTCCCGGCGAAGGGCCGGCCATCCCACAGGCGGTTCGGATCGGGACAGCCGTGCGCGATCAGACGGTCGCTGACGCGCCAGGCCTCTTCGAATCTGCCGAGCAACATCCAACAGGTCCATCGACAGGCATCGCACTCCGCGCGGCTATAGCCTAAGGCTTCCGCATCGTCGAGCAAGGCGAGGCACGGGCCAATCCGTCTTTTCAAAAGTGCACGGTCAGCCTGCCGATATTTCTCGGTGGCCGCGGCTTGGGCGTTCACAGCCTGAGTATCTCCCAGGCTGTTGTAAGTCCGCACGCCGCGGAGGGGCAAAAATGTTTGCGGAACGACATCCGAAAATGCAGTTCAAAACGTGTGATCGGCACACTTGTGCGGCCACAAACGGGAGCGCCTAAATTCAGCGAACAGATTAACTTTGGCAATTAAAACGTATGTTCCAGGAGCGGTAAATTCTGGAGATGGGGGGTGAGGCAGGCATGTCGAAACACGTCTTAGTTACCGGTGGAGCTGGATTCATAGGTTCGCACGTGACGAACGAATTACTCTCGTCCGGCTACAAGGTCAGAGTGCTCGATAGCCTCGTGCCGCAGGTGCATGGACCGGATCGGCGCCGCCCCTCTTATCTCTCGTCCGACGCGGAACTGATTCTGGGAGACATCCGGGATTCGGACGCGGTGTCCCGTTCACTCGCCGGCATGGACGCCGTCATTCATCTGGTGTCCCTGGTTGGAGTAGGCCAAAGCATGTATCAGATTTCCGAGTACACCAGCGTGAACAACTATGGCACGGCGAATCTCTTGGAACTACTGAGCACTCATCCGGTGGAGTGTCTGGTTGTTGCGTCCAGCATGAGCATTTATGGTGAGGGGCTGTATCGCGACGCCGAAGGGCAGATCTGCAAGGCATCCGACCGCACACTCGAGCAACTCAAGGCCGGCGATTGGGAGGTGCGCGATGCACGCGGGCGGCCCCTGATTCCAGTGGCCACTCCAGAAGATAAGACACCCGCACTGGCATCCGTATACGCGCTTTCCAAGTTCGATCAGGAGCGCCTGTGCCTGATGCTGGGACGAGCGTACGGTATCCCCACGGTGGCGCTCCGATTCTTCAATGCATACGGTCCGAACCAGGCGCTATCGAATCCCTATACCGGCGTGCTCAGCAATTTCGCGTCTCGGGTGCTCAACGGCCAGCCGCCGTTGATTTTCGAAGACGGTCTGCAGAAGCGCGATTTTGTCAGCGTGTACGACGTGGCGCGCGCCTGTCGCCGCGCCCTGGAGTCACCCGCCGCCGGACTCGCCATAAACATTTCGAGCGGCGAGGCCATGACCGTGAAACAGGTGGCGGAACGCGCGATTGCCGCGATTGGCTGTTCCCACATTGAACCGGCCGTCACTGGGAAATACCGTGCGGGGGACATCCGGCATTGCTTCGCCGACATCTCGCTCGCCAAAAAAGTTCTGGGGTGGGAGCCGCAAGTGAGTTTAGCGCATGGGTTGGAGGACTTGGCCGAATGGCTGGAGGGTCAGACCGCGGAGGATCGCGGCATGGAGGCGCGCGCCGAACTGGCCGCGCGGGGGTTGATGGTATGAAGCGCGGCAAGCCTTCCAAATCGCGTGGCCCGGTGATCGGCATGGTCGAGTGGTTCCGCCCCGGTGAGTATGAGCGGGTGGAGGCCGTGCTCGAAAACCTCTCCGCACTGAACATCCAGGAACTGCGCACCGGAATCTGCTGGGCAGACTGGTATTCCTCCGAAGGAGACGGCTGGTACGCCTGGCTGCTGCCGCGACTGGCGCGCAGCGTCAATATTCTGCCCTGCTTCTTCTATACGCCGGCAGCCCTGGGCATCGTCCCTAAATTTTCCTCTCCGCCGCAGACTCCCAAGGCCTACGCCGATTTCATCGACGTGATGATCACACGATTCGGCGAGTACTTCGATTGGATCGAGCTGTGGAATCAGCCCAACAATCCCAGCGAGTGGGACTCGCGGATGGATCCGGACTGGAGCATCTTCAGCGAGATGATTGGAGGCGCGGCATTCTGGGCGCACCAGCGTGGCAAGAAAACCGTTCTCCCCGGCACTTGGCCGGTGGATCTCCGCTGGCTTGACCTGATGCAGGAACGCGGCGTACTGCGCTACATCGACGCGGTAGGTATTCACGGCTTCCCAGGCACCGCGGAATTCCCGTGGAGAGGTTGGGAGAGCGAAGTGGGAGCGGTACGGCAGCGCCTCGAGAAACTGGGAGTTCATCCCAGCCTCTGGATTACGCAGACCGGCTTCTCCACGTGGCGCGGCGAAGAGAGCGCCCAAGTACGCGCCTTAGCGGACGTGCTCGACGCCCCGGTGGAGCGGATCTACTGGCAGTCCGCACAGGATCGGGTTCCGATGGCCGGGGATTCCTGCCACAGCGACGAGCGCGACTATCACTACGGACTCAAGCGCGCCGACGGTGTTCCCAAACTGCTCTTTCACCTGTGGTGCGAGGGCGGGCTCGACGCCGTGCGGGATGCCGCTCGTCCCACTCCCAGTCGTCGCACCGCGCAGTCCCGGCGGGGACACGTTCTGATCACCGGCGGCGCGGGATTCATCGCCACCAATCTGGCTCACCGGCTGCTGCAATCCGGACGCAATGTCCTGGTCTACGACGATCTGTCGCGGGCGGGCGTGGAGAATAACCTGGCGTGGCTGCGTCAGGAGCACGGCGAGCATCTTCAGGTGGAAGTGGCGGACGTGCGCAATGCGGCTGCGTTGGGGGCGGCCGTACGCCACGCGGAGCAGGTGTTTCACCTGGCCGCCCAGGTGGCGGTGACTACCAGCCTCACGGATCCGCGGCACGATTTCGAAGTGAATGTGGGCGGCACACTGAATCTGCTGGAGGCCATACGCAGCCGCGAAACTCCGCCGCCCCTATTGTTCACCTCGACGAACAAAGTCTACGGCGGCTTGGCCGATTTGGGATTGGAAAAGAACTGCACGCGATACCAACCGCTGGATGCCGCCCTCCGCACGGGCATCAGCGAGGAGCGGCCGCTGGACTTCCACAGTCCTTACGGCTGTTCGAAGGGCGCCGCCGATCAGTATGTGCTGGACTATGCGCGCACCTTCGGCCTGCCGGCTGTCGTGTTCCGCATGAGCTGCATCTACGGGCCGCACCAGATGGGCAATGAGGACCAGGGCTGGGTGGCGCATTTCCTGATTCGCGCCATTGAGGGCAAGCCGATCGTTCTTTATGGCGACGGCATGCAGGTGCGCGATCTGTTATTCGTGGAAGATCTGGTGGACGCCATTCTTCTGGCTCACGCCAATATTCACACCTTGAGCGGCCAGGCTTTCAACATCGGCGGGGGCCTTGGAAATACCATCAGCCTGCTGGAATTGCTGGAGCTGATCGGCAGGCTGCAGGGCGAGAAGCAGTCGGTGCTACTGAAGGAGTGGCGTCCCGGCGATCAACGCTACTACGTCTCCGATACTCGCAAATTCAAGGCTGCCACGGGCTGGGCGCCGAAGGTCAACGTGCAGGCGGGCGTGGAGCGTCTGCTGCATTGGCTGCTGGAATCGCGCGGCCTGCCGGCGCCGCAACTGGTTGGTCAGGAGGGGCTGCGTGCGCTATTCGCTCATTAACCCGCCGTGGAATTTCGACGGCAGCATTTACTTCGGATGCCGCGAACCCCATCTGCCGTTGGAGTTTGGGTATTCCAAAGTGCTGCTGGAACGGGCCGGCCATGAGGTCCAGGTGCTGGATGGACAGCTCGACGGCCTGACTGTATCGGACATGCGCCTCCGGCTCAGCGATTTTCATCCTGACTT